>DASZGF010000035.1:0-9453 GCA_035939115.1 Binataceae bacterium (SeqCode)
CCAGACAAATAAGGAGCGCGCCGGCAATGCGAGCAGCGCTTTGGCCAGCACAAAAAAGCTGTCCGGCGCGCTGCATCGCACTGCCGGCGCGAACTCAGAATCTGTAGTTTTTCGCCCGCGCTCCAAACCAAGGGCGAGGAGTAGAAAAGTGGACTCGTGGACATGAACCAGGCTAACAATCCTCACAGGGCGGACATAATCACTGACCCGTTAACCCCGGACATTTTCACTGACCTTCAACACCCACAGAGAAGTGGGAGAGGGGACAGAAAGATTTTTGTGCGCGACTTCCACAATCAAACAGATTTCAATAGCCAGGCACGTCGAGCAGGGGAAAGGCGCTGTGGACGGATGGCGTCACCATCGGCTTTGCGGCGCATACGTAGGACCGGTCCAGTTCGGCGAAGCTGGTGGCGCCGAGCAGGCCGAGGCAAATTCGGATCTCCTCCTCCAGGATTTCCATCACGCGGACAATGCCTGCGCTGCCTTCTGCCGCCAGGCCGTACACGTACAGGCGGCCGACCACGACCGCGTCGGCGCCCAGCGCAATCGCCTTGACCACGTCGGTCCCGCGGCTGATGCTGCCATCGACGATGATGCGTGCGCGCCGGTTTACCGCGGCGACAATCTCCGGCAGGACCTCCATCGAACCCAGACCATGGTCGAGCTGACGGCCGCCGTGGTTGGAAACATAGATGCATTCGATACCGTGCTCGAGCGCGATCATCGCGTCATCGACCGTGGCGATGCCTTTGAGGATGAAGGGCAGGGGGAATTTCGCCCGCCAGCGCTCGACGTCGCGCCAGCTCATCTGCGCCTGAAAGCCGTAACCGGGACCGCCGCGCCGCACCAGGCCGAAACGCTTGGCGATGTCGCGTTCGCGCCGGCTCAGATAGGGCGTGTCGACGGTGAGACAAAGCGCGTTGTAGCCGGAATCGATCGCGCGGCCGAAATGCTCATCGATATAAGCTTCATCGCCGCGCGTGTAGAGCTGAAAAATTTTCAAGGCCTCGCCGGCCTTCTGCGCGGTGATTTCCAGCGCCGGCAGCGTCCCCGAACTGACCAGCATGCCATTGCCGAAAATGCGCGCCGCCTCTCCGACCGACCCGGCGCCGCCAGGCTCGAAAAGCTGCAGCGCGCCCACCGGGGCCATCAGGACCGGCATGCGCAGCGGTTTGCCCAACAGGATGGCGCTGCTGTCGATATTTGAGACGTCGCGCAGCACGCGGGGCCGAAAGGCGATCGAGTCGAGTGCATGGCGGTTGCGTGCGATGGTGGTCTCGGTCTCCGAGCCGCCGACCAGGTAATCCCACACGTTGCGGTCAAGTTTGCTGCGAGCCGCCCTGACGATCTCGTGCAGGGTCTGAAAACGATCCTCGATTGATTCGGGCATTGACCTCCGTCGCGCCGCTCGCAGGTTGAATCGCGGCGCGATTGGCCGGATTTAATCACTGAATCGGGCTTGAAAACCAGTGCAGCCACTCGCCGTTGATCCGCATGCGGCGCATTCCCCCACGGACGGCTCAAGAGGAAATTTTCGGGCGGGAAAAAATAATCCGGAGTAGACCCCTTCTGTTTGGTATCATTTTCACAATTGGAGTTGCGGTAGATGGATACTGCAAATGTAGAGGTGTGCCTTGGGCCATTTTGAAGCTCGCGCTTTGATCATACGGACGCTGACGGTTTTCACCTTGGCGGCATTAGCTGTCGTGGCAACCGGCTGTTCGGGCGGGGGTTCTGGTGGCGGGGACAGGGTTATCATTACTTCGTCTCCAACAGCCCAGCCCTCTGTCACTCCGCAGCCGACGTCAACTCCGCAGCCATCTGTCACCGGCCTGCCATCTATCACCCCGTCGACGAGTCCCATATCGTCCCGCACGCCGGCCGGCCCTACGCCGACCACGACTCCTTCAGCAGGCGCGTTGCTTTCAGGTAGGGCGATTCAGGGTGCGATGATGGGGAGCACAGTGACGGCATTCGCGGTCAATAGCTCCGACGGCGCCAATGGCGCGATCCTTGGAAGTTTCACGACCGGCACTAACGGCAGCTTTAGCTTCACGATCGCGAAGCAATCGGGGCCAGTAAGGATTACCGGCAGCGGCGGCTCGTACACCAGCGAAATGGACGGAGCGTCGATCGGCGCACCGGGCGCGGTTTCGGTCCTGCTCGCCAGCGCCAATACGGATACTTCCGGGATTTCACTCAATCCTGTATCGACATTCGTCGATACGCGCACGGTGGGGATACTCGCCAAAGGCGGAACATTCAGCGCCGCGCTGGCCGCCGCGACAACTCAGTTAGAGCGGATTTACGGCCTGACCAGCGACCCCGGCACATTGATTCCGAGTTACGATACGACCGCGAACGATCAGGCCAATCTGGGCTTGATACTTGGAGCGATCGTCAACGAGGGCCAGTATCTGTGTCCAGGTTCACCTGGCGCCCTGGTGACGGCGCTCGCGGCGGACATCAGTGACGGCGTATTCGATGGGATGACGTCCGGGACGCCTGTACCCTACTGCGGGAGCAATCTGCCGGCGATTGCGGGAACGACGGATTTTCAGGATGCACTTTCGGGGTTGGCGCAGTTCCAGCAGGTGACGCAGGCGTTTAGCTTCGGCGGCACCGGCAATATCCTGACCACGAACGGGTTGGCCAACCTGGCGCTGGACGGGACGACCGCATATCCGATTGCGCCGCTGGCGACCATCAACCAGGCAGTTGGGAGCGCCGCGCCGGCTCCGGTCAACAGCTTTGCTCCTGTCAGTCAGACCGTCAGGATGAACTCCGCCCGCTACGATGGCGCGTCGGCGCTGCTATCCAACGGCAAGTTCTTGATTGCCGGCGGTGGCGGCGTCAGCGGCGCCTTCCTGACCAGCATTGAGGTTTACGATCCCGCATCGAACAAATTCTCCGCAGCGACGCCGGCGATGACTGTCGCGCGCGCCAACGAGACGGCGACGCTGCTGCCCAACGGCCTGGCTCTGATCGCCGGAGGCGCGATCGACAGTAGTACGTGGACAGCCAGCACAGATCTTTACGACCCAACGACGAATACAATCACTGCTGGTCCGACGATGAGCGCCGCACGTGAAGGCGCGACCGCGGTCCTACTACCCAACGGTATGGTTCTTATTGCGGGTGGCCGCAACAGTGCCGGGACTCTCAACAGTTCGGATCTTTATGATCCGGTGAAAAACTCCTTCACGGCCGGTCCGCCATTGAACGTGGCGCGCTACGATTGTGCGGCAGCGCTCCTGCCCAACGGTAAGGTGCTGATCGCCGGTGGGTTTGCCAATGTCGTCCAGAGCAATCCGCTGAACAGCACCGAGATTTACGACCCGTCCCTCAAACAGTTCACCGCCGGTCCGCCGACGGCCGATATCCGCGGAGCCGCTCGGGCGACGCTGCTGCCCAATGGCCAGGTGTTAGTCGCGGGCGGCACCGACAATTCGGGAGTACTCAATACCACGGAGCTTTACGACCCGGCGACTAACGCCTTTTCAGCGGGGCCATCCATGACCGGCCATCGCAAGTTTCAGGCGCAAGTTCTATTACCCAACGGCAAGGTGCTCGTCGCCGGCGGTTATGCCAACAATGCCGGCGACTCTATTCTGAGCAGCACTGAAGTTTACGATCCAGCCGGCAACAGCTTCACCGCGGGTCCGTCGATGAATGATCAACGCGGACTTGCCGCGGCGGCGCTATTGCGCAATGGCGATGTGCTTATCGCCGGCGGAGCCAGCGTCAGCGCGGGCATTCAAAGCACGACGGATCTCTACACCCCATAGCCCGTGGCGGCTGAGCAAAAAGGACTTCGCGGTCTCGGAACAGATTAAGGAAATAAGGCCGACTTGCTGTGCAGGATCGAAATAGTTTGAAGCGAAGAGAGAGCATGGATGACAAGAATATCCCCCGGCCACAAGGCCGGGAGCATGCTGGTCCCCATCACGCGGACGCGCGCCTCGCCCCCCGCCCGCAACACGTCGGCGACCAGTTCGCATCCGAGCCGGTCGTAAATCTCCAGGTCCCTGGTCGGCTCGCCGTCGCTTAAGAGCTCTTTCTGTTGTAGTGGCATGACCCTTCGGTGCTCTGCATTTTGCCGCATTGCAAAGCCATGGTTTCGAAGATTTTCTCGTGCCGAAAGGACGGTTTCTGATAGGATTTTTTAGTCTCCGGCCGGCGCTCTTCGGCGACTTTTGGCGATGAATCCCTTTCTTCTTGAGGCATTCTCAGACCTCGCTTTTGACTAAGTGAGATGCGGGCGGCGCCCGGCGCGCCAAGAGCTATTGAATTTAGTGCTCTTGCCGTCCGTGCCAGCCACGGTCTGGAGCCATCAGGCGGCGCTTGGTCCGCTGATTGGTAAGCCCCTGCGCGCCGGCGAGAGAAGCTCGCGGCGGCACATCGGAATGACGCATCGGCACAAAATACCGGATCGCGTTTTCATGGCCTGATTCCCCCCTTCAGGCTGGAAAATATTAGGACACAAACCCTAGCTCAAAAGGACAGCTATGCGCAAGCTAGCCGATATTGGATTGGCGAGGGTAATAACAGGCTGCTTTTTCCGCCAGAATTGACCGGAAAAGCCAGCCGGCATTTATTGCCGCAAGCATGACGGCGGGAGCGAGCGGCGTCATCGACGCCGCCGCACTTCGTTTCACAGATATGCTGCCGCTTGGCTCTGCGACATCCTAGCCCAGGTGCCGCTTGAAGAACGCCACCACCTTGGGCCACAACTCGAACGCCGCCTTCTCGCGATAGTTGGGGCGCTTATCGTTGAGAAACGCATGTCCGGCGTTTTCAAAAACCTCGACCGTCGTATGCGCGCTCTTTCCCGCCTTATCCAATCGCGCCCGCAAGTCCGCGCCGTGGGCCGGCGACGGATTGGCGTCCTCGGCGCCGATCACGACGTAGAGCGGGCATTTAAGCCCACCAACCAGATCGATCACCGGAGTCGGACGCGACGGCGTGCTGGCGGCGTCGGGCGTGGCCGACATGATGAAGCCGCCCCAACAATCCACCGCGGCGTCCACCTTGTTGCTGCTGCACGCGAACAGCAGCGTGGTGCGTCCACCCATGCAAAAACCCACGCATCCGACCTTGCCGTTGGCGCCTTGCAGGCCGCGGATATGGGCGGCGGCGGCTTCCAGGTCGCGCACGATTTGCGGGTCCTGCAAGCCGAACATCTTCTGCATTACCGTGCTCATGTCGCCCGGCGTCGGCGCTCCTACCCGCTGGTACAAGTTGGGCGCCAGTGCGATGAAGCCGGCGTTGGCAAACCGTCCCACCACATCCTTGATATGATCGTCCACGCCGAACGCCTCGTGGATCACGATTACGCCCGGATAGCTTCCGGCCTGGCGCGGGCGAGCCAAAAAAGCCTCGATGTTGGTTCCGTCGCTGGCGAACTTAACCTCTTCTGTAACGATCCGCTGCGGGTCTTCGACTTGTCCTGCCAAAGCCATGATCGATGCCTCCTTTCGCGTCGCGCCGGCTTAACTGCCAATTCTTTCACTGTAGGACAAGCGCGGCGAAACGCAACGATCGGCGCAGCGCGCGCCCGGTTTGCCCAACGACGGCGCACAGCGTTATCGTGGCGGCCCGCTGATCGATCCAAGGAGGTTGTAATGATGAGACTCGCCAACAAGATCGCATTGATAACCGGCGCCGGGTCGGGGATGGGCCGCACCACGGCAGTGCTCTTCGCCAGCGAAGGCGCCAAGGTGGCCGTGGCCGACATATCCGAAAAAGGCGTCGACGAAACCGTGGCCGAAATCAAAGCCAATGGCGGTCAGGCGATCGGCTTGCGCGCCGACGTTTCCAGCACTGAGGACGTGCAGCGGATGGTGGCGGCGACCGTGGAGCGGCTCGGCCCGCCTACCGTGCTCTACAACAACGCCGGCATCGAAGGCGAGTCCGCCTATCTCAGCAAGATGCCTGAAGCGGCTTTCGACCAGGTCATCGCAATCAACTTGCGCGGCGTTTTCCTGGGTATGAAGTACGCCATCCCACACATGATCAAGGCCGGCGGCGGCTCGATCATCAACCAGGCCTCGATCGCCGGATTGATAGGTATCCGCGGCGGCGCCGGATATGCGGCGGCCAAGGCCGGAGTGATCGCGATGACCCGCGTGGCGGCGGTGGAAAACGGCCGCTACAACATCCGCGTCAATTGCATCTGCCCGGGTGCTATCGAAACGCCGATGGCGGTGCGGATCAGAAAGGGCGCCGAGCCCCGGCCGCAGGCGATAAACCGCATCTCGGTGCTGGAGCGAATGGGCCGGCCAGAGGAAATCGCACGGATGGCCCTGTTCCTGGCCAGCGACGAAGGCTCCTTCGCCACCGGCGCCCCCTTCATCGTCGACGGCGGCTGGACAATCCTCTGACGCCGCATGAACCTTCACCCTACCCTGTCCCTGGTCAGGCCCTGGTCAGGGAGAGGGCGACAGAAAGTAGGGCGCGGATTTTCATACCCGCGGAGTGGGCCACAGGCGCATGCAACATTCCTTGCTCAGCGGGAGGGAACAGAAAATGGCTGGTTCACTTCACGCATTTGGGTTTTAAATTAAACCTCACGCACTTTAATCTCATTCGTATAGTATTTTTTAATGCCCTCTCCCTGACCCTCCCTGACCAGGGAACTGACCAGCGAGAGGGTTGGGGTGAGGGTTGATTGGCGCTTCAGTAAGCCGCTTCCAGCAACGCGGTCATTTGCTGAGCCGTCACCGGCTGCTCCAGCGTGCGAGCGCCGTTAATCTCGGCGAGCACCGGCTCGATAATCTGGGCGAGTTCGGAGCGAGGCACGCCGGCCTCGCCCAGACGCGTGGGAACGCCAAGCTCGCGGATAAACTCTGCGGCGCGCTCGGCGCATTGGATCGCCGCCGGACGCGGATCGGCCGCATCGAACGGGACCTCGAATCCCTCGGCAATCGCCTCGAAGCGCTGCGGCGCCGCCTGTGCCATGAAGCGCATCACGTGCGGCACCGTGATGCATGAGGTCACACCGTGCGGGACGTCCCAGCGCGCGCCAATCTGATGGCCCAGCGCGTGCGAAATGCCCAGTCGGGTATTCAGCATGCCAAAGATCGACATCCATGCGCCCAGCTGGCACATCCCGCGATGGGCCACCTGCTCATGGCCCAGACCCTTGAAGGACGGCAGCAGATGCTTGCGCAGCACTTTGATCGCCCGCGCGGAAAGAGTGTCGCAAATCAACTGCCGGCGCGCCGAGTAGGCTCCTTCAACGGCGTGATCGAGCGCCTTGACGCCGGTGGACGCCCACAGCCAATCGGGGGTTGGCAGAGTCAGGGCGGGGTCGAGGATCACGGCCAGCGGCTGCAGGCGGTCGTCAAACCGTCCGCCCTTTTGCCGCGTCGTTTCATCCGTCATTCCCGCGCCGCCGGTGAACTCGCCGGCGGAAAGCGTGGTCGGGATGGCGAAATTGGGCAGTTGCGGCCCCACCACTATGGTTTCGGCGTGGCGGAAATTGATCGCCCGCGGAGCGGCGTCCCCGGTCATAATCGCCATCGCGACCAGCTTGGCGGCATCGATCGGGCTCCCGCCACCGAAGCTGATCAGACAATCGGCCCGCACCCGTTTGGCCTCCTCCACCGCGGCGGCCACGGTTTTGGACGGGACGTGTTGCTGGATGCCGCTACAGACGCCAGCCAGCCGGTCCCCAACAGCGTCCTTGACCCGTTCTATCAGCGGCGATGCGCCAAGCGTCTTTCCAGTGATGACCAGCGCGCGTTTAAGCCCGCGCCGATCCAATTCCCACGCGATCGCCATCAGCTTGCCGGGTCCATACGCGACGTTTTCGAGCCGGGTGAAGCGAAACTCTCCTTCAGGCGCCTGCATTTCTCTCTCCTTTGAACGTTACTCCAAATGAGAAACTGCCACGGACGGCGCTGTCAGTCGAGCGGAGAAAAGAGAAAATAGAAATGACAAAAGAGAGGGAGAAAAGGCTTCCGCTCTCTGCTCTCATTTCTCTCTTCTCGTTTCTCTTTTCTCACCCCAAGCGCTACAACGATCCACGTAGGAGTATGACCATGGTTCACTACAAGAAAGGCCGCGTGGCTAAGCAGGCGCATGTAGCGATTCCCGAGGGCTTGTTCGAAGAAGAGCACGGCCGCCACGGCTTCGCAGGTAACGTCAGCCAACTCTACCATCTCCATCCCCCCACCGAATGGATTCGCATCGAGGGGCCGATCAAGCCGCGCAACGTGCGGACCCATCAGCTAGAGCCCGACGACTTAAACGACGCGCGCGGCCTGCCGATGCCAGTGTTTCACAACGAGGACGTGATCATCTCGGTATCGCGGCGCGCCCAGCCGATGCCGTTTTGCTGGCGCAACGGCGACGGCGACGAACTGCATTTCATCCATAAAGGCGCCGGCCTCATCCGCACCGATTACGGCCCGCTGCGCTACGAGGAAGGCGACTACCTGCTCCTCCCCAAGGGAACGACCTACCAGATCATCCCGGATGGCCGCGACAACTTAAGCCTCATCATCCAGGCCCGCGGCGAGATCGGTTTCCCCGACCGCGGCAACGTCGGTCATTACGCGCCGTTTGACTACGGCGTAATCGAGACCCCGGAACCGCAAGCGGTGCCTGATGACGGCCGCGAATGGGAGCTGCGCATCAAGCGCCGCGGCCAGCTAAGCTCGGTCTTCTACGCTTTCTGTCCGTTCGACGTGGTCGGATGGAAAGGCAACCTGACGGCGCTTAAGCTTAACATCCGCGATATCCGGCCGCTGATGAGCGAGGGCGTTCATCTGCCGCCCAGTGCGCATTGCAACTTCCAGGCAGCGGGCTTCGCGGTCTGCACGTTTCTGCCGCGCCCCCTTGAAGGCGACCCCAAGGCGGAGCGCGTACCGTGGTACCATCGCAACATCGATTACGATGAAATTTTCTTCGTCCATGCGGGGAACTTTTCTTTCACCGGCGAGCCGGGCGGGCCCACCCCGGGGATAATGTTTCACAATCCGCAGGGGCTCCATCATGGCCCCACCCGCAAGGAACTCGAAACTGCGCACGCCAACTGGCGCAAGGACGCGCGGCTCAATCTGAGCGCAGTCAATATCGATTGTGAAAAGCCGCTGGAGTTGTCGGCGCAGGCGGAAGCCGCGCTGGCAGCAGCGCGCAAGCCGCGCCAGTAGGTCGTGGGCCGGAACCTGGCTGCGTGGCACAGGCTTCCAGCCTGTGACTGGAGTTTTTACATTTAGCTTGCAACGAAGATATATGTGGCTTTGATCGAGTATGGAAAAAGCGCAGCAATTCTGTCCCCTCTCCTTATCTTAGGAGAGGGTGAGGGAGAGCGACTGTGTTGTTTGTCAAGCCGGGGGGCGAGTTGCCCACAAGGTCCACAGCCTCTGGGATGGTGGTAAGAATCCCGGCTGTGGACTTGTGGACAACTCGCCTCTGCTTCATGCGGGGGTTTGGCATGGGGAC
>DASZGF010000036.1:0-35517 GCA_035939115.1 Binataceae bacterium (SeqCode)
CCGCCGGCGTTCCAGTCCCGGAAGTCGAAGGAAGCTGCACGACGCCCTCGAGGTTGCCGCCGAACTCGCTGGTCACGATGCCAAAATGCGTGCCGGGCGCTACTGCGACTCCGTCAGTGCCGGCGGTCGAAACAAGGTCAGGGAAGAGGTTAGGCGAAGCGCTGGGTGCGGTCCAGGTGCCAGCAGGAGAACCCGGGGTAAACGTCGCCTGGGTCAGGTCGGCGATAAAGAGCTCACCCGTGAACTCGACCGTCGCCAGTGCTATGCCCGTTTTGCAGTCTTCGGCAGCCGAGTCGAACTCGCCTCCACTAGTAACATGGTTGTTGAACAACGCAGGGGTGGAGGTGCTGACGTTCAGGATTTGGTAGTTCGACGCCTCATTGGGTGACAGCACGAGATGGCGTACAGGATCGATCGAAACATTTTCAGACGTGTCTCCTCCGGCCGGGATCGGGGTCTCGAAGGTCGGAGTAGCGCCAAGATCGAGGAACTGAAAGCCGCCCGGACCGCCGGTTGTCAAGCCCACCGTGATTAGCGCCTTGTCAGTCGAGGAATCGACCACTACCCCACAGTTTTCGCAGGTGCCGCCGGAGAAACTTTGCGAGGCGGTCGCGCCGCTGGTTAGCTTGCTGTTCAGCGTGGAACCAGTGATCAGGTAAACGTCAGTGTTGTTGGCGACGCACACGGTCTGGCCGGTACTCGAATTCGAAGAGCAAGAATTCACGATGTTCGGGGTCGTAATCGTAGTTGGCGGCCCACCCTTGCCGATTCCGGCGCTGGTTTCGATCGGCACTACATTGATGCCCGTCGGATTCGAGGAGATGCATGCTTCCCAAGCTCCCTTTGGAGCATACGCTGTCGCGTTGGTCCCCTGAACCAAAATCCCTATCGAACTGGACGGCAGGCAGGCGTTGGGCGCCGCCGTAGCCGTGGCGGTCGGCGTCACGGAGCCGACTGGCGTCGCAGTCGCCGTCGGGGCCTTCGTCGGAGCCACTGTTGGCCTTGTTGTGTGACGGATGACAATAACTCCTTGTTGTTGTCGTCGCTGTCGCAACCCGCCATACCCACCAGGCCAATCATCAACACGCACATGACCAGCCAACCAAACCTCGAATTTTTCATCCCGGATATCCCGTCCTTCATAGAACCCTCCGAACCACAACTTTCTTTTGGTCAGGCCCGCTAAACTAGACCCCTCAACAACTCTCAAATTCGTCTAGATTAGATTCGGAATTCGCACGAGTTGCAAGTATTTTAATGTTTGAATCAAAAAGATCGCTGGCGGAAAATCCGCTTTTCTGTTTTCAGCTACCGAAGGCCTGAGATTTGTTCGAAAACCGGCGGCCAGCACTGGACGCGAACCTTTATCTGCGCAACCGCGCCGCTCCTGGCTAGTCGAGCAACCGCTCGGGCCTGCCACCCATACTGCCCTCGATGGCTGGCGCGCGGTTCGCGGCCGAATTTCGGGCGCGCCTTGCCGATCCGCCAAGCTGCGCGCTACAAGGGGCTGCAACCTTGTGGAGTTCCGCGATGGCCAAAAAGATCGTAATCGAGAAGGACCTTCCAATTCCGATGCGCGACGGCACCGTGCTCAAGGCCGACCTCTACCGGCCCGACGGCCCGCAGCGCCTGCCCGTGCTGCTCAACCGCACGCCATACGGCAAGTCAGGCCCGATGCTGCGCCAGGCGATGGACCCGGTGCGGGCGGCGCTCAATGACTACAACGTGCTGATCCAGGACTGCCGCGGTCGCTACCGCTCCGAGGGCACCTGGACCTGCTTTATGAGCGAACTGGACGACGGCTACGACACGGTTGAATGGGCCGCGCGACAGCCCTGGGCCGACGGCAAGGTCGGGACCTGGGGTTCGTCGTATATGGGCGTGACTCAATGGCTGGCCGCCGGCCAGGCGCCACCGAGTCTTAAGGCGATGGCGCCGGCGTTGACCGCTTCCAACTATCACGATGGATGGACGTATCAGGGTGGCGCTTTTTCCCTGGGATTCAATCTGAGCTGGACGATGACGGCGCTGGCGACCGACCGGCTGATGAAGGCGCGCGCGCACAACCCCGAGGCGTCGAGCGAGTTGGGCCGGGTGGTCGGCGGTATCGACGAGATGCGCCAATGGCTGGAGATAATCGCGCTTAAGGAACTGCCGATGTTCCGCATTGGCGCGCCGTTTTTTTTCGACTGGCTCGACCACCCTGCATACGACAGCTACTGGCGCGGCATCGATATCGAGGCCCATCACAACCGCATCACCGTGCCCGCATTCAACCTCGGCGGATGGTACGACATTTTTTTGGGCGGCACGTTGCGCAACTTTACCGGGATGCAGTCCCGCGGCGCGACCGCGCAGGCGCGCGACGGGCAGCGATTGCTGGTGGGCCCCTGGGCGCATGGACTGCCGCGCGCCAACATGGCAGGCGACGCGGACTTCGGCTATCGGTCCACCCCGCTGTCGATCGATCAGGACCGGATTATACTGAATTTCTTCGACCTCTGGCTCAAGGAAATTCGCCACGCCGACAGCGCCAGGGTGCGGCTGTTCGTGATGGGCCCCAACCGCTGGCGCGATGAGAATGAATGGCCGCTTGCGCGCACCGACTGGCTGCGTTTTTACCTGCACAGCCGCGGACGCGCCAACAGCGCCGCCGGTGACGGCGCGCTCTCCCCGCAGCCGCCGGGCGATGAGCGGGAGGATTCCTACGTGTACAATCCGCTGGATCCGGCGCCCACGTGCGGCGGCGGACTTTGTTGCTATCCGGCGGTAGTGCCCGGAGGCGCATTTGATCAGAGGGCGATCGAAAATCGCGCCGACGTGCTGGTGTATTCGACCGAGCCGCTAAGCGAGGACCTCGAAGTGACCGGGCCAATCCGGCTCACCCTGTACGCGTCATCCTCCGCGCCCGATACTGACTTCACCGCCAAGCTGGTGGACGTCGAGCCCGGCGGCCAGGCGCGCAATCTGACTGACGGCATCATCCGGGCGCGCTACCGCCAATCGCCCTCGGACCCGGGCCTGCTCAAACCCGGAGAGGTGGAAGAGTACACGATCGATCTGGGCGCGACGTGCAACGTCTTTGCGGCGGGCCATCGCATCAGGCTGGAGATCAGCTCCAGCAATTTCCCTCGCTTCGATCGCAATCCCAACACCGGGCACGATCTGTTCGCCGACGCCGAGACCCGCCCCGCCCTGCAGACCGTGATGCATCGCACGGGATGCGCGTCGCACCTGACGCTGCCGGTTATCCCCGCGCGCGCCTGAGGAGATGCCGCCCCGCAGCCGCGCGCGGCGGAGCGGCAGCGTCGGGCCTGGTACGCGCCGCCGCGCTCTTCTCCCGCGCTATCTGGTCGAGAATCGGCGCGGCGTCCGCCGCCATCCGATTGACGACGATTTCATTGGCGGATTCGTTCAGATGGTAGGGATCGATGAAGTCGAGTTGGTGACGGTTGTCGAGTATGCCGCTGATATCGATGATTCCGTTGGCGGTGGCTTGCGCGGCAACCTGTTTGTAAGTGCCCCTGAAAAACTCCGCCCGCATCGGATCGCCGGGCAGCAATTTGCGTTCAAACGGCGCCAGCTGATTTTTGGAAAAGACCGTCGGCTGCCAGTAGAACAGCGAACGGATCTTGAACCGCTCTGCCAACATCCGCACCATCTGGACGTTAAACAGGTAGATGTCCGCGACGTCGCGTTCGACCGCGTCGGTGCCCTCGAAGTCCTGCGGCGGCGCCAGGTAACTGAGCCCCGGCAGCGGCTTCACCTCATGCGGCAGCATGTTGGGGTTGTCCTTGCCGGCCAGCAGTTTGATGAGGTCAGCCAGGCCGGTGCTCATCAGGGCGCTGCGCAAAGCGGTGCGATAGAGCGTTTTGCGACCCCATGAGGAGCCCAGGATACTGAACTCCTGGGCGCGGAAAAATTCGCTTTGAGTCAGCCCGCCCATCCCGTTCTGATATCCCGTGAATGCCTCATTGACGCCGTCGTAGAAAAGCACCAGGTCAGGACGCTGCCCGCGCCGCAGCAATTGGTAGAGCAACAGCAGTTCCTGGGTGCTGACGTAGCCGACCTGTCCAAGGTTGGTCACCTCCACGTCGTAGCCCGGAGTGGCGGAAAATCGCTGTGCGAGCAGGGAGGCAAGCGTATGGTTATCTCTGACGCCGGTGCCCCACAGGGTCGAGCCGCCCAACATGAACAGGCGCAGCACCGGGCGCTGCGTGGCGCCGGCTGGATGAGCCTTGCGCCATGTCACGCGGTTGCCGTCGGCGTCGATGTTGAGATACTGACTACTCATCGGAGTCGCCTTCCAGTACGCGTACGGATACCATCTCATGTGCACGCGGTTGAGGCTCTGGAAGTATTGCGCGGCCCACGGCGCGGCCGGGTAAGCCTCCTGCGGCGCGGGAATCACATCACGGGCGTGCCTGATCCTCTTGACCACAGCGCCGGCCGTCATGCTGACCAGCCAGAACAGGATCAGCGCCAATCCAATCTGTATCCAGAGCGCGGCGAGCAAGTGAGCCCCTTTCGCCACCCATCCGCGCTCTTCCGATCGCGTTATTCGTTCTTCCATCTTCCCTGCCTGTACCAAAATGTGGCGATCCAGGTTTCGCTTCTCAGTGCCAGCCCGCGCACTCTCGCATCCGCAGAGTCTTTGCCGGCGGTTGCTCAAGCCAGAGCCCACTGTAGCGATACCGCGCGCCGCGGCAGATTGCATGATTGCGGGCTGCGCATGGAGGAACAAGCCCCGCCATCCGTCGCCGTCAGGAAGGGAAAGGATACTGTTTTAGAGCCGGCCGGCGGCGCGATAAACCGCGAACCCCAGAAGTTCCCTCAAAGCCGAGGAGGTGAGGTGCAGGCTGTCCGAATCAGGTATCAGGCCGATTATCACCCCTCGCCAACCGCCTGCGCCCGGGCTGACGGAGAGAAATTCGCACGGCGCCGCGATCGCGTCGACGCCTTGGTGTTTGAACAGGGCCAGCGCCCGCGGCATATGCATCGCGGAGGTGACCAGGAGAATCCGGCCGATGTGGCGCGCTTGAAGGATTGCCTTTACGTCCACCGCGTTCTCGTAGGTGTTGGCGGAATCGGGCTCCTGGATGATGGCGGATTTCGGCACTCCCAATAGCTCCATCACCTCGGCCATGCTCTCGGACATCGGCGCAATGTTCTTCAACCACGGCGTGCGTCCGCCGCTTACAATTACCACCGGCGCTTTGCCCTCGTGGTAAAGCTGGGCCGCGTATAGCAGGCGATTTGCGGTGGCGCCGTCCAGCAAAATCGCGGGCTGGGGAGGGATTGCCGGTTCCACGCCCGACGACAGCACCACGATTGCCTGGGCACCCGGCAGCGGACCGTTGGGGACATTGCGCAACTCCAGGTACCCGGTTACGAGCATGGCGATCCACCGGTTGCTGGAAAGAAGCAAAACCAACGCAGCGGCGATCGCGGCGCAGCGCGCGACCCGCGGCCTGCGGCGGCCCGCCACAATCGCGATTGCCAGCAATCCGCAAATGATCACGATTGGGGAAAGCGCCGGCGCAAGCAATTTGGAAAGGAATACGATCATAATGCCAAATGGTTACAATCCGTCTGGAACCGAAACAACTTTGGATGGGCTCCAGCGAATTGCAACGTATACGGCGATCAACACCTTAACCTCATGCGCCCGGGTTCAGGCGGACAGGGTTGCCGCGATTTTGCAAAGCGCAGCTCAACGCAAGCCCGCGTAGGGGCGGTTCGCGAACCGCCCGTTCCGGGCCCCGTGGACCCTCGGCGTCCATAGGGGTTTTCGGGATCAGATGGCCAGACCTGCGGGTTGAATAAATCATTTACTTCCTGTTTGAAATCGTCTTAAACGCACCAACCAGCCTGCCCGATGATTTTATTTTCTTCTCTCGACTATCAGCGGGCGGTTCACGAACCGCCCCTACGGCGCCGCCTATAGTCAAAATAAGGAGATTGACAGCCGTGCGGCTGCCAATCTCCTTGGGGAGAGACAAGGGAGTGAGGGAGCAGGCTGCGGAAGTCCTTCCCGCAGCCTGCTCAGGACCAAACCTAGACTTGGGGACCGAAGGTAAGGCCAATCGGTCCGTCGAAATTGGCCCCGCCTGGCATCCCGTCCAGGAAGATATTGGGCGTCGGGGTGCTCTTCCCGGCGGGGGCCGTTGAAAGCTGGGTCGCCGTGAATTCGCCTACGGCACCGTCTACCTTGTTACTCGAAAAGTTCGTGTACCAAAGGTTGCCCGAAGCATCGAAGGCGATTCCTCCCGGGCAGTCGATTGTGTCTTCAGTCCCGTTCGGTGTGCTGATCGAAGTGGATTGAAAGACCGTCGTGGCGCTCGTTGCGCCCGTGGTGAGAACGGCTGCCGCGAACTTATAGATCTCACCGGTACCGTTGGCCTCACAGTCTGCCACCCACAGATCCCCGCTTTTCGGATCCAAGGCGCCATTGACCGGCGTCAATGTGGTGCTATCGGAAAGTTTGGCATCAGCCACCTTGATGTTGGTCCCCGGCGTAAGCGCAGCGATGGTCGCTGCTTTGAAGACCCACACCGCGCTTTTGACGGCTGTTCCGAACTGCCCCGGTCCGAAATCCGCAACGAAGAGGTCCCCCGTCGAATCGAAAACCACACCAGTCGGTGAGACGAACTGAGTTGGGTCGGTCAAGGTCTTGTCCGGTGTTGGGTGACCGCTGGTCGCGAGCTGAGCAGGCGCATAATCCGTTACAAAGCCTGGCCCAGCGCCGACTAGTTGGTTGGAGTTGGCCACCCACAGATCGTTGGAGGTGTCGAAAGTCATCGTCCAGGGGCAACTCACAAGTTTGCCGCTGCCGTCGTCCGATAGCACCACGTTCGCGGCAGGCGCGGGGGTGGTCGCTAGCTTCTGGACCGCCGTGAAGTCGAACTTTGTTATGGTCCCGTTGGTGGCGGTGCTTCCGCAAACACTGACCCACTGGTTGTTGGAGCTATCGAAGGTGACACCGGCGGGATCCACAAAATCAGCGCTCTTGTTGGTGACGGCGGCTGTTGGCACCGAAACTCCCGGGGTGGTGAGAGTGGTGCCCTTGAACTCTGTTACGTTATTGGCGATTGCGTTCTCCACCCATAGGCCCACGGCGGCAACCGCCGTCGGAGTCGACGTAGGTCCGGTTGACGTGGGGGTCGCGGTGGTCGTCTTGCCCGGCGTGGGCGTAATGGTGGTAGTTCCAACCGGCGTTGTCGTCGTCGTCGCAAGCGGAGTCGTCGTGGTCGTCACGGCAGTTGTTGGAGTGGACGTGATTGCCGGTGTTGGCGTGCTGGTAGCTTGCGGTGTTGACGTGGCAGTCACATGACAATCACCACGTGATGGTTGGAACTGCCAGAACAGGCGCTTCCCAGCGCCGCCAGGGCCAGGATCACCACTGCCACACCAACTCGACCCAGATTAGTCATGAGTTTAGCCCCAGTTTCTAGCAGATGTTTCCTCATTTGCTCCTATCCCTTATCGCTTTTGTGAGTGCTTCAAGTCGAGGTCAGCGAATACAACTCCGTAAATACCCCGATAACATACTGTCGAGATCCGGTGGAACTGTCCACCAAATAGTTATGACCGGACACGTTTTACTACGTCGTAAGTAGTTGGCGGCGGGGTTCGATGGATATAGCTGATGCGACCGCTATCTAATGGCGAGTTTTAGTTAGGCTCGATTGGTTTTAGATTAAAACACCAACCGGTCATCTCTATAAAACGTAAAACGCAGGCCCATTCGGACGGAACTTAATAGCCGTCGCTAAGGAGTGCTCAATGAAAACAACGATTGCTCGAGCGGCAAAAATTATTTTCGCATTGGGCTAGGCGAGCCCCATATCGTAGAGGCGGTTGGCATTGCTGAAGATGATCTTGTCCGTGATGTCGGCCGGCACGCCGGCGAAGTTCTCCTCGATCACTTTGAGCGAGTTGGGAAAGGTGGAATCGGTGTGCGGGAAGTCCGACGCCCACATGAAATTATCCGCGCCAAAAAACTGCCAGGTGCCGGGACCCAGCGGATCGTCCTGGAAGGTCGCCCAGACGTTGCGCCGTACGTATTGGCTGGGAGTCAGGCTCAAACCGCCGCGTCCCGGAATCATCCCGTGCACGTGGTCCAGCCGATGCGCCCAGTTGGCGACCCAGCCCACGTCGTTTTCCGCCGAGACCACCTTCAGTTTGGGAAAACGTTCGAACACGCCGCCATAGACCATCCGCGTCATACATTGCTCGACGATGTGGACAACATAGATCTGCAGGTCGGCCGCGGTCGGCATCGCCGGGGTCACCGTCATGCCCGAGACCAGGGGCTTGTGCAGCGAGATCGGCAGGTTCAATTCTGAACAGGCGCGCCACATCGGATCGAAGCGCGCGTCGCTATAGGAAATTCCCAACGTGTCGGTGGCGAGAATCAGGATACCCTTGAGACCCGCGGCGGCGCAGCGTTCGATCTCCGACACGTCGGGCAGGGCCTCGAGCGAATAGAGTCCGACTCCGAGCAGGCGCTTGGGATCGTGGGAGCAGAACTCGGCCAGCCAATCGTTGTAGACCTTCAGGCAGGCAAGCTGAAGCTCAGGGTCGTTAACCCCGAAAACCTTCAGGCCCAACGAGGAATAAAGCACTTCAGCGGCGACGCCGTCGATGTCCTGATCCTTAAGCCGCTCCACCGGGTCCCATCCGCCTGGACGGGCGGCGTCATATCCGTGCTTGAAATGCTCGCGCAACTCGGCGCCCCGCTTGCCGGCGGAAAACAGTCCCGCCACTGGCGTGGGATGAATCCCCGGGCCAACAAACATCCACACCGGACCCCGCTTCTCTTCGCTCAGGACCACCCGCGGCGCAACGTCGCGGTACTTGCGGTCCAGGCGTTCGACCCACAAGTCGGCGGGCTCGGTCATATGGGAATCGGCGGAAATGACTCTGCGTGGGACCATGGCTAAATCCTCCTGCTGCCGCTCCTGCGTCCCGCTTAAGCCCGCGGCGCTCCAAAGTCAAGGGCGATTGGCATCGCGCCTCATACAGCTATCCGGCCCCTGAAGTTAATTGGAAAGATGCGGTAACACCTCGCGTGCCAGCAACTCCGCCTGCTGCAGTTCGTCGAAGACCGGGTTGAGCAGCAGATGTCTGGCGCCGGCTCGCACCAGTTCTACCAACTGGCCGATACATTCCGCGCGGCTGCCCCAGATCGACACCCGCGAGGCCATGTCGGCATTGCGGTAGCGGGCCCCGAACCACTCCCGCAGGCGGCGCTCCGCGCGATCGCGATCATCGTCCACTGCAATATACACGCGCTTGGAAACCGCAAAGGTCGCGGGGTCGCGCCCGGCTTCCTGCAGGAGACGCCGCAACAGTTGATGCTGGCCGACGAAATCGGCTGAGGACGACGACCCCGCTCCCATCCAGCCCTCGCCATAACGCACCGCGCGTTTGAGCGCGATGGGCTCGCGAGCACCAAACCATAAGCGAGGATGCGGTTGCTGCACCGGCTTGGGCTCCATCGGAATTTTCTCGAAGCGCCAGAACTCGCCATTGAACGTAGCCTTCGGCTGCGTCCATAGCGCTTTCATCACCTCGATGGTCTCTACGAAACGGCGGCCGCGGCGTTCCGGACTGACGCCGAACGCCGCTTCCGGGATATGCGGGCCGCCGATGCCAATACCCACCGTCAGCCGCCCCTGACTTAATTGATCCAGCGTGGCGAGACTTTTTGCCAACTGCAGCGGGTTGCGTATAACAGGCAGCAGGACCGAAGTGCCCAACCGCACTTTGGAAGTAAGCGCCGCGGCGTAGGTCAGCAGCGTGACCGGCTCCAGGATACCGTAGCCGGTGACGATCTGTTCCTGAACCCACAGGCTGTCGTATCCGAGCACCTCTGCCCGGGGCACGAACTCGCGGATCAGCCGCAGGTCGATGGGCGAGGCCGCAAAGGTTTGCGGTATCGCGATACCGCACGGAATGTTACCGCCCGACATGTTAACTTCCTGCGCTACGCTGGATTGCCTCTATGCGTATTAGAGATGAGCGCGCCTCCCACAAGCAAACGCCGGTGCACTCCATCTACGGCACGGAGGCCGGTCGACCCAGTGGGGCGGGCGTCTCCGCCCGCGCTCAAGTTTATACATTTGGGCCACCCAATGTCATTCCGACTGACCGAGCGCAGCGAGGGAACCGGAGGAATCGACGCGAAGCGATTCCTGTCTGCGCTGCCGTCCAGGCAAATCGCTGCGCGACGCTCCCCTCACCCACACCGCCCCAACTCCGCCCCGCTTCGTTCGGGATGACAATCAAAAGGCTGAGCTCGCAGATAAAAAGTAAAAACTCCAGGCATAGGCCTTCCAGCCTGGCATGCAGTTTTTTGTCATTCACATCGACCAAGCGCCGCGGTGCGGAGCGCCGGTAAAAGAACGCCGGCACGGAGGCTGGCTGCTACGGGAAACGGAATCCGCTTCTTATGTAGCAGCCGGCCCCCGTGCCGGCGTTCTTTTGCTGCCTTCATCCTTGTGGCCATGTATCAGGCGACCGTTCGCGGGAAGCCTTAGCCTCCAGCGTCGCAATGGCAAATTTTCTTGCGGTCGGAGAAGCACCCACAAAATGTACAAACTCCAGCGGCGGGCGTCCCCGCCCGCCGCTCTGCCATTCACCGGCCACACCGAGTTGTATGTTTCAAGCCGATGGCGGGCAGGGACGCCCGCCCACTGACGGCGATACAATACGACGTTACGGCGAGTACGGCGCTTTCACCATCAATTGGAGGAACTCTTCCTCCGCCATCAGCTCCAGCAATTTGGGTCCGAACTCCGCCATTTTCGGGTTCGCGGCCAGCGCGCCCATCAAAGCCGGCACCGCGTTGGCATCGGCCACTTCCCAAATATCGACAATCGTGCTCGTGTGACCGATCAGCCCTTGGTAGGCGCCGAGCAGTTTCCATCCGGCCTTTTCCATCTCGGGAACGACGCGGCCGAGCAGTTCATAGGCCTCGAACAGCTTGCCCGGCTTTATCTTGATCGTGGCGTGAACGTACATTGACATCGGCTTTCTCCCTTTCCTGGAAACCTCGGGGACCTGTGGGCTTTTTAGTCCAGCACCGATCGCTTTTGCAATCTCGCCCGCTTTGGAGGTGCTTTAATCAGTGGGACAGGCGTCCCTGTCTGTCGATGATGCGCGAGCTTTTGCTCGCACCACCGAATGAATAACCTGGCCGTTTCAATTGGAGAGTTTATGAAGGTGGCGCGAGAAAGGAGTCTCGCGCATCATCGACAGGCAGGGACGCCTGTCCCACTATTTTAGGAGGTAAATGGGAGTGACATGGAAGTACAGGAAACAAAACTTATCCGCGACCTCGCCGACCGCGAGGCAATCAGGGATCTGATGTATCGCTATGGACGCGGCGTTGATTCGGTAAACCTCGAGGCGGTGCTGGCAACGTTCGACGATCCGTCCAACCTGATCGTCCAGTCCGGGGGTGGGAACCAGGAGCGTCACGAGGGGCGCAAGGCGGTCGAAGCGTTTTACCAGGGCAGGGCCATCCATAACAAAACCAATCGCCTGATCCGGCATCGCTACAAGAACCCACTGATCGAACTGGCCGGCGACACCGCCACCGCCAGCGTCTATTGGGACGAGATCCGCGAGGAGAACAATAACCTCATCCAGGCGGGCGGAACGTACTTCGACAAGCTGCGCCGCACGAAAGACGGATGGAAATTCTCGGAGCGCCTCATCAGGCTCGCCTACCGGTTCAAGATCGCGCGCAACACCGACGAAGCGATCAAGGCAGGAGACGTATTCCTACCGCCGCTGTAAAAAGAACCGGCACGGAGGTCGGCGCTACGGCAGATTCGGAAGCAGGCAATGATGCGAACCTGAGCGGTGCCATTGTAGGTTTGGCCGTTCGTAGCTCTGGTCTTTGCGTAGCGCCGGCCTCCGTGCCGGTTCCTTTCGCACGACGCAAGCACACACCGCGCGGGCTTGCGGACTCTTAATGACCCAGCACTACTGCGCAGGCGCGCCTGCAATCAATCGATGCGCAGCGGCAGGCTGGTGAGTCCTCGGCCAAAAGCCTGAACCGTGTACTGCGGCCGCCATCCCGGCGCGATGCTTAAGCGCGGAAAGCGCTCCAGTATCATCTGGACCGCGACCTTGCCCTGCACGCGGGCGGGCGCGGCGCCGATACAGAAGTGCACCCCTTCCCCCAGACCAAGATGGTCGTTGGGATTGCGCGTGATATCGAACGTATCGGGATCCTTAAACACCGCGGGGTCGCGGTTGGCGGCGCCGGTCACCGCGTAAACCGGCGTGCGGGCCTTGATCTGCGTTCCTCCAACTTCGGCGTCCTCGGTCGTTACGCGGAACAGGGTCTGTACCGGGCCGTCATAGCGCAGGTTCTCCTCCACCAGGTCGGGAACCAGCGAGGGATTCCGGCGCATCTGTTCGAGCAGTTCGGGCCGGCTGAGCATCTGGTAGATCCCCCCGCTGATCGAATCGGCGGTGGTGGAGATGCCGCCGGTTACCAACACCATCACCATTCCGAACAACTCCAACTCGTTGATTTTCTCGCCCGCTTCATGAGCGGCAATCGCCAGGCTGATCAGGTCCCGCCCTCCGCTCTGAACGCGGCGGCGCGCGACGAGGTCGGTGATGTAAGCGTGCCGCGCAGCCAGGTAGTCTTCGGTGTAAAGCGTCTGGCCAGGCGCACCGATGCTGCGCACCAATTCATCATCCTGGTCGGGGACGTCGAGGAGGTAGCCGAATACTCTGACCGGAAGCTCAACTGCCAGTGCGGTGACGACGTCAACCTCGCTCCGGCCTTTCCAGTTATCGAGGATGCGGCCGCAGATCGCGCGAAACTGCGGCTCCATGTCAAATATTCTGCGCACCGCCAGGGAAGGCGCCGCAACCCGCCGCAGCCGCGTATGGACCGGCGGATCGACAAAAGTCATCACCGGCACGCCGCGGAAGGCGTCGAAGTCCTCGGTGCCCGGAAGGTTGGGATTGAGGCTGGAAAAGCGCCGATGGTCGCGCAGCACCTCCACGCAATCGCGGTAGCGGGAAACGAAACCCCACGGGATGCCGCGGCGCTCCACGACGATCGGCGCGGGAGCCAACAAAGCGACTGGTAGTAAGGGACCGGATTGGCGCCGACCGCGGGATCGGAAGAGTCGTACTTGAATTTGAGATTAGGATCGACCTGCGCGCCGTATACGTTCGACAAGGGATTGGACATCTTCGACACCCCGGCCAATCTTAGATCGAATCCGGACATTGACAAACGATGGCCGGAGTTTTTTGCTGGCGAAGCGATCAGAATCGGCAGGAAGTCCGACGCTGCGGCGACGGCTGATCGACCTTTTTTGGGAGGCGCACGTCATGAGTCTTAAAGGACAAGTAGCGCTGGTCACCGGATCGAGCCGCGGAATCGGCAGAAGAATCGCGGTCGGATTGGCGCGCCAGGGGGCCGACGTTATCCTGAGCGCGCGAACCGTCAAACCCGGCACCGGCGATCATCCCGGCAGCCTGCAGGAGGCCGCCGCCGAATGCGAGGGGTTTGGCGTCAAGACGGTGCAGCTAAAATGCGACCTCACCGTGGAGGACGACGTCCGGCGCATGTGCCGCGAGGCGCTGGAGCGCTGCGGCCATGTGGACATCGTGGTCAACAACGGCGCCTACTTCAGCGAGGATCAGCACTACACCCCGTTCCTGCAGTTTCGCTGGGAAAACTGGCACAACTACGTAAACGCTAACCTGCTGGCGCCGGTGCTGGTATGCCGTGAACTGCTCCCACAGATGATCGAGCGCAAGCATGGCACGATCATCAACATCACCTCAGGGCTGGCGACGATGGAAATGCCCGCGCTGCCGGGCAAGGGCGGCGCCGCGATCACCTATGGCGCAGTGAAAGGCGGGATGCATCGCTTCTCACAGGGGCTGGCCAAGGAAACCGGAGTCCACGGCATCCCGACCATCCTCCTGGATCCGGGCTATACTTTGACCGAAAGGGTCGAGAAGAACAGCGGACGCCTGGGCGGACTGGATATCAGCCAGGCGCATTCGATGGAATTCGCGGCCAAAGCCGTGGCCCACCTGTGTACGCATCGTAACATCATGTTCTTCAACGGCAAGACCGTGGTGGCTGCGGACTACGTCAAAGAGCACAACCTCTGAGAAGCGGAAGTTCGCTTCTCATTTTATCCGAGCTGCGGTATCCGAGCTGCGACCGTCATGGGGCGGTCAGATGGGCACAAGCCAACAAGACCGCTCGCTTACGCCCCGTGGGCGAATTCTTAACTATTTGGGCGGCTCCGGCATCGGCGGACGGCCTCCACCCCATTGTCCCGGGCCTCCGCCCCATTGTCCTGGGCCCCATCCATAAGAGCCACCCCCGCTCTGAGGGCCCCAACCCCATGGCGGCGGTGGTGGTGGAGCAAAGCGACCCCCATAGGCCATCCAGGGCGGGAACGGCGGGCGGCGATGGTGATGGCCGGCGATAAGAATCGCGATAGCGATAAACACCAGCGCGGCGATCAAGCCGCCCCGCCACCAGCGCTCTTCTCGCTCAATCCTTTGTTCGAGCCGAGCAAGACGCCGGCTGATGTGGTCGTCCCTTTCAGCTCCAGGGCCCGTTTCTTCCGGCATGAATCTCGATCTCCTTCGGGAATGCCGGCACTGCCGGCCATCGGGTCATTGTGATGATATCCGATGCCGACCGCCGACCCACCGATTAAGACGTTCCGGCGCGGCAAAACTTCATCGGATATCTTTCGTAAAGGGTAGGACGAAGCGGCCTAACTTTGGTTGACTGTCGAGCGGAAGACTCGCGCTTCTCGCGGCGGGTCTTTGAACCAGGCTCATGATGGCGCGGACTGAATCCGCGCCATCATGCAAGCCGGCCCGGGCACCCCACCACGGAATCGTGACCGGAGGTCGGGTCATCGACTCCGTGGCAGGTGTGCCAGGCAGGCTTAACGGTAAGGGTAAGGATGAGTAGCCGCGTACCGTTCCATCCTGCCAAGTTGGTTGTAGGCAGCCATTTGATGCTTCGACAAATGGTACGGATACGGGGCATAAGCTGGAACGCCGTATGACGGGACCACTCCATACGACGGGACCGCAGCGTAGGAGGGGACTATCGACGGAACCGGCACGTAACTCGGGGCGATGCCGTATGCCGGAGCCACCCGATAGGCCGGAACGACCACGTGATGATAGTGATACCAGTGATGGTTCCAGTGCTCCCAGGCGTCGGCACGCATCGGAATAGCGAGGATCAATAGCAGCGCCAGCACCGCCCATCGTCCATAAGCAAGCATCTTCATAAAAAACTCCTTCCGAATTCTGGTCGGTGGCTTGCAATGCCGCCAAACCGCTTTTTGGGCTTTTTCGGCCGTGTGATTCATATCAGCTGAACACCCGAACCTCTACTCCTGTAGACGAAAAGCCCGCGCCCGATGTTTACATGACGAGGCTCCATTGAAGGCCTCCATTTTCTGGCGCACTAACCCTGACGCGCAAAGGTGCCGATTGCGGCTCCTCACCGGCCAATCCGGAGAGCACCACGCATCTGGTCAAGGTATGGTCAGGGAGTGACGGGGAATCAAAAATGTGAGGGAACCGCTGAGACTTTAGCCCCTGCCCGGTTGTTCTCACCCCAGCCTGCGCCTGCGGTGTAGTCCGGAGGCGCAGGCTGGGCGATTCGCCTCAAATCTCTCGGCGGGGATCTGCGTTAACTGCCCTTGCGCCGGACAGGGCGGCCGGCGTTGCCCGCGCCCTTAGCACCTGCGCCGCGATTCGTTGCGGCACCGCTTCCTGCGGGGCGGTTTCCGGATGCTCGAGTGAAGCCGCCGGGTTTAGCGCCACCAACGGAGCCATTGGGGCCACGGCGATTTGCGCCCCCGCCTCCGGGATTCCTCATCATGTTGTTGGCCGGCTTCGGCATGTTGTTGACCGGCTTCGTCATCGGCTTGGAAGGCCTGGTCGCGGCCAAGTTCGTGCCGCCGGGCTTGCCAGGCTGACCCGCCTTGTTGCCGGGATAATTCCCAATCGGCTTATTACCGGGTCTGGGCTGGTTGCGGTTGGGGTACGTCCCGGGCTTGGGCATGGGCTTCCGGTTCGGATTGGTGGAGGCGAGGTTAGCCCGATTGCCCGTGTAAGGCGCGGGGCGGGGAGGATAGCCCGCGGGATAACCAGGGCGGTTGGCGGGATATCCAGGGCGATTTGCATAGCCGGGGTATCCAGGGCGATTCCCAGGGTAGGCAGGATATCCGGGCCGATTTGCCGGATATCCGGGATATCCAGGCCGATAGCCCGGGTAGCCAGGCCCATAGCCAGGAGGCCGCCCCACGAAGTAATTGGAATTGGAGACGAATACGTTACGGTTGTATACCACGTGGCCGCCGTACCAGTTGGTTCCCCAATTATTATTGCCGTTGTTGATCAGGGAACTCACCAACATTCCAGCGCCAAACCCCACTACTCCCGCAGCTACTCCCGCAACCAGCATCTGGGTGCCCGAGTATCCCGGCGGCTGCGGCATCGGGGCACCATAAACTGTCGTGGGATTGTACGCAGGCACATAGACCACATTGGGCTGCGCGGGCTGGATAACGATCACCTGCGGCTGCTGCCCCACCGGCTGCTCTCCGCCCGCGGGGGCCTCCTGCATCACAACCCTTTGCTGTGAAGTGGATTTCAAGGTTCCGGCTTGCATCGCCCGCCTGCGCAACACCTGGACCGCGTGTAACACGTCCTGAGGCTGGGTGTAGTAGGCTCCGCCCAACTGGGTAGTCCAGGATATATTGCTGCTCATCATCTCCAGCACGCTGGGAAACTGGCACAAAGACCTGACGCTGGGGTCCCACGGCTGGGGGTTGACCTGGGCCGCCAGCGCGTCGCCGGTCAGATTGTGGTTTTGCTGGACGAAGCGTTCGGCTTCCACGACCTGCGTCGGGTAAGTCGATGCGGCCAGGATCTGGCCGATCAGCGAGTCGGGATACAAGGCAATCGGCGATACCAATTGCTGCAACTGTTCGGGCGTAGCCAGCGCGGGCGCCGGGGCTGCGGCCTCTCCCGATGGTGGCGCGGCCCCTCCCGGCGGTGCCATGGCCGCTCCCGGTGGTGGCGCGGCCTCTCCTGGCGGTGGCGCGGCGGGATTCGCCGGCGGCGGAGCTGGCGGAGCTTGCGCTGCCGGCGGCGCCGACTCCTGCGGCGCCCCTGGAGGCGCCACGCTGGCCTGCTCGGCGGGAGCGGAAGGAGCTTCCGGACCGCGCGAGCACCCGTCGATGATCGGCGTGCTTGTAATGATGAGGCCGATTATGAGCGATGCGTGAAGAGCGCTGCCCCGGCTTTTTCTTAATTTGGTTAGCAATGACACGCCCCTTGAACGATAGCCAGGACGGCGTTGCGGTCCGCCTGACCGATGCGTGCCAACACTAACCGGGTCGTTGGAGTTTTGATCCGGAATTTCCATAATTGCCTTTCCCCCCAAAGGTAGCTTCGATAGATCGCGTCGTAAGAATGCGAATGCGCCCGAACCGTCATTCCCTCCTGGACATCGAAAGGGGAAAAAAATCAGAAGGACGCACCGCGGACGGATCAGCCGACCTACGACTTGATGAACGCTTCCACCGAACTCCACTCCACGATCGGCTCGAGCTTGCGCTTCTTGACCATCCCGCTGCCGACGGCGTGGGAAAAAGCCGTGTAGCTGACGCTGTGGTCCTGCATATCCAGCACCACCATCAGCTTCGGTTCCTCGTTGGAATACCAGGGTCCCGCCTTCAGCGTGACACCCTTGGGTAGTCCGGTGCCGGTGGTCAGGTTCTTGTGAATCGTGGCCAAAGCTTCTTTCAGCTTCGCGGCCGGTTGCTGGTTGAAATAAATCGTGTCGAGAAACAGAGCCATGGCCAAACCTCCTATATTTCCTGGCGCCGTCCGAAACGCGGCGCGATGCCAATGCCTCCCAATTGCGGCTTATTGGTTCGAATCTTCCGGGGCCGGCATCGGACCCAGTCCGTCGGGCGCGATCGTTTCGAGATCGGTGAGCATCTGTTCCGCGCTTTGGGTAAAGTCGCGGGTGTTGCCGCGAATTCGCCAGGCCACGGGGGCGCGTTCGGGCTGGAACACCCAACAGCGGCCCATCGATTGTCCACCATCGGCCGCCGACACGCGTTGATCAAGGTCCTGCGTTTTTACGCCCGAGATATGCGTCGCGCGCCGCGCCACCACCACCGCCTCGTAGTCGTCAGGATCGGTCAACGCCTTTCTGGCCCAGCGCACGACATCGGCCAGGTTGCGCCCGGCGAAAGGCTCGGGCGAGATAATGATTCCGCCCTCGACGGTCCATTGCAACGCCAGCTTGCCGTCGCGCAGCAGCGTTACCGTCTTGCGCGCGTTCGGTTCCAGCACCGGGTAGGGAACGTCGATGTCGTACTGTCGCAGCGGCGTACCGCGAAAGGCATGTGCGATGGCTAACCCGGCCACATCAAATGCGTGGGTGCACTGGAGTGTGCCGTCGGTGTACTTGTAAATCGCTGCCGCGTCGGACGTAAGCGGCATCCCCACCAAACGATCGACCAGCTTTGCCGCGTCAACACATAAGGTCCACGGGGTCCGCAGCCCCTCGCCTCGGATCGCGGTCACCTTTTTGCCGTCATGAACCAGCGCTACTCCATAGCGATGGGGGTCGTCCTCAATATCGGCGCGTGCCTTGCCCGGCGCGGTGGTTATGCGAATGCGCCGTCTGTAGGTGGGGGGATGCGGCATCAGGTCCTCTCTGCGTTGATTCCTGGCGCAATCTGCGCGCCACATGCAGTGAAAGCCTCGCAGGATTCGTTCTGTGCGTCAATTCAGCGGCCAATGCTGAAACGCCAGTTTGCCCGTCTCGGGGTGGAAAAAAACCGCCTGGTTTGTCGCACAAGGAACATTGACCGCGGGGCTCTTTGAGTGTAGCCGAAAGGGAACAAGGTAGATATCATACGCCTTGCAAATCTCCTCGGAGGCATACGGCAAATCATGGGCAAACTGGACGCGAAAGTGGCGCTGATCACCGGCGCGGGTTCGGGCATCGGCCGGGCGACCGCAATTTTGTTCGCGCAGGAAGGCGCCAAGGTCGCGGCCATCGACGTCGATCAGGACGGCGTCGCGGGAGCGCTGGCCGAAATCACCAAGGCTGGCGGACAGGCCTTTGCCTTCAAAGCCGACGTGTCAAAGGCCCGCGACGCCGAAGCGATGGTGGCCGAAGCGGTCAAGCGTTACGGAAGCCTGGATATCATCTACAACAACGCCGGTATCTTCTTCCCCGCCCAGGTCCATAGCATGACCGAGGAGGAATGGGACCGGATGCTGTCGATCAACCTCAAAGGCGTGTTCCTGGGATGCAAGTACGCCCTGGCCGAGTTCATGAAGCATGGCGGAGTGATTCTGGCCACCGGATCGATCGCCGGGCTTGAGGGCCATAACGGCGAACCCCACTACGGCGCCGCCAAGGCCGGGGTGATCAATTTGATGAAGTCCATCGCGATGGACTACGCGCACTATAACGTTCGCGCCAACTGCATCTGTCCCGGGGGTGTTCAAACCAACATCGCCAAAGGGATAATCGACCGGATCCCGCCCGAACAACTGGTAAAGATGGGACAACTCGCCATGACCCATAGCTTGATCAAGCGCCAGGCACAGCCCGAAGAGATCGCTCGAGCGGCGCTGTTCCTGTGCAGCGAGGACGCCAGCTTTATCACCGGCCACACGCTCGTGGTTGACGGCGGTTGGACGGCGGGACATCGGATGGCGTTTTTCGATTAGTGCAATCAGCGGCGGGCCTGCGCCCGCGTCAGTTTGTCGTGCGCAAGCGAATCGCTCCGGCGCAGCCCATCGTCAATGGCAAAGAGACTGCGCTGTTCCATCTCTCTAAAACCACCTCGAACTTCACGCTTTCAAACCTCTTCAAACCACTTTCGCAATCATGCAGGAGGGCCAACATGGCAATCAGCGTTTTGCCACATCGCGACCAGCTTGGAGTAAAGGACTGTCCGAACCTTTTCCTTGATGGGCGCTGGATTCAACCTGAGAGCGAGGAAGTCTGGACTCATATCCATCCCGCGACCCACGAAGCGGTGACGCGTTTTGCGGTCGCCAATGCCAACGACGTCGATCGGGCGGTGGTGGCGGCGCGCAAGGCGTTCGAGGAAGGGCCGTGGCCCAAAATGAAAGCCCGCGAGCGCAAGCGGATACTGGATCGGATCGCGCACCTGGCTCGGGCCAACGCCGGCCAACTGAACCATCTGCAAACGATGGACAACGGACTGCCGGTCTCGGCACATGCCATGTATCCGCTCGGGCCCGAATACTTTGCCGACACCTTCGAGCACTACGCCGGCTGGATCGACAAGCTGGGCGGCCAGACGCTTCCCGACACGGGCGGTGCCGACGACGTAATCGCGATGACGCTGCGCGACCCGGTCGGCGTGGTCGCGGCGATTCTGCCCTGGAACGCCCCGCTCAACCTATTCTGCAAGAAGGTCGCGCCGGCGCTCGCGGCCGGCTGCACTATCGTGCTGAAGCCGTCGGAGTACGCCAGCCTGACCGTCATCCGGCTGACCGAATTGCTCGAAGAAGCGGGCGTGCCCAAAGGCGTCTTTAACCTGGTGATGGGGACTGGGCCAACCGCAGGCGAGGCGCTGATTAACCATCCGATGGTGGACAAGATCCATTTCACGGGGAGCCGGCGCGTCGGCGAACATATAATTGAAGTCTCCGGAAAGGGCATCAAGCGAGTTTCCCTGGAATTGGGCGGCAAGAGCCCGCAGGTAATCTTCGACGATGCACCCGATCTGAACATGGCTGCGGCGGCCGCGATGGCGGGCGTATCGATGGGGCTGTCGGGGCAGGGATGCTCCTGCCTCACGCGCACACTGGTTCAGCAATCGATCTACGATGCGGTGGTGGAGAAGGCCGCCAACTATACATCCACGATCAAATTCGGCGATCCATTTGATTCCGCGACCACCTCCGCGCCGATTATCAATGAGAAGCAGCTCGAGCGCATCATGCGTTACATCAAGGCGGGCTGCGATAGCGGAGCGCGCCTGGTGATCGGCGGCGATCGACCCTCAAGCGGCGACCTGGCCAAGGGCAACTTCATCAACCCCACGGTGTTCGCCGACGTGCGCAATGACATGACGATCGCACGCGAAGAAATCTTCGGGCCGGTGCTGGCCATGATTCCATTCAAGGACGAGGCCGAGGCGCTGCGAATCGCCAACGATACCAGCTACGGGCTGGCGGCGATGGTCTGCACGTGTGACATCGGCCGCGCGATGCGTTTCGCCAAAGGCTTGCGCGCCGGCAAAATCGGGGTGAACACCTTCGCCACGCTGCCCAACCTTCCCTTTGGCGGGTTCAAGGGATCGGGCATCGGCCGCGAGGGCGGATTGGAGGGAGTCGAGGAGTATACCGAAATAAAATCGGTGTACATCGGGCTGGGCGGGCGCTGAGCGCGGGGTGACTTGGGCGGGGCATAAGGCTACTGTGATGAGTCAACAACGTTGCGGGAGAATGCAATGAAGAAGCGGCTGCGCTCGGGGATCTTTCTTGCCCCCTTTCACGCGATCATCGAGGACCCTACCACCACGCTCGGGCGTGACATGGAACTGGTCGAGCTGCTGGACCATCTGGGTTACGACGAAGCCTGGATCGGAGAGCATCATTCAGGCGGATTCGAGATTATCGCGTCGCCCGAGCTGTTCATCGCCGCGGCCGCGGAACGTACCAAGTATATCAAGCTGGGCACCGGCGTGGTGTCGCTGCCATATCATTCACCGATGATGGTGGCGGATAGGATGACGCAGCTCGACCATATGACGCGCGGCCGCGCGATGCTCGGCGTGGGGCCCGGCGCCCTGGTGAGCGACGCGATGATGTTCGGCGTCAAGACCGTCGATCAGCGCCGCCGCGTGCAGGAATCGGTCGAGGTCATCGTGCGGCTGCTGCGCGGCGAGACCGTCACGAAGGAGACCGACTGGTTTGTGCTGCGCGACGCCCGCCTGCAATTGCCGCCCTACAGCGATCCGCACCTGGAAGTGGTGATCAGTTCCTCGCGAACTCCGGTGTCGGGTTTGCTGGCGGGCCAGTGGGGGCTGGGAATGGTCTCGATCAGCGGAACTTCCGACCCTGCCCTGCAAGCCCTGTTCGATAACTGGAACCTGGCCGAGCAAAACGCGGCGCGGCACGGGCAAAGAGTCGATCGCAGCCGGCTGCGCATCTGTTCCCTGATGCATATTGCGGAGACACGCGAGAAGGCGTTTGAGAACGTCAAGTTTGGACTGGACGCGTGGTGCCGCTATCTGGCGGAGGCCGGCACGTTCGCAATCGTGCCGCCCAACATTCCCGATCCCGCCAATTTCCTGGTGGAAAACGGTCTGGCGGCGATTGGCACGCCCGAGGATGCGATCCGCCACATCGAGCGCATTTATCGGATCGGCGAGTTCGGGGCGCATCTGATACTGGCCAACGACTGGGCCGACTGGGAACAGACCAAGCGCAGTTATGAGTTGATTGCGCGCTACGTAATGCCGCACTTCAACAATGGCTTCACCGTGCGGCGCGAGGTTTATGACTTCAATCTGCAAAATCGCGACGTTCAAATGGCGGCGCTGGAAGAAGGTATCCGCTCCACCAACGAGCAGCACGAGCAATACCGCGTATCCGGCAACGCGCTCCCGCCGGTTGACGCCACCCTGGAGGCCGCGAAGAAGTAACACGGGCCATTTGCTTCTTCTATATCCCGCGGCCGGAAAAGCGCGGCAATGAAACGCGAGGTGCTTCCTCACGAAATGAGATGCGGTGCCACGATGCTAATGAACTCGCGGGACGTAATGATCTTGGTCTTCTTCCAGAACTTCGGAAAATGGCGCTGGTTGCCGGTCACCAGGTAGTCGGCACGGGCGGCATCGGCGCACTCCAGAAACTTGTCGTCGCCGGGGTCATTCGCGACCGCAAGCGCATGCGCCGGGCTGACAATCTGCGCACGGTTCTTTACGAGCTGGAGAAGTTGCTCCTGCAGTCCCTTGCGGATTTTAAGTTCCCGGCGTGAGAGTACCTCCCGGTATTCCGCGAGAACGGCTTCGGTGATGTACAGTCTGGCCGGTTTCGTGATCACAAGGACGAGGACGGTGCGCTGGAGTCCCTCCGGTTTCAGGGCAGCCGAGACGAGGATATTGGTATCAATAACAAGCCTGAGCGGGATCATCCGCGCTTGGGTTTTTGCGCACGCGTCGCCTTGATGACCCGGTCGATCTGGCGCGAGCTGAGCTTGTCCGCACCCTTACGCTTCGATTCTTCTCCAATCACCCGTAGGACTTCAGGCTCCGGGGCAGCAAGCCGCACGTAGTCGCGGATGCTGAGCAGCACGGCTTTAGGCGTGCCGCGCTTCTCGATAACAAGCGACCGGCGCTCGTCCTCCACCCGACGCAACAGTTTGCCAAAATTGGCGCGGGCGCGACGCGCGGAGACAACGATAGTGTCACTTTTGTCGGTTCGGAGCATGGGGAACTCTTCAGTTCAACCATCTCAACTCTACAGTTGGATACGCTGGATACGCAAGTGTCAAGCTCGGTTTTGCTGGCTGCGCTGCTAATACATGTCTTCAGCACTCTGTGCAAAAGATGACTTCTTCTTCCCCCTCCGGGAGAGACAAGAGTGAGAGGGCCAGGCTGCGGAAGTTGTTTTCTTGCAGCCTGCAGGGCAGTATTTCTAAACGAAGGGCAAGAATCTCATAGACTTCCCCGGAAGCCGCGCCTAATGTCCAGCAAGGCAGATCGCGTTAGGAAGGTCCCGTTATGAGCAACGAAGTTGACTTCAATCCATTGGACCCTCGAATCGTCGCGGATCCATTCCCGTTCTACAAGCCGCTGATGCAGGGGCCGCCCAAGCAGATCTTTATGGGCCAGACCACCACACTAATCGCGCAGTATAATCACGTGAGCAAGGTGCTCAAGGATTTCGACAACTTCAAGAACGAGATTCCCCAGGACGAAGTGAACGCCGCGCTGGACGTGTTCGGCGGCGCCAAGGTCATTCCCTTTGCCGACGAACCCGATCACGGCCGTTTGCGCAAGCTGGTGCGGCGAACGTTTTCTCCGCAAAGCGTTCGGACCTACACGCAGGAAACTCAGAAAATCGTCGATGGGCTCATCGAGGGCCTGCGCAAAAAAAAGGAATTCGATTTCGTAACTGAATTTGCCTATCTGATTCCCCTGTATGTGATCTGCTGGATGATGGACATGCCGCTGGACCATCGCAATTTGTATGAGCGATGGGCCAGGGGATTGAGCGCCATCGGCGGGACCGAGCCGGGCCAGGATGTTCCGACCATGTTTTCCAACGCGCAGTCTTCATGGCGCAAGTATTTTGCGGAAATGGTGGATAAGCGGCTGAAAGAGCCTCCCCAGGAGGATTTCCTGGGCGAGATGATCGATTTTTACCGCGAAGGTCAGATGAGTTACGACGACGCGGTCAATATGATGATGCTGGTGCTGCTGGCGGGCCAGGACACTACCGCCGGGCTATTGAGCAACGTCGGGAAGAACCTGCTGACGCATCCCGACCAGTTGCAACTGCTGCGCAGCCAACCGGACCTGGTCAACAACGCGGTTGAAGAAACCATGCGTTTTGATAACTCAGTGCTGCTGATCACGCGCTACGCCAAGGAGAATATCAACTTCGAGGGAACTGATATTCCCGGCAACAGCCCGCTCTTCGTGATTCTTGCGGCCGCCAACCGCGACCCGGCCAGGTTTCCCGACCCCGACCGTTACGACATCACCCGCAATACCGAGGAGCAGTTGGGCCTTGGCATCGGACTGCATTTTTGCCTGGGCGCCTATCTGGCGCGGATGGAGAACCAGATCGCTCTGACCTCATGGCTCAAAGCTTTCCCCAACATCCGCCTGTCCGATCCCGACGCCCCGTTCAAGTACCGTGGCGGCCATCGCAACCGCGCACTTACCGAACTAATGGTCCGGATCGATTGAGAAAGAAAAGAGAAAGTAGAAAACAGAAAGTAGAGTAAGAGATTTTCGAATCCATAGATTGTTCTTTCCTCTCTTTTCTCTTTTCTCATTTAGTTACCACAATCGCGAACTGGCAATCCGCGCGCCTTCGACCAGTGAGCGCAGCTTCAGACAGGCGATATCGGGATATACGGTCAGATAGGCGGCGCCGCTGGCGAAGCCGCAGTCGGTCCCCGCGATAACGTTTTCGCGCCCCGCCACACGCGCCCATCGCTCGATTCGCTGGGCCACCAGCTCGGGATGTTCGACGAAGTTCGTAACCGTGTCGATCACGCCGGGGATCAGCACTTTTTCGGGCGGTAGCTAGCGCTTTTCAAATACCTGCCATTCATGCTCATGGCGCGGATTGCAGGCTTCCAGCACGATTCCGGCCGGGCGCGCTTTGAGTACGATGTCGATGATGTCCTTAAGCTCCACATCGTGATGGTGAGGTCCCTCGTAATTGCCCCAGCATAGGTGCAAACGCAGGGCCTGCGGCGGTATCCCGGCCAGCGCGCGGTTGAGCGCCTCGACGCGCAGTTCGGCGGCGTTGCGGAATTCGGCCAAAGTGGCGTTGGCAAAGCTCTTCTCGCATCGCGCCATCGCCAGGTTCGGACAATCGACCTGCACGATGAAGCCGGCGTGGTAAAGCCGTTCGTATTCGACCTTCATCGCGTCCGCCACCGCCATCAGGTAGGCCTCGTCGTTGGGGTAGAACTCATTGTCCAGAAAATGAGCGATAATTCCCGGCGACGCGGCGCTCATGAAAGCCTCTTCGTAGCGCACTCCCTGCGCGGCGGACTTGAAGTTGGCGATGTCGCGCTCGACCTGATCCAAGCCAGCGTATAACACCGGCCCATTGCATCCGCCCATCGGCACGCGCATCGCGCTGGGAAAAATCCGTTCGTAATACTCGGGAAATGGCGCAAGATCGGAAAAACTCATCGGCTTGCCGACGCCGCCAAAGCCGGTCAGCCGCTCCTTGATATAAATTCCGTAGTTCGATTTGCTCTGTTCGCCGTCGTTGATTACGTCGATACCGTTGCCGGTCTGCAGGCGCACCATCTCCGCGACCGCGGAGGACACCGCCGCCTGAAAGACCGGCTCGTCTTTGAGCCGGCTCATCTCGCGCGACATGACCATCTCAAGCAGCTTGGCCGGCCGCGGAAGGCTGCCCGTATGAGTGGTAAGAATCCTCTCGGTGCTGCGCTTCATAGGCACCCCTTTGATGGAAAAATCCTCTGGCGCACCATCTCAAAGAATATGGGGAGAGAGCTTGAAAAGGGAAGAGTGCGCGGCGGGGCGCCCGCGGGCGCCCCGCCCTCAACTTTTTCGCGGCTTGCGCCTAGAGGTCCAGGCCGTAGACCTTCGCCGCGTTGTGGTAGAGGATCTTATCCGCGATCTGCGGCGCAACTCCGTCGAATACCTGATCGATGATCTCGCGCGACTTGGGCCAGGTTGAGTCGGTGTGTGGGAAGTCGCTGCCCCACAGGTAATTGTTCTCGCCGAACAACTTGATCGCGACCGGCGCGACGGGATCTTCCAGGAACGTCGCGAAGATCTGCCGCTTGATATATTCGCTCGGCCGCACCGGCATCCGCTCCGTCGGAGGCGTGAGCTTTTCGTAGGCGTGGTCCATTCGGAACATGAAGTGCGGAATCCAGCCCACGTCATTCTCGGCCGAAACAAACCTCAGCTTGGGGAAGCGCTCCAGTACCCGGCCGGACACCAGGTGCACGATGGATCGCTGCACCTCGAAGACCATCGACATATAGAACTCGCTGCCGGCGGCGCGCGCCGCGGGCCCACTGCCCGACATCGCGCCGGTGCTGTCCTTGGTCGAGCCGGTGATCACGTGCAGCGAGATCGGAAGACCGACCTCGGACGCCGCCTGCCAGAACGGGTCGTAGCGCGCGTCGTAGTAGGGGATGCGCGGGCTGCCGGAGATCATCGCGCCGCGCAGGCCGATTTTAGCCCCCCGCCGCAGTTCCTTGATTCCATCATCCACGTCCGCCAGCGGGATCAGGGCCGCGCCGATCAGCCGCTTGGGATTGTGCGAGCAGAACTCGGCGCTGAAGTCGTTGAAGACCTTGAAGCAGGCGATCTGCAGTTCGGGGTCCTGGAGCTGGAACAGCGGCATCCCCAGCGTGGGATACAATACCTCGCCCATCACGCCGTCGATGTCCTGATCTTTCAGACGCTCCACCGGATCCCATCCGCTGGGGCGGCAGGCTTCATAGCCTTTCTTGCGGAATTCCAGCATCTCGTCGGGGTCGTGGCCGGCGCCGAAGCCCGCCGAGACGGGAAACGGGCTGATCTCCGGCGCGGTGAACAGGAAGCCGCCCCTGGGATTGGGCACCACGCGCGGGGAGGTATCGCGGAATTTCTTGTCCAGCCGCTTCTCCCACAGGTCGCCGGGTTCCATCAGGTGAGAATCCGCAGAAAAGAATCGCCGTTTTTCCATTTGGGAATCCTCCGTTGTCTTTTCCATTAACAGCCCGCGCACCCTCGCGGTCAAGGCTGAGTCTGCCGCCTTCTCTGCCGGCCAGACCGCCGACTTGGCGCGCGCTTGACGGGGAACAGGGTCAACGATAGACAGACCCCGAAGGAGGGCCATCATGGCCTACGATCCAAAGCTGTTGAAATCAGGCGCGGACGTGGCGGCGATAGTGGGAATCGGCGAGACCGATTTCGGCGCCGATTACGCCGCCGCACGCGCCCGCAAGCCGCCCACCACCGACGTTTTTGGCCACGCCGCCAAGGGCTTTAAATTGGCCCTGGAGGACGCCGGGCTCAAGGCCAGCGATATCGACGGGATGGTCGCCGCGCTGGTGCCCTGGATGCGCGTGGAGGAAGTCCTGGGCCTGGACCTGCGATTCAGTTGGGGCACGTTCTGGGTGCACGAGGCGATGACGCTGGCGATCGACGCCATCTCAAGCGGCCGCGCCGAGTGCGTCGCGATCATCTACGGCAACGCCTATCGATCCTCGGGCCGCCAGTTCGGCGGGCCCAACGCCGTCGCCAGCGAGGCGGTCCTGCACTATTACTGGTACCGGCCTTGGGGATTCACCTCTCAGGGCGCTTTCGACTCCGTCGTGGTGCAGCGTTACATGGAAAAATACGGGCTCAAGCCGGAGGAGATCGGGATGGTCCCGATCGCGCAACGCGCCTGGGCCAGCATGAATCCGCGCGCGATCATGCGCAATCCCATAACGCTTGAGGACTACCTGCGCTCGCCCTTCGTTGCCGCGCCGCTGCGCCTGCTCGACTACTGCCTGATTAACGACGGCGCCGTCACCCTGATCGTGACCAGCCTCGAGCGCGCCAAGCGGATGAAGAATCATCCGGTGGTCGCTATCAAAGGGGTCGGATTCGGCGAGGATAACGCTGACATGGCCCAATTCCGGCCCAAGCTTAATTTCAGCCGCAAGCAAATGACCCGGGCCGCGCAGGAAGCCTACCAGATGGCGGGGGTCGGACCCGAGGACATCAGCGCATTTTACTACTACGACAACTTCAGCGGCGAGTTGTTCTACATGCTGGAGAACTGCGGCCATTGCCAGGAAGGGCGCGCGGCCGAGTTTATCCGAACAAAAGGGATCGGGCCCGGCGGCAAATTCCCGGTCAACACCTCGGGCGGGATGCTTTCGGAGGCGTACATGCACGGCTGGAATGCGCAGGCCGAGATGGTGCGCCAGTTGCGCGGCGAAGCGGGACCGCGCCAGGTTCAGGATGCCCGTCATGCTTTCTTCATGGTTAACCAGAATGCCAAGGCCGGGGCCGTGATTTTCGGGAGAGTGTCATGAGCGAGATTAAAGTTCGTCCAGCACCGCCCAAAGGCATGTTCGACGGTCCGTTGTGGGAAGCCGTCGACAAGGGCGAGTTTCGCCTTCAACGATGCGACGACTGCGGGTTTGTGCGCTATCCGCCCACGGGGGTCTGCCCCAAATGCCTGTCGGAAAATTACAAGTGGGACCTGATGAGCGGGCGCGGCCGGATCATGTCCTGGTGCGTCTTCTACCGCCAGTATTTTCCGGAAATCCCGCCGCCCAACCTTGTGGTCCTGGCGGAAATCGAAGAAGGACCGATTGTGGTCGCGGATATGCCGGGGGGCGACGCCACGCAGCTTCGCCTCGATATGCCGGTTAAGTTGGTCTTCGAGCCGGTCAAGTGGAACGACGGCACGGAGGGGAAGATATTCCATTGGAGTGTGGGGAAGTGATGGGGGAGTGGAGGAGACAGATTGGAGCTGGTTATCTGAATTTAATTTAAATCAGTGGGACAGGCGTCCCTGCCTGTCGATGACGCGCGAGCTTTTTTCGCTCGCGCCACCGAATACATCTCTGAACTTCCTCACTGGAGCCAGGACAACGGCGGCCCAGGTTCAAAAGTACCCCTGAGTTGGCCGCGGGTGCCATGAGAATTTTATCGGGTGGCGCGAGCAAAAGAGTCTCGCGCTTCATCGACAGGCGGGGACGCCTGTCCCACTATTTTTCAGGACACCCCACCCCGCAAACCCCCAAGCAGCAGCGGGAGACGTGCCTCGGCGCGTCTCCCGCTGCTGCTTGGTTCGGGTGGACGCGAGCGTCTCTTGCTCAATTCAGCCCATACAACTTCACCGCATTGCCGGCCAGGATCTTATACCGCTCGTCCGCCGGAACACCCGCCAGACTCTCCTCGATATACTTCTTCGAATCCGGCCATGTGGTGTCGGTGTGCGGATAATCGGAGGACCACATCAGGTTGTCCACGCCGATCTCCTTGCGGAGCATCATCCCGATCTTGTCCTCGATGAAGGTCGAGTAGATCTGCCGGTAATAGTAATGGCTGGGCGGATTAGGCAATTCGAGCTTGGTCCAATGGCGATGGCGCTTGTAGGTCCGATCGGACTTCTCCAGCCAATAGCCCAACCATCCGATGTTGCCTTCCACTGAAACGAACTTCAGATTCGGATGGCGCTCCAGCACGCCGCCGAACACGATCCGCGACAGCGCTTCGTAATTAGCCAGCGAGGCCAGATTCAGGATTGCGCACTTCTCGCCGACCAGCTCCCCGGAGGCGCCGAACAACGACCCCGCATGCCGCGCTCCGGTGCGCAAATGGATATGCATCGGCAGGCCCAGATCCTCCGCCGTCTGCCACAATGGTTCGTAGGTGCTGCTGTTGAGCGCCTCGCCGCGCGGATAGGTCGGCAGCATCACCCCGCGCAGACCCTTGAGCTTGGCGCAACGCTTGATCTCCTCCACCCCGACCTTGACGTCGTCGGTCGGGATCAAGGCGATACCGATAAGGCGGCTCGGATCGGTGCTGCAAAACTCGGACAGATGTTCGTTGTACGCGCGCAGGCACGCGAACTGCAGTTCGGTGTCATCGAGCAGGAACAACGGGCCGATACCGACGTTGGGATACAGCACCTGCGCATCCACCCCGTCGATATCCATGTCCTTTAACCGTTCGACCGGGTCAAAGCAGCCGGGCCGGGTCTCCTCCCACAGCACTCCCGCCGCCTTGTACTCCTCGAACTTCTTGCCCGCCTGGACGCTCAACGACAATCCCATGGTGGGTTTGCCATCGATGATCCACATGTCGCCTTCGGGCCTGCGCTCCAGGCGCGGAACGCGGTCGCGCAGCTTGGCAGGCGCGCGTTTGGTCCACAGATCGCCAGGTTCCTGGACGTGGTCGTCGGAAGATACAACTTTGTAATTCATTTCAACGTCCTCAGAATATATTTTCGTCGAACCTATTTTATTTGCCTTCTACTCGATCGCCGCCGGAGCGTGGGGAAAATCGTGCCAGTCATCGATATCATGGGGAATCCAGATGGTCGCATGATGCTCATCGCGCAGGCGCTTGAGCCGTTTGAGCGACGCCACCGCCTGCGCCGGATCGTAATCGATCACCATCGGCTTCTCTTCCGCCAGGTCCTGGCGGGTGTGTACGGTGTCGCCCGTCAGCACGAATTTACGGCTCGGCAGGGTAACCAGCAGCGTGCATTCGCCCGGCGTGTGACCCGGTGTCTTGAGCATCTGGAGGCTGCCGTCGCCAAACAGGTCGTAATCATCGGCCACTTCCAGCCAGTCGAAACCGCGGGTGGGAACCAGATCATCCATGATGAAGAACGGCCGCTGCGCCGGGTCCGCCCAGTAGGCGAAGCGGATTTCGTTTGCTCCAACAAGGAATTTGGCGTTGGGAAACAGCGACAGCCCGCCGGTATGATCCATGTGCAGATGGGACAGGATGACATATTTGACGTCGTCCAGCTTGTAGCCCAGCCCCTTGATTTGTTTGTCCAGGGTTTCCGCCGGCGAGAACTTCACCTCGGCCATTTTCCAGAAGTCGCCCCAGTAGCCGACGATATCGTCCATGACCTTGGGATGGCATCCGGTGTCGAACAGCACCAGTCCCTTGTCGTGCTCGATTAATATTGGCGGGCAGACGAAGGTGAACGGTTTCACCTGCTCCGGACCCATCGGGGGGATAGTGAACTGGGCGCCTGACAGGCCCCACATCCGGCGGCATTTCGCGCTACTCATAACGGAATCCTCCGGTTACCCGTGTACCATCTTTGCGATGCAGACGGCCAGCGGCGACAGTCGGAGCCCGCAACGCGGACTCCGCCGTCGATGGCGATCACTTTCGCTGGGTCTGCGCGAGCTGGGCTTTGGCCTGTTCAAGCAGTTCGGCGTAGGCAGGATCCCAGCCAAAATGCTTGATCTTGAGGCCGTCGGCACGAACCACGTATTCCTCGCCAAAATCCGGAATCTCGGGCTCGACGCGCCGCTTCATCGCCTTCTCGATCACGGTCGCAAGCCGCTCCGCCTTGAGCTTGGATTGCTTTTCGTCGCGCTCCCGGAATTCGGGCAGGAGGCTCTTGCCGATCAGTTCGAAGCCCTCGCAAATCTGCTCGTGCGTGATCCTGCCTTCCTGGGCGATGAGGATGACCTGATCCACGCCGGCCGCTTCGTAATTGAGCAGGACCTTGCGGATATCATCGGGCGTTCCCATGCATTCGTTGTTGGGATCGATCGGCGCCATCAACTGCTCGGGAGTTTGTTTGAATTCGTCCCACAAATTGGTTTTGGCCGGATGATGCACGCCGTCGACGTAATGATGGCGGAAGGCGTGGCCGAAGAACTGCCGCCCTTCGGCTCCGAACTTTCGGGCCAGGTCGCCGTCCTTATTGCAGGCGAAGCCGGAAAGGAAGGCCACGTTGGGGTTAACTGAATAGGTGATCGGCCGGCAATCTTCGGTCAGCGAACGGTAGTAATCGGCGGTCCATTTCTGCGCATCCACTGGTGAGAGGAAGCCGAAGGTCAACACGCCCAGACCGAGCTTGCCGGCCATCACGATCGTCTCCTGGCGCGAGCAGGCCACCCACACCGGCGGATGCGGCTTCTGGATCGGCTTGGGAATCACGTTGCGCGGCGGCATCTTGAAATACTTGCCGATATGGCCGCGAAAGGGCTCCTCGACCATCATCCGGCAAATCGTCTGCAGGGATTCGCGCCACATCATCCGCTTTTCGGTGCGCGAGACGTGGAATCCATCCAGCTCGGCAAAGGTCGACGACTCACCGGTACCGAACTCGGCGCGGCCCTCGCTTACCAGATCCAGCGCGGCGACCCGCTCCGCCACCCGCGCGGGATGGTTGTAGTTGGGCGGCAGCAGCGTGATACCCGACCCAAGGTGCATGCGCTTGGTGCGCTGGCTGGCGGCGGCCAAAAAAGTCTCGGCGGCGGAGGAATGGGAGTATTCCTCCAGGAAGTGATGCTCGACCTGCCACATGTAGTCGATACCGACTTTATCGGCCAATTCCATCTGCTCCAGCCCGTCGCGCCAGACCCTCAGTTCCGAATCCGGCTTCCAGGGCTTGGGGAGCTGCAGTGCTACGAGTAATCCGAACTTCATTTCGTCCCTCCGTTATGCGAAATTTGCCTTAATCCAATCCCGAAAGCGCCGCATCCGGCACTCGAACTTTTCTGCTGCGCGCGGTCCCAGCATTTTCCGCGGCGGAGGCGGCGTTCCCATTGCGTGCTGGTGGGCCATTTTCGACCACATTAATCTCTCGCGGTAATTGGCGTTGGAGTCGATGGTAGTGGCGCAGCAACTTGGGGCGGCTGGCGTCGGTTGAAAGGCCCAGAAGCGTAAGCGTGAACGCATACAAAATGTGCAGCCGCAGTGCATCGCCGTCCAGAACCCCGCGGACCCAGAGATCCAGCACTCCAAGGAAAATGATTACCAGGTCGCGCGCGACAAATTCGGAATCGGCGTCCGCGCGCAGCAAACCGGCGCGAATTCCCGCCTCCACCGGCCGCTGCCACAGCCGGACACTGCCGCCTGACACCGCATCGTCGTGAAGGGCTCTCGCCGACGCCGTCAGGGCTCCCATCAACACCCGGTAAAACCGCGGATCGGAAGCGTAGGTGTTGGCGCCGAGTTCCGCGATATGCAGCAGATCCTCGATCGGGTCGCGCGAGCGGAGCTGATTCATCTCGCGTTCGAGCTTTTTCAGTACCGCCAGCCCGAGCTCCCCCAAGACGGCCCCCTTTGAGCCAAAAAGGTTATAGGGCGTGGCCAGGCTGACTTCGGCCTTCTCCGCCAGCGCCCGCATCGACAGCCCCACACTGGCTGTGCTCCGGATCAGTTCCTGCGCCGCCGCCAGGATTCGTTCGCGCCGCTCCAGCTTATGCCTTTCCCGTAAACCCATAACGTGTTTCAAGTAAAAGACGTGTTCGTTTTTATAACACGTTCAGAATAATGTCAAGGACATCGAGCGTTGTCGAGTCGAGTCCGCCATTTGCGAACCGCCGCGCTGGAGAGATAAAAAGTGGGTGCAGGCTGCGGAAGTTCCTTTGTGGCCTGATAACAAACGCCGCGAGGAAAGCAACGAACCGTCATGATCAAGTCAGTGTTTCACGTCAATATCAACGTTCGGAATTTCGATCGCTCACTGGAATTTTACAAGATGGTGGGCTTCAAGGTCGTGCTCAACATCGGCGAGGGGCCCAACAAAGGGAATGACGTGGGGTTGAACATCCCAAACAGCGTCGGGCGCGCGGCGCTGCTGGCGCTCAGCGACGATCCGCGCGCGACCCGCATCGACCTGATCGAATGGAAGCAGCCCAAAACCGACGGCGCACCCTATCCGCACTTGTATCACACCGGGATCAACCGCATCGCGCTGTTCACCAAGAACCTAGACGAGGAGTACGCGCGGCTCAAGGCGGCTGGGGTGGAAATGGTTTCCGAGCCGGTGGAGATGAGCGCCGGAAAAAAGGCGGGCGCGCGCTTCTTCTGCTTCAAGGATCCCGACGGCACGTTCCTGGAATTGATCGAACCGTTCAACAAGTAAGGCGCCGGCGCGAGCCCGGCGTTTCCAACATCAATTTTATCCAGGAGATCTGACGCATGAAAATCGGCCTTTGCCTCGGTTTTACCGACCGCTCCGAGACGCCCGACGTCGTCGCCCGCAAGTGCGAGGAACTGGGCTTCGAATCCATGTTTACCGGCGAGCATCCGATAATTCCGGTAGTGGCCGGAGCGATTATCGCGCTGGGCGACTCCGTGATGCCCGAGTACTACGAGCGACTGCTCGATCCGTTCATGTCGTTGACCGTGGCCGCCTGCGCCACCAAGCGGCTGCGGCTGGGAACGGGAGTTTGCCTGGCGGCCGAGCGCCAACCGATCATTCTCGCCAAGGAAGTCGCCACCCTTGATTACTACTCGCACGGCCGCTTTATGCTCGGGGTGGGCGGCGGATGGCTGCGCGAAGAAACCGAGATCATGGGTCATGAGTTCCGTCGCCGATGGGTCGTGGTGCGCGAATACGTCCGCGCAATGAAGGAACTGTGGACCAAAGATGAGGCCAGTTTCCAGGGCGAGTTCGTCACTTTCCCCCCGGTTAAGTGCTGGCCCAAGCCGACTCAGCAGCCTCATGCGCCGGTTTATATCTGCACCGGCGCCGGACCGAATTTTGATCGGCGGTTGAAAGACACCGTGGCCGTGGCCGACGGATGGATGCCGACGGGATTAACGCCGCAGCGGCTGACCGAGGAAGTCACCAAACTCAAGCAGCTATGCGCGGAGGCCGGACGCGATTTCAATTCGCTGGAGATCTCGTTGCTGACTCAGGCCGCAACGGGCGCCGAAGCGCGCCAGCAGATCGAACAATATCGAGCAGCGGGCGCAACCCGCCTACTCTTCCTGCTGACCCCGATCCCGCCGGGCAAAGCGGAGCAGTTGATCGCACCGATCGCGGAGGCCTACCTCCGATAAACGCCGATTAAAACTCTCCTATCCGAACCTCTCCCTCTCTGAACCTCTCCCTATGCCGGGAGAGCGACTGTGTTGTTTGTCAAGCCGGGGGGCGAGTTGCCCACAAGGTCCACAGCCTCTGGGATGGTGGTAAGAATCCCGGCTGTGGACTTGTGGACAACTCGCCTCTGCTTCATGCGGGGGTTTGGCATGGGGA
>DASZGF010000037.1:0-39988 GCA_035939115.1 Binataceae bacterium (SeqCode)
GGCGAAGTCGAGATCGTGGCGGTGGTCAAAGCGGCGCTGGAGTTCGTCGACAATCTGGCCAAGCTGCAACGGGTGCGGGTGGTGACGGATCATCTGACCCGGCCATTTTTCGTGTTGGGCAACGAAATGCTGCTCCAGCACGTGTTCATCAACCTGTTTCTCAACGCGATCGACGCGATGCCCGACGGCGGCTCGCTGGCGGTCTCGGCGACCAGGGCGACGGGGCAGGTTGCGGTCTCCGTCAGTGACACCGGTTGCGGCATCCCGGCCGAGGAGGTCACCCGGATTTTCGATCCGTTCTTTACGCGCGCTACAAAAAGGGCACCGGGCTTGGACTGTCGATTTGCTACGCGATCGTCAAGCAGCATCGTGGCGCAATCGAGGTCAGCAGTATCGAGGGCCGCGGCAGCGACTTCGTAGTCACGCTGCCGCTTTTATCATGACACGGACAGGAAACAGGCGGACGTGCAGGGTTGTGAGGAGCACCATGTCGGAGCTGAGTTGTTTGGTGATAGAGGACGAGCCGGGAATCGGATGGGCGATTCGTCGCCTGCTTGAACAGACCGGCGCCAGGGTAATCGTAGCGGTCAACGGCGCCAGCGCGCTGGAGCATCTGGCCACAGAGACGGTCTCCGTGATTCTGCTCGACGTCAAGTTGCCCGACGCCGACGGCTTCGAGCTGGCAGGCGTAATCAACCAGATGGCGCCGGCGATCCCGATCGTGATCATCTCCGCGTACTTCTATCCCAACGATCCCAAGGTGCGGCAGATGCTTGACCGCGGGGTGGCACGGCGCTTCATCGCCAAACCTTTCCGCCACGAAGAGCTGCTGTGCGCCGTGCGCGATCTGCTGGCTCCCAAAGCACCGCCGCTGGGCGGCGCCCAGCGCTCGATCCAGGTATGGAGCGCTAACCATAGCTCCCAGTCCACAGGTTGCCGAATCGGCCCGCGCACCGCCGCGAAGCATCAACAGAATCCGTTGACACGCCCGCAATAATTTTTTCACGCGGCGCGGCATAACTTATGCGTTTGCCTAAGACGGTAACTATCCAATCCAAAAGAGGAGTAACGGGAATGGCAAGAGTGCAGAAGTCAACCGATTCGTCGAGCCTGGCCGAGGTCGTGGATCGCATCCTCGACAAAGGCATCGTGGTTGACGCGTGCGTGAAGGTGTCGCTGGTCGGGATTGAGTTGCTGTCGATCGAAGCCCGGGTGGTGATCGCATCGGTCGAGACCTACCTGAAGTATTCGGAGGCAATCGGCTTGACCGCGAGCGCGGCTGCGCCGGCTTAAGGCGGGGCGCCGTTGGCGCGCAGGGAATCGGCCCGGAGGGAGGCAACTCCCTCCGGGCCGAAGTGCCAGTCGGCCAAACACAATCAATCACGAGTTCAGGAGGATCGCAGATGGGCTATGCAGATGACATTTCGCGGCTGCGCCAGGAAATCGACAAGATGCACGGCGCCCGCATCGAGCTAAGAGGGCGGCTTCACCGCTACGCCGATCTTCGCCGCAACATGAACGAGCAGCGCTCGGAGATGCGCCGGCACAACGCCGAGGAGGCGTCCAGGACCAGGACCGCGATGACTTCATTCGTGTCCAACATGCGGCAGATGATGCGCGAAACCATGAGCGGCTCCGAGCACGAACGCCACGCGGCGCATAGTGCCTGGATGCGAATGCCGATGGCGCGGCGGCATAAGCGGGATTAACCGGGCCGTCAAAGGACCGTCGATGAACGAAAACGGATTGAGAGTGACGGGAGGCAACTCCGACGCGCGCAGTGAGCACGCCGTGCCGGCGATGCAGCCGGAGGCGGGCGACGGATTTGTTTCGACCAGCTACGTCGATGAATTGACTGCGCGGGCACTGACTTACCTGGAGGTGGGCTATCCGCTGCACTTCGCGGGTCCGGCCGGCACCGGCAAGACCACCCTGGCCTTCCACGTGGCGGCTAACCTGGGCCGGCCGGTGGTGCTGGTGCACGGCGACGACGAGTTCGGCAGCTCGGACCTGATCGGGCGCGACATCGGCTACCGCAAATCCAAGCTGATCGACAATTTCATCCACTCGGTGCTCAAGTCGGAAGAAAACATGAGCGCGGTATGGATGGATAACCGGCTTACGACCGCCTGCCGGTACGGTTACACGCTGATCTACGACGAGTTCAATCGTTCGCGTCCGGAGGCCAACAACGTGCTGCTCAGCGTGCTGGAAGAGCGCGTGTTGCCGGTGCCGGGCTTAAGCCGCAGCGAAGGCGGCTACCTGGAGGTTCATCCCAACTTCCGCGCCATCTTCACCTCCAACCCCGAGGAGTACTCGGGGGTCCACAAGACCCAGGACGCGTTGATGGATCGCCTGATCACGATCCAGCTCGGCCATTACGACCGCGACTCGGAAATCCGCATCACCGCCGCGCGCACCGGAATCGCGGTAAAGGACGCCGAGCGGATCGTCGATATCGTGCGCGAGGTGCGCGGCCTGGGCGTCAACAACCATCGCCCGACCATCCGCGCGTGCATCGCGATCGCCGCCATCCTGGCCCATCGTGGGCTGCGGACCGACCCCGACAACCCCATGTTTATCAATGTCTGCCAGGACGTCCTGAGCGTTGACAGCGCCAAAATAACCCATGGCGGCGAGCCGCTGGTGCCCAAACGCATCGAGCAGATCGTGCGCAGGACACGCGCCTCGCGCGACCAACACGGCGTATCGCGGGAACAACAGACTGCATCGCGCATCAAATCCGGCCCCTCGCGCATCAAGGGCCATAAGAGGCGGGCCAAGTCATGATTCCGAGCAAGACGCGGCGCTCGTTAAGCATATTGCGGTCCCTCTCGGGGTCCGCGAACAAGGCGATGGCGCCGCACGCCGCCTATATGAAGATCACCACCATCGAGCTGGAGAAGATGCGGCTGGGCAAAGCCCGGGAGCACGCGATGCACCGGATGGGCGAGATCGACGCGCGCCTGCGCGAGCTGGAGACACAGAAGGCGGCGCTGATGAGCGCGATGGAAGCCATCCATGCCGCGCCGGCGCCTACGCGCGGGCCGGGCGCCAGGGGGCTGCGCCCCAGCGCGGTCGGCCGGGTCCGGCTCGCATATTGAATCTTTTTCGTTATCAGCGACAGGCAGGGCCGCCTGCCCCAAAGAGGTTTTGCGATGATGAAGGTTAATTGCCTTTCGTGCGGGTTCACCGTCGCCCTGGACGACGCCTACGACGACTACAGTGGAGATATCAAGTGCATGGTCTGCAACTCCATACTGGAGGTCATCATCGAAGAGTAGCGCATCAAGTCCGTCAAGCTGGTGGCGACAGCTCCGGGCGAGGCGAGGCACGCCCGATGAGGACCTCTGCGCAGGCCAAGCCGCTTGGAAGGGTGCGGCCGCGAGCGGCGCGTAAATACGTGTACGCGATAATCGACGGCATGCCGCGCGGCGGGTACGGCGCGCTGGGAATCGACGGCAATGTGCTGGAATTCATCTCCGGACGCGGGGTGACGTCGGTGGTAAGCGCGATCGGCGCGGATCGCATCCGTCCCGAGCGGCGCAATCTGGCGGCTCATCGCGAGGTCTTGCGCCGGCTGATCGCGCAGGAAGAAGCGGTGTTGCCGATCTGCTTCGGCACTATCGCGGCGGGACCCGATGAGGTCGCGGTGATGCTCACGCGCAACCGCGCCGAGCTGGCCCGGCAGTTACGGCGCGTCGCGGGCACGGTGGAGATGGGATTGCGGGTGGCGTGGGAGGTAGCCAACATCCATCTTCGACTATTTCATCAGCATCAGGCCGGAATTAAGAGCGGCGCGCGACCGCGCCTTCGGCCGGCACGGACCACCGACGCAGGACGAGCAGATCGAGCTGGGGCGGACCTTCGAGCGTTTGCTGGCCGAGGAGCGCGACGCGCACACCCGCACCGTCGAGCAGGCGCTGTCGCCCTGCTGCGCCGAAATGAAGCGGCAGCCGCCGCGCGACGAGCGTGAGGTGATGAACCTGGCCTGTCTCATCCAGCGCGACCGCCAGGCCGCGTTTGAAGCGGCGGTGTTCGAGGCGGCATCTCACTTCGACAACAGTTTCGCCTTCGATTACAGCGGCCCATGGGCGCCGCACAGCTTTGCCGAGATGGAAATCAAGCTCTCGCAAAAGGAATGATATCCGATGTTTTTAGTCGACGATTTGGTAGTTGGTCCGGCCAGGTTTCTGCTCTGGATAGTCCGTCAGGTTAACGAAGCGGCAAAAGAGGAGATGAGCGGTGAAAAGCAGCGTCTTACCGCCGAGCTCGGCCAGCTTCATGCGATGTTGGAGAGCGGGCGGCTGTCCGAGGCGGAATTCGACAAACTCGAAGGCGTGCTGCTGGACCGGCTCGAGGTGGTTGAGGAACGGCTTGCGGGCAATGGGGTAGGCGCCAATGGCGGAAATGGCGCTTGATGACGCCGAACACCTCTCGCTGTGCGAGGCGCTGGACCGGATCCTTAACAAGGGCGCGGTTATCACCGGCGACCTGACCATCTCGGTGGCCGACATCGATTTGATCTACGTCGGACTGCGGGTCCTGATTTCCTCGGCGGGCGCGCTGTGCCAGCCTCCGCGCGACGGTATCTGAGCATGTCAAAAAGAACTCGACGGCGCGGTGGCGTCGGCTGATCTCGCGCCGTTTTGCAGCGTGATAGGGGCGGACGTGCTCCCTTCTTCCCAGCCCGCGCGACGGCTCAATATCGATCCCGACAAGGTCAGGAACGGACTGGCGCAACTGGTTCTCACGCTAATCAAGCTGCTCCATGAACTGCTCGAACGCCAGGCAATTACGCGAATGGAGGGAGGCGATCTCAGCGAGGTGGAAATCGAACGGCTGGGAACCACACTGATGAAACAGAGCGAACAGATCGACCATCTGCGCGAGGTTTTCGGCCTGTCCGAAGATGACCTGAACCTGGACCTCGGACCGCTCGGCAGACTGCTTTAGTGAGGGGAGAGATGGCTGGACAGCATGTAGAGCATTCGCTGCAGAGCGCGACACTGGCCGACCTGCTTGAGCGCATCCTGGACAAAGGGATCGTCATCGCGGGCGATATCCGGATCAAGCTGGTCGAGGTGGAGCTTTTGACCATCCAGTTGCGTCTGGTGGTCTGTTCGGTGGAAAAGGCCAAAGAGCTGGGGCTTGACTGGTGGAGCAATGATTCCACGCTTAACCTCCACAACCGGCCCGATGGGGCGATCGAAGAGCGCGTGGCGCGACTCGAATCACTGGTCTCACAGCCGGCCGCACCCCGGCAGGGGGCTGAAAGCCGGAGCTTGACGAACAAGGACTGATCGGGGAAGTCCGCCCGCCGCAAAAAGACTCTTCTCCAGATCCCACTTAACATAGACTTCACCAACGTCGCGGGAGCTATGGGCGCGTGCACCGTAAGCGCCCTGTCCGCCTGATCGCCCCGTAGCGCCGGCCTCCGTGCCGGTTCTTTTTGTCTCGGACTATACTGAAGGTGGGCCAGGGACAGAAAAAAACAGCGCGCTAATTTCCTGCCTCGCCCGAGCGCGGACTGGTCCGCGCGCGCAAACTGAGAGTGGCCGGAGAGCGAGCTTGCGTTAACAAACTCGCTCTCCGAGTGAGGGTGCAGCTACATTTCAAGCAGCCAGTTCTTTGGTGTCAGCTGAGCTGCTAGCTTCCGCATTACTTGCGCGGCACAAGATTTTGTACTGCGCTTGCGCCGCGTGCATACGGGCATATTTCCTCCTCCTCTCCCATTTATCCATGGGAGAGGGCTGGGGAGAGGGTGCCTTGAGCGCTTGCATGACGCACTCCAAGACATCCTCGATCTTAGAGCGGGTGCCACAGCAGCATGCGGTTGCGAAGCGGGTTTACAATTTTGTGGTCCTCTTTTTCCAGACACTCCCTGCCCTCTCCCATAGATTCCCATAGATAAATGGGAGAGGGTGTCAGAAGGGCAAGTATCGCGCTTGGGTTGCGGGCGTCAGCCCACGCTAAGTTTTTGGGCTAAAGACGCATCACGTCCGCACCGGGATGACATTCACGCCCTCCCGACTATATAGTTCAGCCTTGGACCGAAACCGCCAAAAAGGACCCGATGATGCGCCTACGTCCTATCCCCCCTTGCGCCCGGTATCGAACGCGGCGCTTACCGCTGGTTCTTCTGACGTTGTTGAGCACGCTCGTCGGACTCGGCGCGCTCGCCTCAAGGGCCAGGCCGCAATCGCAAACCCAATCCGAACTCGATACACCGCTGTCGACGCCCGGTGGTCCGCCGGGATTACTCAAGGTTGAAACTATATGGCCTCCGGCGCCGATGTTCGTACAGGGTAAGGCCTACCTGGTCTACGAACTGCTTGTGACCAATTTCCAGACCGCACCAATTACCTTGGATTCGCTGCTTGCGGACGGCGGTCCCATGGGAATTTTCAGATTCGAAGGCACAGAAACGCTGAAGTCGATGGTCGACCTTCCACCACGCTACGCGGCAGCGGGCCAGGAACTAAGCATCGAGCCTTTGAAGACCCGCTTGCTCCTGTTCTGGTTGCCCTTCGCGTCGGAGCAGGTTCCGCGCCGCATCATGCACACTATCGGCTACAGCGTTTCATCCGGCGAAAACAGGAGCATGAAGGCCATGATCGAACCTATGCCGGTCAATTACAAGGCCACGCCCGTGATCATCGGCCCGCCGGTGCGCGGCAACAACTGGCTTGCGGCCAACGGCCCTTCCAATACCTCTGGTCATCGGCGCGCCTTCATGGTCGCGGACGGCCAGGTGTACTTTCCCGAGCGCTACGCGATTGACTTCGTGCAACTGGGCGCCGACGGCAAGACCTACGCGGGCGATCCGAAGGATAACCGCAGCTATCACGCTTATGGAGCGGACGTTATCGCGGTCGCCGACGGCACAATTGTGGATGCCAAAAGCGGAATCCAGGACAATGTTCCCGGTTCGGTCGCGGGACTGATTTCGCTTGGTACAATTGGGGGCGACTATGTGATCGAGGATATCGGCAACGGCACCTACGCATTTTACGCCCACCTCAAACCGGGCAGCCTGAAGGCTTACATGGGCGAACAGGTCAAGCGCGGACAGCTGCTGGCCAGCCTGGGCAACACCGGCAACTCCAGCGAGCCCCATCTCCATTTCCATGTCATCACTAAACCGCTCCCTCTTTCAGGCAGAGGCGTCCCCTACGCCTTTGACCACTTCTCGATTGTCCCCGGCCACGTCAAGGAGCAAGAGGAGAGCAGTTTCGTGTTTGGGACCGGCGAGCCAACCGCGGTGACGAATTCATTGGTGCTGGAAAACACCGTGATCAACTTCCCGCAAAATAAGCCTTAATCAACGCCGGACCGCGAGGAGTCCTGATATGCCCGATGCAAAGTCCTGGTGTGCCGATAATCTGCCTGACCTCGCCGGGAAAACGGTTGTAGTTACCGGCGGCAACAGCGGTATCGGCTACGAGGCGGCGGCGCAATTCGCCGGCAAGGGGGCACAGGTAGTGCTGGCCTGCCGCAGCTTGGATAAGGCGCGCGCCGCGGCCGGCGCCATTGCGGCCGGGCATCCCGGTGCCCCGCTCGAAGTGATGGAGCTGGACCTCGCGAACCTGGGCTCGGTGCGGGCCTTCGCCGACGCGTTTCACCAACAGCATCGGCGGCTCGACGTGCTATGCAATAACGCCGGCGTGATGGCGATTCCGTATCGGCGCACCACGGACGGCTTCGAGATGCAGTTCGGCACCAATCACCTGGGCCACTTCGCCCTGACCGGTCTGCTGCTCGACCTGCTGCTTGCCACCGCGAACTCACGCGTCGTCACGGTAAGCAGCAGCGCACATCATATAGGTTGGATACGTTTCGACGACTTGCAGGGCGAGCGCAGCTATAGAAAATGGCTCGCTTACGGCCAGAGCAAACTCGCCAACCTGCTGTTCGCGTTTGAATTGCAGCGCAAACTCGATCGCGCCGGCGCAAAACACATCAGCGTCGGCTGCACGCCGGGTTATGCGGCTACCAACCTGCAAAGCGCAGGTCCGCGGATGGCGGGTTCGGCCGCGATGGAGTCGATGTGGGCCTGGTCGAACAGGCTGTTCGCGGTGAGCGCCGCGATGGGCGCTCTGCCGACTCTTTATGCCGCGACCGCGCCCGGCCTGCGCGGCAGCGAGTACATCGGACCGAAGCTGGTTGGCACAGGACGGGGATACCCGGCCGAAGTCCTCTGCAACCCGCGCGCCCACGACCAGCAGACCGCGACCCGATTGTGGGAGGTGTCAGAGCAGCTGACCGGCGTGCGCTTCCCGATTTAGTCAATTGAAGACAATCACCGCGCGGACTAACTCGCCCGCCTGCATCGCCTTGAAGGCGTCGTCAATTCCGTCAAGCCCGATCCGGCGGCTTACCATGTCGTCGAGATTGAGGCGGCCGCGCAGATAGAGAGCGGCATACCTGGGGATATCGAGCTGGTAGCGCGAAGAACCCATCGTAACCCCAATCAGGCGGCGCTCTCCTTTGAGAAAGTTGGGGTCCAGCTCCATCCGAATGCCCGCTGGAACACCGCCGATCACTGCGGCAGTTCCGCCCAGGGCCAGGCATTCGAAAGATTGCTCGATGGTTTTTTTGGTGCCGATCGCCTCGAAGGAAAAATCCACGCCGGCCCCCGACGTGAGGCGCCTGATTTCCTCCACCGCGTCGAGCTTGGCGGCGTTGACGGTATCGGTCGCGCCAAAGCGGCGCGCGCTCTCGAGCTTGTTGTCGAAAATATCGACCGCGATAATCTCCCGTGCTCCGGCCAGGCGCGCGCCCTGGATCACCGCGATTCCCACGCCGCCCGCGCCGAACACCGCCACCGAGCAGCCGGGAGTCACCTTGGCTGAGTTAACCACGGCGCCAACGCCGGTCATTACGCCGCACCCAATCAGAGCGGCCCGATCCAGCGGGACACCCTGCGGAATCCTAACGGCGCATCGCTCGTGCAGTAACAAGCGGTCGGTAAATCCGACCGGGAACTGCCGCGTCCGTCCCAGATGCATGATTTGCCCGGTCAGGTCCTGACCTTTCCAGGAATAGCGCGGCTGTGCTTCCGGCGGGCGCTGCGTCATGTGCTGATTGGCGCAAAGGACAGGATGGCCCGCCATGCACAAGTCGCAAATACCGCAGGCTGAAATATTGAAGGCCACCACATGATCTCCGGGCCGCAGCTCCGAGACACCGTCACCGACTGCTTCGACGACCCCGGCCGACTCGTGCCCGAGGATACAGGGAGCGGAAACGGAATACGCACCCGAGGCAAAGTGGAGATCGCTGTGGCATACGCCGCAGGCGGCGTTGCGAACCAGTACCTCCTGCGCCATCGGCGCGTCAATTTCGATCTCTTCAACCGAAAGCGGCTGTTTCGCACCATGATGAATCGCGGCTTTGGCCTTCATCGAGTCTCCTTTGAATTCCATCTGCAAGCCCTAATTGATTTTCGCGGTATTCACCACGCCGGCGCTTTCCAGCCGCTCGATTTCCGCGAATGAATAGCCGATCGCTTGGAGAATCTCCCGGGTATGCTGCCCCAACAGGGGCGGGGGCAGATCGGACAAAGGTGCCGCGGCTTTGGAGTCCCCGCCAGAGAACCGGATTTGATTGCCCACCACGCGCAGCAGCCCATAGGTCGGATGCTTGTATTCCGCAATCGTTCCGTTGTTCAGCGCGTCGGGATCGTGCAGGGTAAAATCAACCGGCGCCTCGTTTACGATTTCGGCGGGCACGCGAGCTTCCCGCAATATCTCCAGCCACTCCTGGGCCGTCCGCGTCAGCATCCGAGCCTCGAACGCAGCCGCCAATTCCGCACCCTCCGACGTCTGCTCGCAATTGACGATCTTCGTCAAGGTGGCGGGAGGTGCGATGTCGAACAACCGCAGGAACCTCTGTGCCGCGGCTTCATCGGGACAGCAGACGCAAAGCGATCCAGTTTTCGTTTGATATAAACGGTAAAACGGCCCAAAGCCGGTCCGTTTCTGATCCAGATGAGGCTGCGCAACCAGGCCACGGCTCGTCATAAAGGCCTGACTCTGGAACAGCAGTCCGACGGCGGCCTGCGGCATCTCCAGAAACTGCCCGCGTCCGGTGCGGCGCCGATAATCGAGCGCCGCGATGATTCCAAACGCCGCCATCAGCGCGGCAAACGTATCCAGCGGCGCGCCCGCCAGTTTCAGGGGCGGATTGCCCTCACCCGCGTTCGAGGTGTCCATCCCGGTCCAGGCGCGGTTGATCGTTTCAAAACCAGGCGCCTGCGCCAACGGACCTTTGGAGCCGAAGGCGGTGACGTGACAGTAGATGATGCGTGGATTCAGGTCTCGAATCTGCTCGTAGCCGATGCCCAGGCGTTGCGCCACGCCTGGCCGGAAGTTGTGCTCCAACACGTCGGCGCGCGCCGCGAGCCGGCGCGCGATTTCCAGTCCTTGCGGTGATTTGATGTCCGCTGCGATCGAGCGCCTGCCGCGATGGCCGCCAACAAAGACCCGTTCCAGCGCGCGCATCGGATCGCCGCCCGGCGGCTCGAGCTTTATGACTTCCACACCAAGATCGGCCAGCGGCACGCACGCGGCAGGTCCGGCGATGAAATTGCCCAGGTCCAGCACTTTGATACCGGCAAGCGGCGGATTCATAGGCGTTGCTCTTTCAGCTCAGACGATCCCATTGCGGCGCAAGTCGTTTATTTGATCGGGACTGTAACCGAGGCTCCCAAGAACTTCGGTGGTGTCGCGGCCCGCAACCGGCGCGGGTCCCCGGACTTCGCCGGGGGACTCGTGAAACTTGATAGCAAGTCCAACCTGCGTCAGGGGTCCAAACCGCGGATCATCCAGTTGCAGGGCGAGGTCGTTCGCGAGGGCCTGCTCGTGTTGCAGCATCTCACCCGGTTCCAGACATGGACCCACGGCGATATCCTCACGCTGGAGGATTGCCGCCCACTCAAGCATTGGCCGCGTAAGGAACGCCTTCTCCACCAGCGGCCGGAAACGCGCCGCCTGCTCCGGATGGCCGACAAAATGCGCCGGATAATAACGGGGGAAGTCGCCGGCGTCGCACCCAATCAGATCGCACAACCGTTGGAATGAGCCGCGCGCCCCGGTGTGAATATAGAGGTAACGGCCGTCGCCGCAGCGATATGCGTCCGCGGTCGGAGAACCTTTGCCGGGCGCGCTGGAATGCGATGGGGTAGCGAGATTGGCGGTGGGATTTTCCGCCCACGACATTTGCAGCGCCAGCGAGGCAATCGCGCCGCCGAACATCGAGGTCTCCACGCGTTGCCCTACACCACTGGTCCCGCGCTGATAAAGGGCGGCGACGATTCCAATCGCCGCCGCAAACGCGGCGCCGTAGCTGGTGACCGGGAAAAACAGGAAGTTCGGACCGTCCCGAAAACCTGGCTGCTCCTGGCACAGGCCCGATGCCGCCGCCACCAGTGCTTCGTAGCCCGGATGCTCACGATCCCTATCCGGATGCCCATAGCCCGAGATGGAGCAGTAAACCAGTTGCGGAAAGTGCGACGTCAAAGTTGGATAGTCCAAACCCAGACGCTCGCTGGTGCCCGCGCTCCAGGTTTCGATCAGCACGTCGGCGCCGCGCATCAGGCGGTGAATCACTTCCCTGCCCGGCGCGCCCTTCAGATTAAGCGTCACGCTCTTCTTGCCGCGATTCCAGACCGCGTAAGCGGGCAGTTTTCGGAACGGGTCGCCTCCGGGCGGTTCGATTTTTATGACTTCCGCACCGTAGTCGGCAAAGAACATCCCGACCAGAGGACCTGCCACGCCGCAGGACAGGTCGAGGATTTTGTAGCCATTAAGCGGACCTGTCATGGGTTAGCCGTCAGCTCCCCGAGGCCGCTGGTAAACGCCCGCCGGAGTTGTCAGTCGCGTTGGAAGCGGCGGATCTCGACTTCCATCGCGGCCGTGTCGAGAATCGCGTAGGAGCCGCGCCGATCCTGGTCGCGCGGCTCGGAACATGAGCCGGGATTGATTACTGTCACGCCGTCGGTTTTGTGCACCATTGGCATGTGGGTATGGCCCAGGATGATGAATTCATAGGGCAGCGAGCCGACCTGGCGAAGAATCGGACTGCCGGCGTATACGTAATCCTCGTAGGGAGGCAGCGGACTGGCATGCGTGACCAGGATCCGCGCCTCGTCCGATTTCATCTCGATTGAAAGGGGCCGGTTGGAGAGAAATTCCAGCAGATCCTGCGGGAATTCCGCCTGACACTTTTTCAGGTACTGCGGATTGCGGCCGCCCAGCAGCACTGCTTCGTGATTGCCCGTGATGCAACTAACCTGGTTGTCGCGCAGGATCTCTACTGTCTCAGGGCAAAAGCGATATTCGCTGATTGAGTCGCCGGCGCACAGGTACATATCGACCGAGCCCATGTCCTCAAGCGCTCGGCGCAAAGCGCGCGGGTTGGCATGTATGTCAGAAACGATTCCGATTTTCATCTGGGTTCCGCTGGACTCCAGCCTAAGCGGTTTCAACGTATGGGGCAACGAACCGCGGGAGGACAGCGTTAAGCGGGTCGGACGACCATCGATTCCGCAGCTCGGATTCAGAGCATCAGTGTTCTTCGCCGAGCAGGAAGATCGAAACGGCCAGGGTTGCGAAGACCGCGTTAGGCAGCCAGGCGGCCAGCCAGGCTGGAATTACGCCGGAGTGTCCGAAGGAGGATGTGAAGCCGAGCACCACCCAATAGCCAAAGCCGATTAGCAGCCCCAGCCCGAAGCTGCGGCCGAGGCTTAAATGGCGCGGCAGCGGATCGATGCTCAACGCGACGCCCAGCGCCACCATTATCAGGCAGGCCAGCGGCGTGGCGAACTTCAGATCGCGGTCCACCTCATAGCCGCCCGGAGCGAGCCCTTTGCGCTTGAGCGAACGGATATAGTGATTGAGTTCACTCAGACTGAATTCCTCCGGATCCTGCCGCACCAGGATGAAATCTGCGGGGCGGAACGCGATCGGAAAGGTAGCTTCGCCCAGCGCGCTGACCGAGCCGTCATCGGCGATGCGCATGATGTGGGCGTTGTTCACCAGCCAATTCTTGCCGTCCCAGGTTGCGCCGTCGGCCTTGTGCACGTCGATCAGGTTGTGGTCAAGGCCGAGATGGAGAAAGGTGATGCCGAAAAGCCGCGGTGGCTGTCGCCCGTCGTAGCGTTCCACGCTCAAAAAACCGTCGCGCGAACGCAGCCATAAACGATGAAACGCGAACACCCCCTTTTGCACGCCCCCTTTGATTTGTACCGTGTACAGGTAGCGCGCCTCGCGGGTCGTGATCGGCACCACGGTTTCACTGAAACCGAAGTCGAACAGCGAGATGAGGAGGGCCACCGCGAGGACCGGCGCGGCCATTTCCAGGCGGCTGATTCCAAGCCCCTGGAACGCCAACACTTCGCCGCTGCGGTTGAGCAGCGCAAAGGCCAGTAGCACGCCCACCAGGCAGGCGATGGGCAGCACCTGAGAAATGATCAGGGGCACCTTGAGCAGAAAATATTCAAAACCAACCCAGTCCAGGCCCTGGTACTGCACCAGTTCGTCGAAGCGTTCGAAAAAGTCGCCCAACAGGTAGATCGCGGTGAACGCCCCCAGCGAAAACACGAAGGGCTCCATGAATCGCATCACCAGGAAGCGATCGACAGTCGGGGACAGGCGTGGACGCTCGTTCATGCGGCTTCGCGATGGGGCCCGATGCGCTCCACCAAATCCCAGATCGCATCACCCGGTCCGCGGCTTTGGTCAGCGCGGTCGGTCGCGCTGCGATGGAACAGCCATAGCGCCAGCACCGCGAAGACCACGTCGGGGATGCTCATGGCGACAAAGGCGTTGAGCCGGCCGGCTTCGGCCAGCGCCTCCCCCGCCTTCATCAGCACATAGTAGAGGAAAAAGAACGCCAGGCTGATGCCGAAGCGTTCGGACTGGCCGCCGCGAGCCGGCTTCAGACCCATCGTGACGCCCAGCAGGGCGAAGAGCAGCGTCGCGACCGGCACCGTGAATTTCTGCGCCAACTCGGTTTCAGCCTCGTAATCGGGATGGCCCGAGGCGCGTCCGCGCGCGATCACCCCGCGCAGTTCGCCCAGCATCATCTCCTGGGGATCGTGATGGATCACACCCAACGCCTCGCCCGGATGAATGGTCAGATCGTAGGTCCCGAAACGCGAAATGTGCGTGCTGGCACCGTCGGAATCAGTGCCGAAGACCGAACCGTCGGTCAGGCGAATCGTGATCGTTTCGGTCTTTTCGTCGGGAACGACCAGCCCCTTGCGTGCGACGATGGTCGATTGTTCGCGTGGATTGCGCTCATCGGAGATCAGAATTCCGGACAGGCGGGTATCCGGCGGCTTGATCCGATCGACATACACGACCAGGCCCGAGAAGCTGCGGTTAAACACCTTCTCCTTAAGACCGGCGGTCGCGCGTGAACGCACCAGATGATAGAGCTGGGCGCGCAGATGAGAGTTGGCCCAAGGGCGCACCTCGAAGGCCATCCAGCTCGCCAGCCCATAGGTGAGGAAAGCCAGTACCATCACCGGCGCGGCCAGACGGTAGAGGCTGATTCCGCAGGCCCTCGCCGCAATCAGCTCATGGTCGGCCGACATCCGCCCGAAGCCGAGCAGCGCGCCCAGCAGGACCGCCATCGGCAGCGTCAACTCCAGGAAGCCGGGCACGATATAGCCGAGCAGTTGCATTATCTCCATGGGCGTGACGCCGTGATTGACCATCATCTCAATCAACTTCAGCAGACGCCCGACCACCAGCGCGAAAGTCAGCACCAGGAGCCCCATGCACAGCGGGCTTAGAACTTCGCCGAAGACATAAAAATCCAGGGTCTTGAAGCGGTACACTTATCTGGTCCTGATGAGATTGACGCGTCAGCTACTCTTAACATTTGTCGCAAGCATCGCTCAAATCAAGCTGTGCGACGCAGTCGGATACACCGAACCCATGTTATTGTAGCGGTGGCGATCGAAACCAGGCGAGTTGACGCAATGAAGGCACAACGAGGTGGGCGGGAAGAACGACGCCCCAGGGTCAAGCCGCGGCCACATGACCGGCAAACGGATCGCCGTCAGATTGTGTTCGGCATCGAGCCGGTGCGCGAGATGCTCGCCGCCGATGCCGCCGCGATCCACACGCTCTATGTTCGGGGACGCGATGAGGCGCGGTTTGCCGACGAAATCGCCCGGGTGCGGCGCGCCGGCGGCGCAGTGACGATGGTCGAGGACGCCGAACTGGCGCGGATGGCCGGGTCCGAAGCGCGCCATCAGGGGATGGTCGCACAGGTGCGCGCCTACCGCTACACGGACCTGGAGGAGCTGTTGTCGGCCCGGTCCGACCCGCTGTTAGTGGTCGACGGCGTCACCGATCCGCGCAATCTGGGTGCGATCTTGCGCTCGGCCGAAGGCGCTGGGCTGGCCGGCGTAATCCTGGCGCGCGACCGCACCGCCGATATCACGCCGGCGGCGATCAAAACCTCGGCCGGCGCCTGGATCCATCTGCGCATCGCGCAATGCGGCAACGTGGCGCAAATGTTGAAGCGGCTTAAGAAAATGAACTACTGGGTGGCGGCGCTGGCTCCGGAGGGAGAGGCCGGACTCTATGAACTCGACGTCAGCCGCCCGCTGGTGGTGGTGGTCGGCGCGGAGGGCGAGGGGTTGCGCCGCCTGGTCAAGGAAAAGGCCGACTTTCTGATCAAGATCCCGATGGCGGGGCGGGTTTCCTCTCTCAACGTGGCGGTCGCGACGGGAATTGTGCTGTTCGAGATCAACCGGCATCGAGCCACGATTCAGCCCGGCAACTCGTCGTAGTGTTGTCGGGTACTCCCCAATTTCCGCACGCCGCGACGCAGCTCATCCGTTATCATCGAGGTGGACCACGGCGGATTCTCTCCCGTGCCTGTTGCGGCGAGCGCTGCCACGGAAGCATGCTCTCCAGCCACCAGGTTGCGCCGGCCGCGGTATAAGGGGCGATGATCTCGCGATCCTGCTCACCGCTTTCGCCTGGCGTACCGGCTGAATAGACAACGTCAAATGAATCCCGCGCCGCGCTGCCGCGGTGTTGCGACACGAAGGCAATCAGTTCGCCGAGCTCGGCGGCTGACAGGGATGATCGGATATCTCCGGTAACGGGAATCACGCCGTCGTAGCGCGCGGCACGGCGAAATGGCGGGCGCCTCGGCCAGGTTCCAGCCACCCAAATAGGGATTCGCGGCGATTGTACGGGGACCGGAATAAATCGGGTGTTGTTTACCCGGAAATGCTCGCCCTCAAACGAAAAGGGCTCTCCGCTCCAAAGCCCTGTCAGCACCGCCAGCCCTTCGTCCAGCATCTGTGCGCGCACTCGATCGTCAAGTGGGCCGCCAAATGCGCTGATCTCGCCGAACAGGTCCGAACCCAGACCGACACCGAGAATCAGCCGTCCGTGCGAAAGATGATCTAGCGTGACGGTCTCCCGGGCGAGCTTCCACGGATGGCGGCGGTAAAGTGCGGTGACCAGCGTTCCTACGCGGATCCGCTTCGTCGCCAGCGCAATAGCAGTGAGCGCAACCCACGGGTCCGCCACCGTGTCCTGCCATCCGACCTGGATATGGTCCCACACGAAGCATCCGTCCCATCCCGCGTCTTCCGCTTCCCGCGCCATATCGGCGAGCAGGCGCACGTCACTGTACACATCGATAGGGGTAAAGCTGATCCCGAAACGTATCTGATCCCCGTGGTCAACCATTCTGTCCAACGCCGGCGCTTGCTTTCTCGGGCTGTACCTGGCGGTCAAAGCCGGGAAGAATCGCCTGGATGAAGGCGTTTCTGACCACCTCCACAAATGCTTCCCAAGTGCTGACGTTGGGGCTTTTCAACGTCCCGTTGAGATTGACCTGGCTCGCCACTTTTTGCGTCTGACGATTCTTGAACACATGCGCAGCGGCACCGACGAGCACCTCTTTGGCCTGCTGGAGCACACCTTTGTTCTTGTCCTTTTGAGCGTCATAGACCTTCAGGTTTGAAAACATCGGCTTCACGTAACCAGTTATATGGTTGTTCTTGACCCCGAGTTGCGCGTAAACCGTAAAAAGACCCTGCGCCACGTCGAATTTGCCCTGTGCGCGCAACAGCGGGTTGAGCGCCGTCACGTCAGTATTCACGATTTCGATGTTGGTCGCGAATTGGGGTCCGCCGCCGCTCGCCACGAAGGTGCCATAGACCCGCGTCGCGCCGCTGCCCATGAACCTACCGGTCAGATTCACATGTGACAGCCCTTGTGCCTGATGATTGCCAAGATTTGTCAGCGTCATATTCGTATCATCGATAAATAGCACATATGGAGGATCGGAAGATTGGTTATTGAAGGCCAGTCGACTATTGCGTATATCCAGTTCGGCAAGCTTGAGATTGACGGCCGGCCGATTGTTCTCTTTTTCAATTGTCTGGCCCGCCTTGGTGACGCGCTCCTTCTCCGCGCCCGCGGTCTGGCGCAGGTGAACGTAGGTCAGATCGACGGAATTGATGGTGGCGTTGCGGACGTCGACGTTGGTGACCTTGGGCGAATACTCAATTGTGCCCTCGCTGGAGAGTGTGCCCCCCTTGATGATCATGTTGACGTGCCGGCTGGCAGGACTGACCGCACTCAGCGGCGCCCCCCCTCAGCACGTAGTGTGTTACCATCCCGGGGAATGGTTTCATCAGATAGTTCGCGCGGCCGTCAAGGCTGAGCTTGCCCTTGTCAAAAACCACCGTTTCCGCGGTAAAGCGCGATGGATAAACATTGCTGGACTCGTGGATATTCCGGATATTGTCGGTGACGAGATTCAGTTCCGTAAGATGCAAAGGCCTGGATCCGGGGTCGATGTAGGTAATGTCCCCGTTGCGGATTGCGAAGCGGTTGATCTTGAATGGATAGGCGCTTTGGAGCGCGTCCTGCCATCCTTTTTCGCGCAGCGGAGTTTTGGATTTCGCTTCAGTCGTGAATTGAGCCCGGTCTATGTGAATTTTCGGGTTCCACATGCCCACATTCGCCACCAATCGCAGCGAAAACAGTTCCTTTCCATCGAATCCGAAAACGCATCAGAGGGAAATCGGCGACGGGGGGGCGTGGATGAGCGTTTTGCACGACCACCAGCCGTCTAAGGGTCAGACGCAGTGTGAGCAGTTGAAGGTGGGCGTGCCCCAGGGTCACATGGTAGCCCTTTAGCTTGCTGTTCATCTGCGCTTCAATCCGTGGACGCAAGATGCCGTCTAGAAAAAACGACGCAATGAACACCGCGATGACGATTACGCCGATCCCGATCGCCATTCCCAGGCCGAAGCGCGCTGCCAGACTGTGTTGGCGACGCGGCCGTGTGGGGGTCTCAGCCGGTCCTGCGGAAATTTGTCTGGAGTCTGTTGGATGTTCCTCAATCATTGAACTTACACCACGCGACTGCCACGACGATTTCGGCGATCGCGTCCAGCAGGTAAATTTTTGAAATCCGCCCCTTGACCACGGAAATAGTGTCGATCGATGCCAAGCCTAGCGCGCCGGGACCGAGCGTGCGTGCCTGATCAAGGCGGCAAGGGGCCTGCGGACCACACACTCGTCCGTGGTATTCCAAGGGGATGCCGAAGGGTGTGCAATTAGCAGACCACGACGTAGAAAGAACCCTCGGGTGAACTCTACGGGCGGTGGTTGTGAAACTCTGTAAGAAGGAAAGGGTGCGATCGCCGGACTTTACAGGGCGCGGGTTGGGACGCACGGTAAGGTGGACCGCGTGCAGGTATGAACCGTAGGCGCGGCGAGCGGTGTCTTAGCGAACCACCTCAGTGATGAATTTTTCCGCCTCGCCGATGAACTGCGCGGAGTCTGCGTAGCGTCCCAGGTCGAGGATCACATAGGTGACTCCGGCGTCCTTGTAACCGTCAAGCCGCTCGCGCGCTTTGGCCATGTCGTCGAGCGGAAAACCCGAGCGGGCGACGATTTCGAGGTCCGGTTTCCCTTTGGTCGCAGCCGCGCTTTTGACCTCCGCGACGGTGGCCTTGAGTTCGCCCGCGCGCAGCATCGGATGCCATCCGTCGCCGAACTCGATCACGCGCGCGATCGCGTTGGCGCCGTTGCCTCCAATCCAGATCGGCGGACATTTCGGACGGGGCTTGAACACGAAGGCCGGAAAGCTCAGCAACTGCCCGTGATATGGTTGCGCCTCATGCGCGAACAGATGGCGGATGACGCGCAAGGTCTCAGTAGTGATGGCGCCGCGCCGCTTGAAGTCCACGCCCAGCGCGTCGAACTCGGGACGCATCCAGCCGCTGCCCACGCCCAGGATCATCCGCTCGGCCGACAATTCCTGGATGGTCGCGATGAGCTTGGCAGTGAACACCGCGGGCCGGTAGGGCAGCACCAGGACGGAAATGCCCAGCCGGATACGCTCCGTGCCGCCGGCCACAAAGGCGAGCGTCGCCAACACGTCCAAATAGCGGCCACCCGAACCTTCGGTCTGATCGGGTGGGATGCACAAATGGTCGGAGACAAACAGTGCGTCGTAACCGAGCCGCTCGGCCGCCAGCGCGCAGTCCTTGATCGTCGTCTTCGTGGACTGCGGTCCCATGTTGCGAATCGCGATTCCGAATTTCATCGGGCCTCCTATGGCGCGATACGATATCGACGCAGCAAAAGCGCCTTATTCCACTATTCGACCCTCTTGCCAATCGCGGAGCAATCAAGCGAAGATCGCAAGCGTCGGCAAGGCGCGGTCCGCAAGGGATGAAGGCGGGCTGGCCGGACGCGCACGGGTGGCAAACCGCAAAGCAAAGGGAGACGCGATGGATTTTTCATACACGCCGGAGCAGGAAGCGTTTCGAATGGAAGTTCGGCATTGGCTGGCGGACCATCTGCCGCCCGAGCTGTGCATCGACGACCCTGCCGACGAACGGGTCGCGCCCAATCGCGAAATCTTCGAGAAGCGGCGCGCCTGGCAGGCCGAAATGTATGCCGCAGGATGGGTCGGGATCGCCTGGCCCCGGGAGTTTGGCGGGCGCGGCGCCAGCGTGCTGGAGCAGGTCATCTTCAACGAGGAATACGGCCGCGCGCGGGCTCCCATGCTGCCCGGATATTCAGGCATCGGCATGTGCGGCCCGACGATTGCACAATCGGGCACGCCGGAGCAGAGGCAGCGCTTTCTAAAGCACATTCTCAGCGGCCAGGACATCTGGTGTCAGGGCTATTCCGAGCCCAACGCCGGATCCGACCTCGCCGGTATCCAGACCCGCGCCGAGGACAAGGGCGATTACTTCGTGCTCAACGGGCAGAAAATCTGGACCTCGGTCGCGCAATATGCGGACTGGATGTTCCTGCTGGCGCGCAGCGATCCCGCCGCTCCCAAGCATCTGGGGATCAGTTATCTGCTGCTCGATATGAGGACCAAGGGTGTCGAGGTGCGCCCGCTGGTCACTGCCAGCGGCCATGCTCATTTTAACGAAGTCTTCTTCGAGGATGTGCATATACCGAAAGAAAACCTGGTCGGCCGCAAGAACGAAGGCTGGAAGGTGGCGATGACGACGTTGTCCTACGAGCGCGGCGCCGCCGGCGGCGGGTACGATTCGCAAATCCGCGGGCTGGTGGACCTGGCCCATCGCTATCATATCGACGGCCGGCCCGCGTGGGAGCACGACTGGGTGCGCCAACGCATCGCCAATCTGGCAATCGAATCCAAGGCCGCCAGGTACGCGCGCCTGCGTTCGCTGACGCGCCAGCTTAAGGGCCAGCCGCCGGGGCCGGAGGGCTCGATGCTCAAGCTGTTCGGCTCGGAGTTGGGGATGCGCATCGCGTTCTTCGCTTCCGAGATGCTGGGGCCTTACGCGCAGGTCGCCCAACCGATGCCCGCATTGGCCGATGCGGCCCGATGGCAGAACCGGGTGATAAGCTCGCGGCAGTACACGATTGCGGGCGGCACCAGCGAGATTCAGCGCAACATTATCGGCGAGCGCACGCTGAGGCTGCCCAAGGGATGATTCGGCCGGCGCGCCGGCCACACCAGAAATTCAGCAAAGCAGGCCCCTATGGACTTTTCATTCACCCCTGAGCAGGAAGCGTTTCGGATGGAGCTGCGGCGATGGATTGAGGCCAACCTCGATCCGGAACTGCGCGTTTATGACGCGATGGACGAGCGGGTCGCCGCTTCGCGCGGGGTCTTCGAGAAGCGCCGCGTCTGGCAAGCCAAACTGTACGCGGCGGGATGGGCCGGGATCGCCTGGCCGCGCGAGTATGGCGGCCGCGGCGCCGGCCTAATCGAGCAGATCATCTATAATGAGGAGTATGCGCGGGCCCGCGCTCCGATTGTTCCCGGCTACCTCGGCCTCGGTATGTGTGGCCCCACGCTGATCCAATACGGTACCGACGGGCAGAAGCGTCGCTTCGTTAACCGGATCCTGAGCGGCGAAGACATCTGGTGCCAGGGCTACTCCGAACCCAACGCCGGTTCCGATCTGGCCAACGTCCAGACCCGCGCCGAGGACAAGGGCGATTACTTCGTGCTCAACGGGCAGAAGATCTGGACCTCCGCCGCGCAGTACGCCGACTGGATGTTCCTGCTGGCGCGCACAGATTCCACCGCTCCCAAGCATAAGGGAATAAGCTACCTGCTGCTCGACATGAAGACCAAGGGCGTCGAGGTGCGCCCGCTGGTGGTAGCCAGCGGCCATGCCCATTTCAACGAGGTCTTCTTCGAGGACGTGCAGGTGCCGCGCGAAAACCTGGTGGGGCCCAAGAACGAGGGCTGGCGTGTGGCGATGACCACCCTGTCGTACGAGCGCGCCTTTGTCGGGGGCGAGGGGCAGGCGGAAGCGGTGCGCGCGCTGGTCGAACTTGCCAAACGCGTCGAGGTCGAAGGTCAGCCGGCGTGGGAGGTCCCCTGGGTGCGCCAGCGCCTGACCGCGCTGGCTATCGAATGCCACGCGGCGAGGTACACTCAGTTACGCTCGCTGACGCGTCAACTGCGCGGCCTGCCGCCGGGACCGGAGGGCTCGATGCTGAAGTTGTTCGGCTCGGAGTTGGGAGTGCGTATTGCGCATTTTGCGACCGAGATGCTGGGACCATACGCGCAGCTTGGCGAGCCGATGCCCGCGGTGCCGGAAGCGCCGCGATGGCAGAGCAGGGTGATTAGCTGTCTGCAATTCCGAATCGCCGGCGGCACCAGCGAGATTCAAAAAAACATCATCGGCGAGCGCAGTCTGGGACTGCCGAAGGATTAGCGGAACCTGGCCGTCGTGCATTCACAGTGCTGCGGGACAGGCGTAGTATCTCACCGAAAAACAACTGTCGTAGGGACGCTCATCAAAATGAAAGCTCAATTACGAATTCATCCCAAGCTGAGTTACCACGGAGCCAGGACTTGGCCGCCGGACTGGGGGGGAGCCTACGACAGTACCACTGTATTTCCCGTAGCGGAGCAAGGAGTCTTGCGCGACGTCGACATAGCGGAGAGAGACCTGATTGGGCCACGGCGTCTCGACCTAACCATAGAGTATGGAGGTCGCAGGCATTCGGGTCAGGTCTGGGTCGACGATCCTTCCTTAGTTCCGAGATTGCGCGAAATTTTGCAGAGACACATCGATGAGCCATTGAACGAAATCGGCTCCCTCGAGGTGGATCTTTAAGAATCTTCTCTTAAGCGCCCACCCATCGGTCTAAATTTTGTTCGCGCAATAGGGGGACAAGATATCGTGCTCTACACTTCTGTCATTGCGCTGTTTTTTGGATTGGCGGGCGGGCTTGCGGCAGGTTTGGTTTCCAGATTGGCTGAGTCCCGTTCTCGGCCGCTGTCCGCTAACCCAAGGCTGGCAATTCGCGCCACCAATATTGCGCTCGTGGATGAACAGGGAAGGGAGCGTGTGGTCGTAAAGCTCGTCGATGGTCGGCCTGTCTTGGTTTTCAGTGACGAGCACCGGCTTCCTTCCGGGGATGTCGTTTCAACGTCAAGATTGGCCATTGGAATCTTGCACGACGGAACCCCAAGTTTGGAGATTGCCGACTCCAATGGTAGGCAGCGAGCGAGCTTAGCGGTCACAGCAGGTGGCTCCGCGCTGTTGGAGTTGATGGCTAAGAATGGTAAGGCTCATATAAGCATGAGCGTAGGCGCGGACGGTCCCAGCGCGCTAACATTTTTCGACGAAATGGGGAGCCAAACAATCAAATGGCCGTGAGCAAAGGCAGCGCGACATCCATAAAGGCGTTCGCTATTTGAACCGTTTGACGTCTCTGCAACATATTTGCTAGATATATAGCAAACGATCGGCCGCGCAGCGGAGGCTCTGGGGCGAAAGGTTTAGCGGCATTCGTGCCGGACCTTTCACTTGCGGACAACCAGCAGACGGAACTGCGACGGCCACATTCGGAGTTGCCGTGGGCTATGATTCGTTAGTTAGATAACAAGTTTTCTAATGTTGCTTCGCGGCACGGCGACAGCGGCTTATGGAGCGTCAGGGGACGCGGCGCTGCAGCGATGCAGTTCGGATTCGGGACTTGGATTGCATTTACGCTTGATGTTTTCCGACTGCACCGACATCCGGTGATCCGGCAAAAAGGAGATTCATTGTGAAAGTGGGTTATGTACCCGTCGTGACAGCGGTGGATGATTCGAAGTCTGACCTCCAATTGTACCAGGAGGGGATGGCGCTGGCGGACATGGCAGAGCCGCTGGGCTTCGAATCGCTGTGGAGCCTCGAGCACCATTTTACCGGCTATTCGATGATTCCCAATCCGGTGCAGTTCCTGACCTACTACGCCGCGCGCACGCGCAGCATCAAGTTGGGCACGGCGGTTATCGTTCTGCCCTGGCACGACCCGGTGCGAATTGCGGAGGAGATCGCGCTGCTCGACGTGATGTCGGGTGGACGCACCATGTTCGGTTTCGGCCGCGGCGCGGGCTCGGTCGAGTACGACGGCTTGCGAGTGTCGATGGAAGAATCGCGCGACCGCTTCGCCGAGACGGCGACTATCGTGCGCCTGGCGCTGACGCAAAAGCGCTTTTCCTACGACGGCAAATTCTTCAAGATTCCTGAAACTTCGATCCGGCCCCAGCCTATCTCCAATCCGGTCGAGCGCTTTTTCGCTTCCTCGGTAAGTCCCGAGTCGGCCGAACTGATGGCAAAAATGGGCTTTGGGATGATGATCATCGGCCAGAAGGATTGGGAGTCGGCCGCGGTCGATATTCAACACTATCGCGCGACGGCGGCATCCTGCGGCCATCGGGTGCGGCCCGTGATGGCGCTGGCCAATGTGATCGTGGCGGAGGATCCGTCGGAAGCCCGCGACCTGGCCCGCACCCATCTGCGCGTTTACATGAAAACGATCGATGACCATTACCGCTTCTCGGACGGTCACCTCTCCGGCCTCAAGGGCTACGAGTTCTACTCCAAGATGGCAAAAACCTACAGCAAGGCGGCGGCCCCGAAGGACGCAAAGGAATCCGCCAAACCAGCCGACGCCGCGAAAAAGAAGAGCGCCGCGGGAGACCTTAATGTCACGGGCACGCCTGCCGAGGCTTTGGAGAAACTGCGCTACATTCATCAACTGACCGGCGCCAGCGATTTCCTGGGACAGTTCTGTGTGGGCGCCCTGTCCTTCGAGAACACCCAGCGCAGTATGAAGCTCTTTGCCGAAAAGGTAGCGCCGGTGTTAAAGAATGACCCGGCCTTCGCGCCCCGAATCGACGCGGAACGGGCGGCCGCAAACGCCTGAACCAAGGCTCGGCAGATGGCGGACTTCAAGAACATCCTTTATGAAAAGCCGGCCGACAAGGTGCTGCGGATCACCTTGAATCGCCCTGAGCGGATGAACGCCATGTCGCCGGAACTGCTGGCTGAACTCGACGTGGCGATGGACTCCTTCGAGCAGGATGCCGAGCTCAGCGTAATGATAATCCGCGGAGCGGGACGCACGTTCTGCACCGGCTACGACCTTGGGGTCGACCAGAAGCGCGGTTCCGGATCGCGGATAATGCGCGACCGCGTTGCGATGCAGGATTTGGTCAGGCGATGGATGCGGCTGTGGGGGCTGCTCAAGCCGACTATCGCGCAGGTCCATGGCTATTGTATCGCGGGCGGCACGGAGTTGGCGGGCCATTGCGATTTAGTGTTTGCCGCCGAGGACGCCAGTTTTGGCAACCAGCCCGGACGCACGATGGGTATCCTGCCGACGATGTCGATGTGGCCCACGCTGATGGGCCCGCGCCGAACCAAGGAGCTGTTCTTCACCGGCGACCCGTTCACGGCGAGCCAGGGACTTGAGTGGGGCCTGGTCAACCGCGTCTTTCCCCGCGATCAGCTCGACGAGGGAACCCTTGATTATGCGCGCCGCGTCGCCATGGTGTCGGTCGAGCTGTTGATGCTGCACAAGGCGGCGGTCAACCGCTTTCTGGAGATAACAGGAATCAGGGCGGCGGAACAATCAGCCGCCGACCTCGACGTAATCGCTCACGAGACCGACACCGTGCGCAATTGGATGCGGATGATCAAGGAGAAAGGGCTCAAGGCGGCGCTGGAGGCCAGGGACGGTCCGTTCCGCAAATGACCCGTTCCAGGACGCGCGCCGCAACCGACAATCGCGAAATGGCCGCCGAATCGCAATCGCGTACCTCTCCCAAAAGGCTGACCCAGGATGAGCGCCGGGAGCGTTCGGAAAGCCGCATGCTGGCGGCGGCAATCGAGCTGTTCGGCCGCCAGGGCAGCGGCCGCACTACGCTGGTCGAAATCGGCAAGGTCGCCGGTTACACCCACGGCCTGGTGGGCCATCGGTTCGGTTCGAAAAGCGGCCTGGTCCGCCGGCTGATCAAAAACCTGCAGCGGGATTTTAGCCGGCGCCAGCTTACCGAGATTACGGAGCGCCGCACCGGCCTGGAAGCGCTGCTTGAAGTGGTGAGAAGCAGTCTCAACCTGATGGCGGTGGGGACCACCAGCGCCCGGGTGATACGCGCGCTGACCGTGCTGGCGGGCGAAGCGCTGGGCCCGGTGCCTGAAATCCTGGGCGATGTGATCGGACTGAACCGCAACTTCAAGGTAGTGCTGCGCAAGCTGATCGAAGAGGGAATCGCGGCGGGCGAGATCCGCAAGGACGCGCGTCCGGCCGAGCAGGCCGCACTGATCGTGGGCATGCTGCGGGGCATCGAAATCCAGTGGTGTCAGGACTCCGACAGCATTCCGCTGGACTCTATCATTAGCGAGGTCACTACCTCGCTTCGACGGAGTTTGCAGAGTTCAGCGCCGCGCTGAAGACCTAGCGTTAAGCCAATCGCCGGAACCACAACACGGAGCGCAAGCACATGCGTCTAGCCGACAAAATAGCTTTGATTACCGGTGGAGGCCGCGGCGTCGGCCGGGTGGTCGCGCTGACTTTTGCCCGTGAGGGCGCCGACATCGCTATCTGCGCCCGCACCGAAAGCGAGTTGAAGAACACCGCGGCCGAGGTCGAAAAGCTCGGGCGCCGATGCTTCCTGCAGACTTGCGACGTGACGGTCGGCGAACAGTGCCAGGCGATGGTGCAGGGCGCGCTGCGCCATTTCGGCCGGCTCGACATCCTGGTCAACAACGCCGGTGGAGGCGACGTCGCGCGCTACTCGACCGTCGGCAAGGCCGACGACGCCTGGTGGTTCGACAACATCGCCTTGAACCTGCATAGCACCTTTTTCTTTTGCCGCGCCGTGCTGCCCCACATGGTGGAGCGGCGCTACGGCCGCATCGTGAACATCTCGTCGATCGCCGGGCTGCGCGGCCTGCCCAACATGGCCAGTTATGCGGCCGCCAAGCATGGCGTGGAGGGATTGTCGCGCTCGATCGCACTGGAGACCGGGAAGCTCGGCATCACCTGCAATTCGATCTGCCCGGGCTCCGTGCGCGCCGGATGGACGACCAGCGAAGGTGGCGCGGGCAAGGCGGCCAAGGCGCTGGGCATGACGATGGAGGAATACACCAACGTCACCGCCAAGGCGCATACCACAGGAAAAATCGTTGAGCCCGAGGAGATCGCGGAACTGGCCGCGTTCCTCGCCAGCGACCTGAGCCGCACCACCACCGGTCAGTCGATTATGATGGGTTTTGCCTGAGCGGCGCGTGCACACGCGCCCAACGGGCCGATGCATTGGTGAGCGAGTTTAATTCTGATCCCCTCTCCTTATCTTAGGAGAGGGTTAGGGAGAGGTTCCGCGCAGCGCCTCAAGTATTGCCTCAACTACACCATCGAGATTTTGCAGTACTTTGTTGTCCCAAAACCGGATAACTCGATAGCCCCAGGCTTCCAGAGCCAGCGTCCGACGGTTGTCTTTGGCGATCGCTTCTGGTTCACCATGCTGCCCGCCATCGAGCTCAATGATGAGCCGCCGCTCCTTGGAACAAAAATCAACAATGAAATTTCCGATGGGAAACTGTCGCCGAAACTTGAGCGGTTCCAGACGCCTGGCACGCAGATGCTGCCACAATTTTGTCTCGGCGTCGGTCTGCCTGCGCCGGAGATCACGGGCTCGCTGGAAGGACAGCGGGACCCTGCGAGACTTCTTTAAGTCTGTGTCCGACTGCGAAGCTTGGTCCTTAGGGCGCAGTATTCTGACCTCTCCCTAACCCTCTCCTAAGATAAGGAGAGGGGATCAGAAATCGTCGAGCACTTTGATAGCATCAATGCCGAGATCATTTTACTGTTCGAGCGCATGAACACATTGGCGCAGAGGCTCTTCTGTCCCCTCTCCTTATCTTAGGAGAGGGTTAGGGAGAGGTCCGTCGCTCCGACGCCTTGATTCATTTACATTTTCACCATCGTTTGCCTGCGCCTACGCGTAACTCTCCGCCACCGCGAAGGCGGGGTCATGATGCAGGACCGGCAGGACCTTGTCCGCGAACAGGCGCATGCTGCGTTCGACTTCCGCGCGCGGCATCCCGCCGTAGCTGAAGCCTACGCCCAGATGCTCCATGCCCATCTTTTTCTGGATCGTTTCCAACTGCTCCAGGATTTGGCGCGGCGTTCCGATCACGTGCAGCTTCATGAAGTACTCCAACGCCTTGGCCTCGGCCTTGGAGTCGCTGGTCAGCTTGGCGAACGTCTTTTCGAATTTGGCGTGGAACTCGAAGTCCTTCAGCCCCTGTAGCCGCCCCTGGGTGAAACCGTAATGCTGGTTGATCGACTTGAACATGTTGCCGAAGAAGAGGTGCGCGCGATCCCAAACCTCGGTGTAATCCTCGCCGACCATAACGTTGAGCGTGCAGATCGGTGGCCGCGGCTTTAATCCCACGCTCATCGCGGTCTGCTTGTAACGGTCCAGGTCTGCCCTGGCCGTGTCCCAGTCCTTTTGCGCGATAATGAATACTCCAAAGCCCAGCTTGGCCATGATTTCGGCCGACTCGGGGCTTATCGAAGCAGCATAGAATCGGCGTTCGGGATGCGACACGGGGCGGGGCCGGATGCTGATCTCCGGGATGTTGAAATGCTTGCCCTGGTAGGAGAAGCGCTCCTGCGTGAGTCCCTTGAGCACGATTTCGGCCGCTTCCTTGAAGCGCTCGCGCGACTGCTCCATCGGGATGCCGAAGCCGTCGTATTCCACCGGAGCCGCGCCGCGGCCGAAGCCGAAGATGGTGCGCCCGCCCGACAGCACGTCCAGCGTGGCAACCTCTTCAGCCACGCGGATGGGGTCGTGCCAGGGAAGCACGATGACATCGGTGACCAGTTGAATCCGTTTGGTGCGCCCAGCGACATAAGCCAGCAACTGGGTGTTGTTGGGGATCATGGCGAAGCCGGTGAAGTGGTGCTCGACGCACATCAGGGAGTCGAAGTTAAGCGGCTCGACCAAATCGATCAGCGCGAGTTCGTCGTGGTAGATCTCGTCGTCGGTGCGGTTGCTGCCGCTGGGGTTGATCATGGTGACATTGGCGCCAACTTTCATCCGGATTCCTCCTCGATAGTTGCACGCGACGCTTGGGAGCCGCGCCGGGCAACGCCCCTACTGTCGGAACATATATCCAAAAGGGCGCCGGCCTGTCGATTGCCCCTTCAACCCTGCTGCGGCAGGATCGCCGCGCGGCTCACCTCCCGCCGCTCGCTGCGATCCAGCGCCTGCGCCGCTTCCGACAGCGGAAAGCTGGCGTCGCAGAGTTCAAGGTAGGGAAACCGCTCGATGTTCCGGGCCAGAAAGTCAAGCGACTTTTTCAGGTAATGCGGCGGGTAGCCCATCGCGGTCATGATCTGAAGCGACTTCATGGTGATAAAGCCGGGCGCCACCTGCGCCGCCGGCTCCAACAGCACGTTGCCCAGTTCCAATACCCTGCCGCCCTGGCGCGCATAGGAGAGCGCATCTGTAAAAGCCTCTGGCACTCCGGCCACTTCAAGCACCACGTCGGGGCCGTAGCCGGTCAGCTCGCGCACGCGTTTGCGGCGCGCGCGCAAATCCGGGTATTCGCGCAGGTCGATGATTCGGTCGGCTCCGAACGCCGCGGCCAACTCCAGGCGCCGGCCGACGCTGTCCATCGCGATCGCGCGAGCGCCCCGCGCGGTGGCGATCGCAATCGCATGGAGCCCCAGCCCGCCCGCTCCCATCACGAGGATCGTTTCGCCATAGCCCAGCCCGCCCTTGTCCAAGGCCCAGTACACGATTGACATTGCGCAATTGGCGGAGGAGGCAATCAGGTCCGGCACATTGTCCGGGATGCGATAGAAATGTTGTCCGGGCTGGACGCAGTAATGGGTCGCGAAGGTTGGGGTGAAATGGGGCGGCTGGTCCGGATGGGTATGGCGCACCACGTTGTTGAGACATGCCGCCTGATTTCCGGTCACGCAGTTAACACAGCGATTGCAGACAACATAGGAGACCGGTGCGATCCGATCCCCGGCCTTGATCGGAATTCCGGACCAATCGGTAGTGACGCCTTTGCCCAAAGCCAGTATGCGGCCACTCATCTCGTGGCCCGGCATCACGCCGCCGCTACCGCCAATCTCGCCTTTCCACATATGAACTTCCGAGCCGCAGACGTTGGTCTGGGTGACTTCCGCGACCAATCCGTCCGGCTCGGGGTCGGGAACCTCGTACTGGTAAAATTCGATGGTGTGCGGGCGGGGGATGAAAGCGATTTTACCCTGCATAAGGTTTTGCCCCTTCAGCCAGCTCGACGCTTCATGATCGGCGCGCCGGCCGGTACCACAGGCAGCGACAAGTGTGCAATCATCCCACCCGGCCGGGTGAACGTCAAAAGACCCAACGGGAGCGTCAAAAATGGACAAGATACTTGATGGGCTGGCGCCGTACTATTTGCATGTTTCCTACGTGGTGCGCGATATCGAGGCCGCCCGCGAGTCGTTCATGCGGCTGATGGGCGTAAAGCACTTTGGCGTAATGGAACTGCCGATGGCGGCTCCGCTATTGATGCGCGGCAAGCCCGTCGCGAAGCCCTTTCGGATCAAGCTGGCGGTGGGCCGCGTGGGGCCAACGGGTGACAACGAAATCGAACTGATCCAGCCAATTCCGGTCGGCGACGACATTTATAGCGAGTTTCTGAAAGCGGCGGGTCCGGGAATCCATCACATCGCGTTCCTGGTTCCGGACTGGGACAAGGCAACCGCGGAACTGCGAGCGGCGGGCGTGCCACGCATCCTGGAAAGCCAAAACGAGGAGTTCCATTTCGCGTACTTCGACTTGCGCAACCGGATCGGGTCGGCGGTTGAGGTGGTGCAATATGACCGGCAGGCTTATGAGATGATCGAGAATCTCAAAGGACCCCGCGAGTAAAGGCCGTCGCATCGGGCGCCTGGGCGGCGCCGGTGAATCGCTTTTTAGTTCCTTCAATGGATGCCGAGCAACAAAAAGATTGCTCGCCGCTTTGTGACAGCCTTATAATTATCCAGATGAATGTTTTAATCAGCGTCGGCGGCCGCAAGTTCGTCCTTCCGATTCTCCGTCCCGCCTGATCGAAACTGATTTTGCTTCAACGCCCACCGACGTACCGGTACGCGAGTGCTATCGCTCGTAAGCCCGCGCCTACCTTTGAGTTGCAACTCCATCGGTAGCGCCCCTTAGGCAGCGAAATTTGACCTTTGCAGTGTATACCCGCGCAGAAGATGCACACAGCGGTTCAAGGCTCACGATACGCCACGCTGTTATCGGTACACTTGGGATAAAGAAGCTGGGAGTTGGAAACCTCGTGGCCCGCAGCCCGTCCAACACCCGGATTGGCTTAGCTGAACCGGATCCCTGATTGACTGTACTGTGGCAGACCATTAGGAATAGCAAGGATTGCCCATATCGGGGTAGAAAGGACTGGAGAAGTAAAGAATGAGAGTGATAAGAGATCTCGTGTTAATCATAGTCGGATTGGTTTGGTTGTGCTGGTCCGGTATCGCCGCTGCCCAGGTGAGTTGGAGCCAGCCAAGCTACGATAGCCTTGCTCCCGCGGATTCATCCAAAACGATTCCGCCTGGAACGCGGATCAATGCGCAGAACTGGCAGCAGTATAAGGATTTCATGCCGGTTGGAATGCAGGGACTGTGGGCGGGCAAGTTCTTCTGGCATCTGCCCGACAAGGCTGAGATGGTAGTGGGCGCCACCACGCCGACGCCGCCGCCCAAAAAATACCAGGAGGATACCGAAAAGTACGCCAGCCAGGTGACCCTGGTTAAGAACTCGGAGAGCGGCTACGACATTAAGGGCTACGTGGCGGGAGCCCCGTTCCCCAAGCCCAGCGGACCGGACGCCGGCGTTCAGATCATGTACAACGAATATTACGCCTATATTCCGTATTTGATTACCACATACGCCAGTCTTGGTTTCAACATGGACAAGTTCGGTAACAAGTACCAAACTGGCGTCCGCGAAGTGAATTTCAAGGTCAAGCATCTGAGCGACCCAGGCAAACCCATCAACATTCCCAACAACAGTGACTTCCTCACGCAAAACAATGTCATCATGGAGCCTGAGCAGTCCAAGTACGTCAACGCGTTGCAGATCTTTCACGATGACCCCGCAGAGCTCCCCGATTCCTACGTCTTCGTGCCGTCGCTGCGCCGTTCGATTCGCTTGACCACCGCGGCGCGCTGCTCGCCGCTGGTGGGCAGCGATTATACCCAGGACGATGAGCGTTCGATGAATCTGCAGCCGCCGATCTTTCAATCACGTTTCCTGGGCTACAAGAACATACTGGTGGGTTACCCGGCGGCTGGCTACACAAAAGTAGATAATTACTACAAGCCGTTGTACTTCCCCGGCCCAGCGGCGGTGACCTGGCAGGTGCGACCGGTGGCCGTGCTGGACATTCGGCGCGTGCCGGCAAAGACGGGCGGGTACTGCTATGGCTCGCGGATGGCGTTCATCGACCGGGAGACCTGGCAGCCCATCTGGATGGACTTGTATGACGCCGAACTGCATCTGTGGAAGACCGGGCCTTCGATTTACCGGCCGATGCCGATTCCGGGCACCAACGGGGACGTTTCCACCGGTGCCGGTGGTCCGGGCGACGGCGATTACACGTTCTGGGACGTGCAGAACAACCATATTACGCTCGACATACAGAACGATGGACTGATTAACGACGACGCCAAACGCTATGACGACTACAACCGCTGGGGCACTCCCGGTGGCATGTCCGAGGTAATGCAGTAAGCTACTTCGTCCGCAAAGGACGGGTGCCGTGAGTCCGCGAGGCGGCAGGTTGTGGAAGGAATTTCACAACTTTGCCGCCTCGCTCTTTTTCCTGCCATCTGGCCTACCCGTGCGGGTCCACGAGGCACGGAAGGGGCGGTTCGCGAACCGCCCCCACGGAAGGTGTCACTCTCCCCTGACATGGTGCCTCAGCCGAGCCTGTACAGATTTGCCGCGTTCTCGCCCAGCACTTTGCGTTTGGCTTCTTCAGTCAGCTCTCCCATGTGTTCCTTCAGTTCTTTCACTGCGCCGGGGAAGGTGCAGTCAAAGTGCGGATAGTCAGAGGCCCACATGAGGTTGTCGGCGCCGATCACGTCGACTCTTGCCTTGAGCGTGCTTTCATCCGGATCAAAGGAGATCCAACATTGACGCTTGAAGTATTCGCTGGGCTTCATCTTCAGCCACGGGACGAGAAATCCGAGCTTCTCATAGTGGCTGTCGAGCCGATCTAGCCAGTGGCAGATCCACCCGCCGCCCGATTCCAGGAAGGCTACCTTCAAGCGGGGAAACTTCTCCAGCACGCCGCCGAGTACGATGTCCATGCAGGCCAACTGCATCTCCAGGGAATGGGAGATGAGATGCAGGCGGCACGAATCGCCCCGGTAACGCTCGGCCCCGACTGTGGGCATGGTTAGAATCGTGCCTTCGTGCACGCTGACCGAGCAGTCGAGTTCCTGCGCCTGCGCCCAAAAGGGGTCATAGGCGGGATTGTCCAGGCGCCGGCCGTTGTACGGGTTGGGTCGCACAAAAACTCCAGGCATCCCGAGCTGGGTCACGGCGCGGTGCATTTCCTTGGCCGCCTCATCGGGGTCCTGCAAAGGCACCGCGCCAATCCCCACCAGGCGATTCGGATACGGTTTGCAGAAGGCCGCCAGCCAATCGTTATAGGCGCGGCAAGAGGTAGCGGCGAGCGGGAGGTCGGAGATGCCGCCCAGGAACAGCCCCAGGGAGGGATACAGCACGGCGATATCGATTCCTTCCGTGTCCATGTCCATGATCCGGGCATGCGGATCTCCGCCACCGGCTGGGCCTGGTCGTAAGGATGGCTCTTGCGCTTTTGCGGGTCGGCATAGCCCCCGATCACAAATGAAGCGCCGAGGGCAGTTGGCCCCTTTCGGCCAAACAGAATCTTGCCGTCGATCCGCACCAGGTCCACGCCCGACTCGTCGGTGACGACCTGGGGCGCGCGCTCGCGAAATTGCGGCTCGATGAAGTCAACCAACGCATGGCGTGGTTCGACGACATGGCCGTCACTGTCGATGACCCTCATATCCTCCTCCCTGCTGCAAAGGTGAAGCGCTTCTTGCGCCCACGATGACGTAACGCCGGGCAATTTAGCAACGCTTCGCGATCGCGGCCTTTGCGCGCAGGTGTCGAGCGGGCTAATAATTCCTCTGCACCAGGCAGACCCAAGGTAGTACGAGACCAATGCAGGGGAGAACCGTTATGCGAGGTGTATCACACGTTGCAATAGGGGTTTCGGACATGGATCGGGCGCTTAAATTTTATCGCGACGTTCTGGGGCTGAAGGTCGCGCTTGACGCGCAGGAGAAGCTGCCCCGCTTCAATGCGAAACCCGGAGACCCCAAAACCTTCCAGCGCCACGCGGTTTACATGCGCTGGAATGAGAGCGACCCCAGCTTTGTCGTGCTGTCGCAAAATGAGGGCGAAGCCTCGGGCAAACCGCTCAAGCTGGACCAGGTCGGGATTCACCATTTCTCCTTTTGGGTCGACGACCTCAGGGAGCGTTTCCAGAAAATGAAAGCGGCCGGTGTCAAGTTCTTCGCCGATCCCCACGAATCGGCCGGCGAGGCCTATGGTCTGGCGCACGAGCGGCGCGTCCTGACCTGCCTGTTCCAGGACCCAGACGGCACCGTGTTGCAGTTCGACCAGCTTTTGAATTAATTGCCGCGAAAAGCATTGGAGCCGTTAACCACGGAGGGAGTCGCCATGAACGGAGTATCACACGTCGCGGTCGGTGTCCGGGACATGGACAAGGCGCTACGTTTTTATCGCGATCTGCTCGGTCTGCGAGTCGTGCTTGACGAGGTACAGGAAATCGGCGGGATCGCGGCGATGAGAGAGGGAGCCGCCGCCAAACCCACTCGCCGCGTGGTCCATCTGGTTTGGCAGGACGGAGACTGGGCGCCGTTCGTGGTCCTTTCGGAATTTCGCGGTGTCCAGTCGCCGGCCCCGCCCAAACTCAACCATGTGGGGGTCAACCATTTCGCGCTATGGGTGGATGATCTCCGCGAACGCGCCGCGAAACTCGAGCAGGCCGGCGTGAAGTTTCAACTGAAGCCCAATGAGGTCCCTGGGCCGACTTATGGCGGCGCCAAGCATGACAAGGTCCTGACCTGTATCTTTGAGGATCCGGACGGCACCCTGATTCAATTCGACCAGCGCATGTCATAGCCAGCGCATGTCATAGATGGATCTGAGCTACAGCTCGCAGGAAGAAGCGTTCAGACGGCGCGTACGCGACTTCCTGGAAGCAAATCTGCCCCCCGGATGGGGTTCGTCGGGCTACGCCATGCCCAAGGGCGATGCCTGGACGGAGTTTCTGCGCGATTGGCAGCGCCGGCTGTACGACAATGGATTCCTCGGGCTGGAATGGCCCAAAGAGTACGGCGGCGCGCATGCGAGTTTGGTCCAGAGCGCGATTTTCGGCGAGGAGCAGGCGCGCGCCGGCGCGCCGCAACCGCTCAACGTGGTCGGACTGTTCCTGACCGGCCCGACTCTGCTCGCGCACGGGACCAAGCAGCAGAAAAGCCGACACCTGCGTAAAATTCTTTCCTGCGAAGAGATCTGGTGCCAGGGGTTTTCCGAACCTGGTTCGGGGTCGGATCTCGCCTCACTGCGCACCCGCGCCGAGCTTGATGGCGATCACTTCGTGGTCAACGGCCAGAAGGTATGGACTTCGCTGGCACATATCGCCGACTGGTGCATGCTGCTGGTGCGCACCGATCCCGCCGCACCCAAGCATCGCGGGCTCAGCTATCTGCTGGTCGATATGAAAACGCCGGGTATCCGGGTGAAGCCGCTGCGCCAAATCACCGGCGACGCCGAATTCAACGAGGTGTTCTTCGAAGATGTGCGGGTGCCGCGCGACAACCTGCTGGGAGGCTTGAACAACGGCTGGCAGGTGGCGATGACCACGCTGATGAATGAGCGCAGCGCGCCGGCGATCTCGGTCGGCACACAGTATTACGTCCTGTTTACCGAAATCGTGGAGCTGTGCCGGCGCCGTCAATTGCACGGCGCGCCGGCGGTCCGGGACCCGCTGGTCCGCCAGCAGTTAGCTCAGCTCTACCTGGAATTGCAGGGAATGAGGCACACGTCTTATCGCGCCTTCTCCACGCTGCTCAAGGGCGCGGCGCCGGGACCCGAAGGATCGATCCTGAAGCTGATGTGGTCGGAGATAAATCGCCGCATGCAGGATTTTGTGATGGCGCTGCAGGGTCCCGCCAGCCAATTGATGGAAGGCTCCGCCCACGCTATCGACAATGGCAGATGGCAGTTCGAATTCTTGTATTCGCGCGCCAACACGATCCAGGGCGGCACGTCGGAAATCCAGCGCAACACCCTGGCCGAGCGCGTGTTGGGTCTGCCCCGCTCGCGCTGAGCCACATCAGCAGGGCGGGCGTCCCTGCCCGCCATGGACAAGGGCCGCGAATCACTGGCACGGAGGCCCGCGCCACTGAAACTGAACCGAACAGGACACCAATGGATCCGAACCTGACGCCTGAAGAAGAGCAGTTTCGCCGCGGGGTTAGAGACTGGCTGGCGGCAAATTTGCCCGACCATCCCGAGGAGCAGGACACCAGCAGGCAGGATTGGGTCGAGCCCGCCAAAGCCTGGCAACGCAAGGTCCTCGGCGCCGGCTATCTGGCCGTTGCGTGGCCCCGGGAGTATGGCGGACAGGGACTGCCTTCGATTTACCAGGTGATCGTCAACGAAGAGATGGCGCGTGCGGGCGCTCCCAGGCTGGTCGGCGAGGAAGGTCTCCTGACGCTGGGTCCGACCCTGCTTGCCTGTGGCAGCGAGGAACAGAAGCGCCGCTATATCCCCAGGATCATCTCGGCGCAGGAAATCTGGACGCAGGGATATTCCGAGCCGCAAGCCGGTTCCGATTTGGCCTCGCTCACCACCAGCGCCGAACTTGCGGGAGACCATTTCGTGCTCAATGGCCGCAAGCTATGGGCCTCCTACGCGCATGTGGCGGACCGGATGTTCGCCCTGGTTCGGACCGACCAGCACCTGCCCAGGCACCAGGGCATCTCCTATCTGTTGATCGATATGCGCGCGGCGGGAGTCACGGCGCGCCCGCTGGTGCAAATCGACGGCAAACGCGATTTCAGCGAAGTGACTTTCCGCGACGTGCGCGTGGAGCAGGAAGACGTGGTCGGCGGACTGCACAATGGCTGGAAGGTGGCCAACAGCACGCTGGCCAATGAACGCGGCAATATGGGGCTGAACTCGGGGCCGTTGATGGCTTTTCCGCAGCTGCTGGAAACCGCGCGGCGGGTCAAGCGTCAGGGCCGCGCGCTGATTGAAATTCCGTACTTCCGCCAGCGAATCGCGGACCTGCAAACCCAGCTCGAAGCGCTGCGGCTGCATTCATACCGTCAGCTCACCAATTCAATTCGCGGGCGCAGCGGCGGCGTCGATTCGATGGTGACCAAGCTGGCCGGCAGCGAGTTGGGACACGACCTCGCGTTGGCTGCGATGGAGATATTCGGCGATTATGCGATGCTGGAGCGCGGCGAGAGCGATTTGCTCCGGCGCGGCGAATGGGTGCGCCAGTTGATGACGTCGATCGCGTTTCAAATCGCGGGCGGCACCTCGCACATCCAGAAAAACATCATCGCCCAGCGCGGACTCGGGATGCCGCGCGAGCGATAGAGTTCCGGGTCGATGACGAATTCCCACGGAAAGTTAGTAGCAACGAAAGAAACCGGCATGGAGGCCGGCGCTACGGATAAGACCGCCCCGCCCGTCCTAAAATGTTGCCTTGTTCTGCGTCTTCCATAGCGCCGGCCTCCGTGCCGGTTTCTTTCTTCTTTCAGGTGGCTACGGGAGCCGCCGTCGGCGGGGTCACCCAACGTAACAAGACACGCCACGTCTAACGCAAGTTAGTCACCCCATCACCTCGCGTACGGCGCGCTCGATTGCCGGATCACCGGGGACAACAGCTTTTTCAAGCGGCGGGCTGAACGGCACCGGGCAATCCATTGCCGTTACTCTTTTGATCGGCGCGTCGAGATAATCGAAACCCTTTTCGGCGATCATGCAGCCGATTTCAGAGGCCGCGCTGCCGTGCACATGGGCCTCATCCGCGACCACAACGCGGTTGGTTTTGGCCACGGAAGCAAGTATCGCTTCCTCATCGAGCGGAATCAGAGTGCGCGGGTCGATCACCTCGATACTGATTCCTTCGGCGTTCAGGCGCTGGGCCACCGCCATCGCCTTGGGCACCATCGCGCCGATCGCGATCACGGTCACATCCTTGCCCTCGCGCTTGATGGCGGCCTTGCCCAGCGGCACCAGATGCTCGCCTTCAGGAACCTCTTCGCGCGATCCGCCCAACGACAGATGCTCGAAGAACACAACCGGGTTGTCGTCGCGAATCGCGCTCTTGAGCAGCCCCTTGGCGTCGGCCGGGCCCGAGGCCATGACCAGCTTGAGGCCAGGGACGCTTAAAAGTTGCGGGTAGACCGTCTCGGAATGTTGAGCGGCGGCGCCGCCAACGGCGCCGCATCGGGTGCGAAAGGTGATTGGCAGGCGCACCTGACCGCCCGACATGTAGCGCAGCTTGGCCGCCTGGTTGCAGAGCTGATCGAAGGCGCAATAGAAGAACGAGGCAAACTGGACTTCGCAAATCGGACGCGTCCCCGCCATCGCGGCGCCTACCGCCGCGCCGACAAACCCGGCCTCCGAAAGAGGCATATCCAGTATTCGTTGCGGGCCGAAGCGCTCGAAAAATCCGGCGGCGCGGCCAAACGTACCGCGGGTCACGTCCAGACCCAGCACGAAGGTCAACGGGTCGCGCTCCATCTCTTCGATCAGAGCTTCAAACACCGCCTGAACGAAGGTTATTCTCGCCACGATATTGCCTCCTCAGGCGTAAACGTCCGCGCCCGCCTGATCCGGATTCGGCAATGGACTTGAGCGGGCGAATTCAACCGCTTCCTCGAGCTCGGCCTGCGTGTCCGCGATCAACTGATCCAACTCCGCGCGCGAGATGCGGCCTGATTCGAGCATGCGCTTTTCGAACTGCAGAATTGGGCATCGCGCTTTCCAGGAGTTGAGTTCCTCTTCACTACGATAGGGCCTGCCGCCGAAGGCATTCTCGCCGACGACGTGGCCCTCCCATCGATAGGTGCGGCATTCCAACAGCGTCGGGCCCTGTTTGTCGCGCGCCCGCGCCACTGCCTCGGAGGCGTAGCGATACACCTCGAGCACGTCGTTACCGTCAACCACGAAGCCGGGGATGCCATAGGCCTGGGCGCGCCCCGCAATGCTCTTGCCCGCGGTCACCGATTCCATGCTGGTGAAGACCTGGAAGCCGTTGTTTTCGCATACGTAGATCACGGGCAGCTTAAAGACGCCCGCCAGGTTGAGTCCTTCGTGAAAGGTGCCCTCGTTGGCGGCGCCGTCGCCGAAGAAGCAGGCGGTGACATCGTCGCGCTGGGTCACCATCGCGGCGAGTCCCGAGCCGGTGGCGATCGGGATTCCGCCGCCTACGATCCCGTTGGCGCCCAGAATCCCCAGCGAGTAGTCCACGATATGCATCGAGCCGCCCTTGCCTTTGCAGTAGCCGGTGCTCTTGCCATAGATCTCGGCCAGCATGCGCCGCAGTTCGCCACCCTTGGCGATCAGATGGCCGTGGCCGCGATGGGTCGAGGTGATACGGTCGGTGGGGCGCAGCGCGGCGCAGATGCCCACAGCGGATGCTTCTTCACCAATGGAGAGATGAATAAAGCCGGGAATCTCGCTGCCGACGGTCAGGTCCTTGAGCTTGAGTTCGAACTGCCGAATGCGCTGCATCCTGCGGTACATTTCCAGCAACAGATCCTTGCCGATATCCATGGTGAGACCTCGCCGGTTTGATGTCTGCGCGCGCCAGTCTGTGTATACGTCATCTCGCGACAAGCGTCCAACCTCTCCGAAACAACTTCTCTGAAACTCTCCAAAAACAACCTCTCCCTTAGTCGGGAGAGCGACTGTGTTGTTTGTCAAGCCGGGGGGCGAGTTGCCCACAAGGTCCACAGCCTCTGGGATGGTGGTAAGAATCCCGGCTGTGGACTTGTGGACAACTCGCCTCTGCTTCATGCGGGGGTTTGGCATGGGGACC
>DASZGF010000038.1:0-71313 GCA_035939115.1 Binataceae bacterium (SeqCode)
CTGGTCCTGACGGCGGCCGGTTTGGACCTAGCTGAGCGCCTGCCGTCGCTGCAAACAATTCTTCAAAAGCTGTCGTGGACCAAATTGCCACCCGGGACGCAGCAAGAACTCTTTGGCGCGAAGATGCCTCCGCGCCGAAAGGCTGGAAGATAACTTACTTTTGCATTATTTCAAAGCGGCAAGATCGGCAGGCGGCAGAAATAACCTATCACTGTCCAGTAATAGGTTTTCAGCACCGCCCGGCAGCAGCACAAATCAGCACCAATCCGCACCCTAGGCTGCGGCGCAAATAAGACGAAGATCGAACCCGCAGAATTGCACCGCTGGTACCCAAGGCGGTACCCAAACGCCGCTACGCTGAAATAGTTCTTATATTTGCTTGAGTATTCGCCACTCCGGATTGAGCTACATCAGTCCCGCGGTCGCGCCGGTCGTATTGGAAAAGTTGCGTAGCAATAGCCGGTCATCCAACGGCAATAGCGACATTCTGACCAAACGCGAGCGTGAGATTTTAAGCCTGATCGCTCAAGGTGCGGGCGCCAAGGCAATCGCCGCGCAGCTGGGTATCAGCCCGAAAACCGTCCAGGTGCATCGCGGCAGCCTGGCAACAAAGCTGCGTCTGCCGTCAACCGCGGCGATCGTCCGCTATGCGATTAAACACAAGCTGATGAAACTGGATTGAGGATTGCCCTCGCAGGTGCAATTAACAATAACCAACTGCGAAGGAGCACCCTTTCTATGGATAACATCGGTTTGTTCGATGCGATGTATTCGGCGCGTGCGCTGCGCCGGTTCAAACCCGATCCGTTGCCGGACGAGGTCATCGGCAAGATTCTCGACGCGGCGATCCGCGCGCCGACCGCCAGCAATTATCAGAACTGGGTCTTCATCGTAGTCAAGGATCCGGAGCAGCGCCGGCGCGTGGCGGAGGTCTACCGCAAGGTCGGCGACGCCATCCGGCCGGTGATTGCCAATCTGTTCCACGGCGTGCCCAGCGGCAAGCCGCAGATGGAACGCCAGCGGCATAAGCTCAACGACGCTGTCCTGTGCCTGTTCGAGAACATGCATGTGCCGCCGGTGTTGCTGGTGGCATGCCTAAAGCCGGTTCCAGCTTACTGGGAAGGCGCAACGGTACCGGAAAACATCGCGGCCGGGATGAAGGCGATGGCGCGCTTTGACAGTTCGAGCATCTATCCTGCGATTCAGAACATCATCCTCGCCTGTCGGGCTTTCGGACTCGGCACCGTCCTGACCACGTTGCATGCGGTGTTGGAAGACGAATTCAAGGCGGTGCTGGAAATTCCCCGGGAAGTTGATACCTGGGCGCTGCTGCCGATTGGCTATCCGCTGGACAATTTCGGCCCGGTCAAACGTAAACCAATACATGAGGTTGCCTGTCTGGATCGCTGGGGGAATCCCTGGCCGGATTGAGGCCAGGGAAGAGATCCGTGGTCGGTGCTGGTAACGCCATTCGATCTCTGGTAAAGCGAAGAAATCACGAAGATGCCGCGTCATTTTGTCGTGGTTCTGAGGGCAGTTCGGGTTGGGATGTGGTGGAGTTATGACTATTCGGGAAAAGCTTCATGCCGTTTTGGAAAGCCGTCCGGAGGGGGTGGCGACCTCGGAACTGATGGGCGCGATATTCGCCGGCTATGGTTCCGACCCCGACCTGACTGACCGCATCGTCCATCAATTGCTCGGCGCCGATCCGGCATTCGTTTACGATCCGGAGCATCAGCGATGGGCCTGCCGGGAAGGCGTTGCGCTGCGCGTTGCAACTGACCAGGCGCGCTACGTGGTGGTTGATTTGGAGACCACCGGCGGCGCACCGGGCGGCGGGCGAATTATCGAAATCGGCGCTTGCCGGATGCTGGGACCCCGGATCGAGGAAACCTACCAGAGCCTGGTGCGACCTTGGACCCGGGTACCCAGGTTCATCAGCACGATGACGTCAATCACCAATGAAATGTTGCGCGACGCCCCGCCAATCGAGGAGGTCCTGCCTCACTTCAGGCATTTTTTGGACGACGCAGTGCTGGTAGCTCACAACGCGCAGTTCGATTCCGCGTTTCTCGACTTCGAATTCCGCCGATTGTTTGGAATCGGATTGCGCAATCCCATTCTGTGCACTTTGCGGCTGGCGCGCCGGCTCTTGCCTTCGCTACGACGCCTCGGTCTGGACGCGATGGCGGAGCATTTCGGGCTTTCCACCGCCGGGCGCCATCGCGGATGGGGCGACGCGCGCATGGCGGCTGAACTGTTGTCGATCTTCATCGATATGGCCGGACAGATGGGAGTCCGCCGGCTGGACCGATTGCTTGAATTTCAGCATGCCGGTTCCTGCGGGCGGCGCATCGAGCGCCATGTTTCTGCGCAGACAATTGCCGCGCTGCCCACCGCGCCGGGCGTTTACCTGATGCATAACGAGCGCGGAGATCTTCTGTACGTTGGCAAGGCGCGCAGTCTCAAGCGCCGGGTAGCTTCCTACTTCAATGGTGGGATGGGCTTGCGGCCCCGGATAATTGACCTGATAAGCCACGTCTGGTCGATCGAGACCCAGATCACATCCAACTCGCTGGAGGCGGCCTTGCTTGAAGCGAGGCTGATCCGCGAGCGCAAGCCGCCCTACAACCGGATGCTAAAGAGTTCGCCCGCTGCCTATTTCGTCAAGATCGACATGACCGATTCGTTTCCCAGGCTGACGCTGACCACCGCCATCAGCCGTCGCCGGGGTCTCCTCCAAATGGGGCCTTATGTAGGGCGGCGCAGTCCTCGCCGCGCGCTGGACGCTCTGATCCGCCTGATGCACCTGCGGGTGTGCAAAGGGCGATTGGCACCGGAAGCTGCCTTCTCGCCGTGTATCTATGGCCAAATGGGCCGTTGCACCGCGCCCTGCAACTTGAGTGTGGATGGGGACGCCTACGACGCGCAGGTACGACAGGCAGTGGAGTTCCTGCGTGGACGGACTACCCCGGTGTTGACCGGGCTTGCGGCGGCTCGCGATCAGGCGTCCCGGGCGATGCGCTTTGAGGAAGCCCAGCGGCATCAGCGCGACCTCGACGCCTTGGTCATATTTGCCTCGCGCGAGCGGTGCTTAAGCCAGACGGTGGAGGAGAACAACCTGATAATAGTCGAGGGTGCTCTGGCCTATGTCGTGCTCAGCGGCCGGCTCGCTTATCAGACCGAGTTGGATTCGCTCCAGGCGGCGCACCAACTGACGGCATTCGTGGCGGACAATTATGACCGCTACCGCGGGCGGCCAATCACCAAAGACGAACTGGAGCCGATGCTGATCGTGTCGCGATGGCTGCGCGAGCGCAGAGCCGACGAAGGACGATTGCTGTTTGTCAAAGGTCCTTTCGTACCCATCCAGGCGGTTCTGGCCCATTGCCCGGAAATTGCCATTGAGCCGCAGGCGCAGCCCGCCGTGGCACTGTCACCTCAGACCGAAGTCGCTATTCAGCGGCGTTTACCGGAATGAAACCTACCGTGCCGTTGCGCAAGGTTACCTGAAGCCAGTCGCCCGTTATACCAGTGACGTGAACGTATCGGCGCCGATGGACCTGCCCTAATACGCTGCTGTTGGCGTTGGGATTCTGGTACACGGGCGAATTGTGGGTCAGCCGGAATTTTTTGTTCAACACCTTCATTGGTTTCGCCGAGGTCGGCGCTGCCGCCATCATCGGAGCGGGCGGCGGCGCTGAGGCGGTCGCCGGTTCGGGGGGTCCCGGAGGTGGCGCACTCGGAGCCTCAGGCGGTGCGGCGGAGGCTTCGGCCGGCGCTGAAGCACTCGGAAGCAGGCTCGGGTCAATCTGTCTGACGCGCGCAAACTCCTCATCCGCCGCGGCACGTTCACTCGGCAGCGTGGCCAGGAACTTGGCTAATGCCAGATGCAGGTGGGCGTCGCCGGGTGAAAGGCCAACCGCGGTGCGCAGTTCGATTTCAGCCTGCCCGACCTGGTTTCGCTGATTGAGAATTGCGGCAAGTTGCTGCCGGTAAGCTGCCGAGACCGGGTCGAGCACGACCGCGGCCCGCATTTGGTTCTCGGCCAAACTGAATTGCGAACGGGCGGTATAAAGCTTTGCCAGCGCCTCATGAGCTTGCGCGTTTAGAGGTTTGAGGACGGCGACCTTGGTATATTCGACCTCGGCCGCCGGATAGTTGTGCTCGAACATGTAAAAGTCGCCCAGTTTCAGATGCGCCTGGACGTCATCCGGAGCCAGCTTCACCGCGGCTTCGTAATCCTCCTGGGCGTTTCCAACCTGGTTGTCATGCAGCGCCTGATCGCCGGCCTTGATATAGTCCCCCGCCGACTTGCGGCCGCATCCGGATGCCAGGAGAAGCGGTATCGCGATCAGGACCCACGTTGCGGCAAGCGGTCCGCGTCCGTGACGAACGAAATTAAGCATCAGTTTAGATCTCCTTTTTAGGAGGAGCCGCCTCCACCTTCAACCGTATTAATTGTGTAGCCGGGCTGCCGATTTCGGCAAGCCTCGGCCGGCCGTGAATGCCCGATCAGCCAAATTTGCGTGGTTTCCGACCAAGGAGCAGTCGCGCGCCAGAGACTTGCACAAAGCCCGTGCCCATCGGGTATAAAGGATTCACTGTGCGGGCTCTCCTGATAGCGGCCAAAGAACTGGCCTTTGCTAAAAGCCGCTTGGGCAGGTTGCCCCAGCGAGAACGCGAACTTTTGGCTCAGGCAATGTTCCGCGATGTTCTCGATGCGGCCATGAACTTCAAGGCGGCGGATTGTGTAGCCGTGGTCAGCTCGGATAGCGCGTTGCTGGAACTGGCCCGGCGCGCGGGCGCGATGGCGATCGATGAGCGCTACCCGCGCGGGCTGAACGCCGCAATCGTACTGGGTACCAGGGAACTCGTCAGTGCCGGAGTGACTACGCTGTGCACCTTGCTGTCAGACACGCCCCTGGTAACCGCGGCTGATATTGAAAAGGTTTTTGCCGCGTTGCGCGCAGAGCGGGGCGTGGTGCTGGTGCCCTCTCGCGACGCTCGCGGCACGAACATTATCCTGCGCCGGCCCGCCGACGCAGTTCCAACCCGCTTTGGCAAGAGCAGCCTTGCGCTGCATCGGCTGGAATGCGAGCGTCTTGGGGTGCCCTGCAATGTCCTACATTTGCCGGGACCGGCGATGGACCTCGATGAAGTAGCCGATTTGATCGACTTCATCAGCCTGGCTAACAGCTCGCACACTCTGTCACAACTTAGCCGTTTCGAGCTTGCATTGTCATAGTTAACAAGGTTCAATGATTGGCGGCCTTTCGGAGCGCGGCCAATAGTGGTCCGTAACACTCTTGCGAGCAGGCGGTGGATAAGCTTGAATTTTCTGGTTCGGCTTCGTGGTTCGGTGCGTCCGACGAAAACTTGCCGAGCGGTTGGCTAAATGTGTTGTTTGGAATATGTGCTTAAATTCGCGCCTGACCGGACCTGACGGCTGTCCGCGCTTCGAAATCAACCGCCAAGCCTTGTAAAGATGAATCCCCCGACAGGTATCGATACCCCTGCCAGCCTTCCACTCGTGTCGCCTATTGAACGCCTCGGCGCATCAATTCTGGACGGTATTAACGCACTGGGCCGGTTCGTTTTGTTTTTGCTCTTTGCGGTGGCGGAGATCGCAATGCCGCCCTACAAGTTGCGCCTGGTGTTGCGCCAGATTCGGACGATCGGCGCCGAGTCCTTCTTCCTGGTCGCACTGATTGGGATGTTCACCGGGATGGTTCTTGGTTTGCAGGGTGAGTTCACCCTACGAAAATTCGGCTCCGAAGGCGCCCTCGGCACCGTGGTTTCGCTGGTCCTGGTCAGGGAATTGGGTCCGGTTCTGACCGCATTGATGGTTACCGCGCGGGCGGGATCCGCGATGGCCGCCGAGATTGGGTCGATGCAGGTTACGGAGCAAATCGACGCCCTGACCGTGATGGCGATCAACCCGGTTCAGTATCTGGTCTCTCCGCGAATAATTGCCGGCGTGATTAGCTTTCCGCTGCTGACCTCGATGTTCGATGTGATTGGAATCATGGGTGGGTATGCGGTCGGCGTCGGTATGATGGGCGCCCCGTCGGCCAGCTATTTCAACGGTATCGCGCAGAACTTGACCGGCGGGGACGTCAGGATCGGATTGTACAAGGCTCTGGTTTTTGGACTGATCGTGGCCTGGGCGTCGTGTTACAAAGGTTATAACGCGCAACGGATGGCGACCGGGGTGAGCCGCGCGACCACCGAGGCGGTGGTGCTCTCCAGCGTGCTAATCCTGATGTTCGACTATTTCCTGACTTCGTTTCTGCTCAGATGACGACTGATAACTCCAATCCGATCGCAATCAGGGTGAGCGGTTTGCGCCGCCGATTTGGCCCGCAACAGGTGCTCGGCGGTGTCGATCTGCAATGCCCGCGGGGGCAGATCACGACCATTGTCGGTCCCAGCGGATGCGGCAAGACCGTCTTCCTCAAGCATCTGACGCTCCTGATGAGGCCCGATGCGGGTCAGATCGTGATCAATGGCGTCGATATTACCGGGCTCAGCTCTCGGGCGTTGGATACCGTCAGGGAGCAATTTGGCGTTTTATTCCAAGGCGGCGCGCTGTTCGATTCCTTAACGGTGTTTGAAAATGTCGCCTTTCCGCTGGTGGAAAAGACCAAGCTTGGCCGTAAGGATATCGAGGCGGCCGTCAATGATAGACTTGCCGCAGTGAGTCTGGAGGGGGTGGGGCACAAGTATCCGTCTGAGATAAGCGGCGGGATGCAGAAGCGGGCCGCGCTGGCCAGAGCGTTGATACGCAAGCCGAACATCCTTTATTTGGACGAGCCTACCACTGGCCTCGATCCGACCCGCACCGGCGCGATTCACGATCTGATTCGCCGTACGCGTGAAAAATTCGAGCTGACCGTAGTGATGGTCAGCCACGACGTGCCGCAGGTATTCGAGATTTCGGACCGGGTCGCCTTTATGCACGAGGGCAAGATGTGGCTTAACGGGACGGTCGCGGAGGTCATGGAAGCACACGATTCGATATTCGAAGGGTTTTTGGCCGGCAGGGCGTCGGACGACGAGGATATACCGGCGGCCCCCAGGGCCGAGACGAGGGTTTAATGTACGCAAGCCGGACGACCCAATTTCTGGTTGGCATTTTTGCCCTGGCCGGGCTCACGGCCCTGGCGTTCCTGTCTTTTCGACTGGGCAAACTCGAGTTGTTTGCACCTCCGGGCTACGTGATTTACGCTAGCTTTGACAACGTGTCGGGACTGAAGTCCGGCGATGACGTGGAGATCGACGGTGTCAGCGTGGGGAAGGTGATCTCAATTTCACTGAGCAACGACCGCGCCAAAGTCACGATGCGCATCGACCGCGGAATCAAGATTGACGATGAGGCCATAGCGGCAATCCGGACCCGTGGTATCATCGGCGATAAGTACGTTGCGATTTCACCCGGCCCCAGCGACAAGTATTTAGTCAACGGCGGAGTCTTGCGCCAAACCGAATCGGCTTTCGTTTTGGAGGATGCGATCGGACAACTGATCAACAATATGGGCTCTGGGGGTTCCAAGAAGCAAAGTACGGAGAAGGGAAGTGATGATAGCGCTCCAACCATTACCGATCCGGGCAGCGCGACGCCGCAGCCGTCAGCCAAATAGCGGTTTGGCAAAGTCATGGCTGGCCGTGGCGCTGCTGGCAGTCACGCTGGGGTTTGCCGGGGCCGCGGTCGCGGCGGCCGGCGATCCGATGGCCACCGTACAGGAAACCATCCGACAGGTGTTGTCCATCGTCACGGATCCGTCCTATAAGTCGGCCACTTCCGAGCGCCGCGAAAAACTGCGCGAGGTGATCGCTCCGCGGTTTGATTTCAGCGAGATGGCCCGTTCTGCAATGGGCTATCATTGGCGCACTCTTTCGCCGGCCCAGCGCGACGAGTTTTCCCGCCTGTTCACCGGGTTGCTGGAAGCTTCCTACCTGGGCAAGATTGAGGGTTACAAGGGCCAGAAGATCGAATACATCAAACAGACCCAGGAAGGTTCCCTGGCCCAGGTCAATACCAATATCGTTCCTTCCGGCGGTGAGCCGATCGCCGTCAATTATCGGCTCAAGCAGGACGACGGAAGCTGGAAGGTCTACGACGTTATGATCGACCAGATCAGCCTGGTGGGCAACTACCGCAACCAGTTCAATCGCATTATGAACGAAAAGGGTTATGACAAGCTGGTCAGCGCCCTGAAACAAAAGCAGAAGGCAATCGATTCCGGAACTTGATGACCCCCGCCGCCCGCAGCCCGGCGTAGCGGTGCATACAGGTGACGGGGACAAACAACGCGGCTTTGACTGAAAAAAAAGCATATTATAAGGCTGGAGGTTGTGGATGGGCGGGCGCGGTATTCTTTGGGAGATGACTAACGTGAAGAAATTTTTCATCGGTACCTTGATCCTTTCGGCTCTGTGCGCCAGTGCGGCGCTCGCCGCCGGTCCTCCGGATCAGCTCAGTGCCGAGACCTACTCCGATCCGCTGGCGCCCTTTAATGAAAAGATGTTCTGGATCAACCTCAAGCTGGACAAATACGTCTTGCGCCCGGTCGCTACCGGTTACGCCGATGTTCTGCCCGAGGACGTGCGCCGGCACATAGGAAATTTCTGGGACAACGTCGGCGTCATTCCGCGCTTTGCCAACAATCTTTTTCAGCTCAAGGTTCAACGCGCCGGAACCGAAGTGGGCCGTTTCGCGATCAACAGCACGCTGGGTGGCGTGGGCTTTTTCGACGTCGCTGATTCGTGGTTCGGACTGAAGGAGCATGACGAAGATTTCGGCCTGACGTTGGGCCACTACGGCGTCGGCATGGGTCCCTACCTCGTGCTGCCGTTCTACGGTCCGTCTTCGATTCGTGACACTGTGGGCCGCGCGGCCGACGGCGCGATGAACCCGATGAGTTATACGCTGCCGTGGTATATCTCGTTGCCCGCCACCGCGGGCGCCAGTGTTGCCTCGGCGGTCAACTACCGCTCGCTCAACTTGCAGCTCTTTGAGGACGTCGATCGATACGCGGTCGACCTCTATGGCGCGGTGCAGGACGGCTACATCGAGCGGCGCAAGAAGCGCGAAGCCGAGAATACCTTCTAGGGCCGAACGCCGCAGCGGGAAAATCGAGCTTGACAACGGGCGCGTCGCCAATGGCGTCGCGCCCGTTTTGTTTTGGCGCTGCGCGATCGCCGCGCGCCCCAATGCTGAACCCAATCGAGGATTCATGCCATGGTTGTGATCATCTTCCGCTCCCGTCTGGCCGCCGGCCCCGATGACGAATACGAGGCGACGTCCAAGCTCATGGTCGACCTGGCTTCGGCGATGCCGGGTTTCGTCTCGTTCAAGACTTTCGCCGCCGCCGACGGCGAGCGCGTGTCCCTAATCGAGTTTGAATCGGAAGAAACCGCAGCCGCCCGGCGTAATCATCCCGATCACAAGCAGGCCCAGCGCCGGTGCCGCGAGGCCTTTTACCTGAATTACTCCATCCAGGTCTGCCACGAGATCCGGAGCTATGGTTTCGAAAGATAAGGTTACAGAGCAACTGTCGCTCCGCCTCAAAAGCCACGACTAATTCCGGCTGAAATGGTAAGTTCGCCACGCACCGGGGCCACTGGGGGCATCGAACGTGGCGATTGCGAAGCAAATCGATCTGCGGGAAGCGGAGCCCAATCCGTACCGATGGCTCATCGCGCTGTCGGTGATGCTCGGTACGGTGCTCGAGCTGCTCGATACTTCCATCGTAAACGTCGCCCTGCCGCATATGCAGGGCACTTTTTCGGCCAGCGTGGACGAGATCACGTGGGTCGCGACCAGCTACCTGATTGCCAACGGAATCATGATCCCGCTGACCGGATGGATCTCGGCGCGCTTCGGCCGCAAGAACTACTTCCTGTTTTCGGTGACGACCTTTGTGGCCGCCTCCGCGATGTGCGGGGCCGCGCAATCGTTGCAGCAGATCGTCGTGTTCAGGCTGCTCCAGGGCTTTGCCGGCGCGGCGATGCAGCCTTCCTCTCAGGCCATCATGATGGAAACCTTTCCGCCCAAGGAGCAGACCACTGCGATGGCGATCTGGTCCTTCGGCATGATGGTCGCGCCGGTTATGGGTCCGACCGTGGGCGGATGGATCACCGACAATTGGCCGTGGCGCTGGTGTTTTTATATCAACGTGCCGGTCGGGATCATGGCGATTTTGATGGCGCACACGTTCCTCGAGGATCCGCCCTACCTTCGCGCCCGCCGCAAGGACAAGGTGGATGGCGTCGGGATCGCGTGCATCGTGCTGGCGCTGGCTTCGCTGCAACTGGTGGCCGATCGCGGTCAACGGGCGGACTGGTTCGAGTCGGCCTGGGTGGTCAATGCGTCGATCCTGTCGGCCGTCGCCTTCGCCGTTTTCGTCTGGCGCGAGTTGCACATTGCGGCCCCGGTGCTCGACCTCAGCATCCTGTCCAACCGGGTTTACACAGTGACCACCTGTTTCGCCACCTCGATGACCTTTGCGCTGTGGGGCGTGAACCTGATCAACCCGATTTTCTTCCAGGAATACCTGGGCTACTCGGCGTGGCAGGCGGGACTCACGCTGGCGCCGCGGGCGCTCAGTGCGATGTTTGCGCTGTTTGTCGTCGGCCAGCTCTCCCGCATGGGCGTGAACACCAAGCCGCTGATACCGGTGGGCGTGGTCGGGCTGGTGGTTTCAATGTGGATGATGTCGAAATGGAACGCGCAGGTAGGGCCGCAGAATATCGTTGCCGCGCTGGTGGTCTCCGGGCTGAGCAATGGCCTGATCTTCGCCCAGCTAAGCGCAATCGCGATGGCGACGGTGCCGGCGCCGGAGATGGGCAACGCGGCCAGCATGTCCGGAGTCCTGCGCAATATCAGCTCGGCGCTTGGGGTATCGCTTCTAACCAGCCTGCTGGTGGAGCGCCAGCAGGTACATCAGTCGCGTCTGGCCGAGCATTTTTCGATCTTCGACGCCTGGAAGATGAGCGAGCTGGGCCGCCGCATGCCGGGCGCGCCGATCTTTCACTACGCGGGTCGAAGCTTCTTAAGTCAGCGTCAGGGTCTCGCCGCAGTCTATGGCCGGGTGCAGGCGCAGGCCTCGATTCTCGCCTTCGAGGACATCTACTGGATTCTCGCCATCTGGCTGGCGCTGCTCCTACCCGCCTACCTGGTGATCAGAAAGGCCTCCACCAGCCGCACAATCGGCGTCCATTGATCGCCACGGGTCAACTGAGGGTTTCGCGTTTGAGATAAGCGGCCGATCCGGGACGATAAAGTAGGCACAAGAAGGTGCGGCAGGTGCGCTGAAAAAAAATTAGTGGGACAGGCGTCTCGCCTGTCGATGATGCGCGAGTCTCTTTTCTCGCGCCACCCTATATACTCTCACGCAGGGCCATAACCACGGCCACTCTTGAACCTTCAGCCATATTCGGTAGCGCGAGCAAAAAAAAGCTCGCGCATCAGCGACAGGCGAGACGCCTGTCCCACTGATTTTGGAAGGCCATCCAGTCACTGGCTTCCAGCCTGTGACTGGACAGGCCTTCGAGCCTGTCATTTCTGATCTTCAACCGAAGTCCTCGAAACAAAGCTGGAAAGCTTGTTCCACGCAACAATTCGGCAGTTATTTTACTAACGCATCGTCGTTTGCTTAATCGTCACGAATTGGGAAGCACCTCATGCGGTTCGAACTGGAAGCGCTGATAGCGCTCGGCGGCGCGATGGAAGCAGCGCACCACCGTCGCCGTCCATCCGGTCTGATGGTTGGCGCCCAGGCCACGCCCCGTATCGCCATGAAAGTACTCGTAGAACAGCGCCAGGTCCTTCCAATTTGGATCGGTTGCGTAACGCTGATCGTCGCCATGACAGGGCCGGCGGCCATTCGCGTCGCGCAGGAAGATGCTGCCAAGCCGGCGGCCCAGTTCGTGCGCCACCTCGATCAGGGTCATCATTTGTCCGGAACCGGTCGGGCATTCGATTTTAAGTTCGTCGCCCCAGAACAGGTAGTAGATCTCCAGCGTCTCGATCATCAGGTAATTGATCGGGAACCAGATCGGCCCGCGCCAGTTGGAGTTTCCGCCGAACAGCCCGGTGTCGGATTCCTCCGGCTGGTAGTTGACGCGGTATTCCTGTCCGCCGGCGGAGAACACGAACGGATGACTGGCGTGATATTTGGAAATCGAACGAATTCCATAGGGCGACAGGAATTCCTCTTCGTCAAGCACGTAGCGCAGCACGCGGATAAGCTGCTCCTTGGTGGGAATAGCGAGCAACGCGCGTATCGGACGTTCCCCGGCCGGATCCTGAATGACTGACAGGTGCTTCAAGAGTTTGGGCCGCTTGCGCATGAACCATCGGATGCGCCTGACCAGGTCCGGCAACTTCATGACCAAGTGGGTTTCCATTACCGAGGCTGCCAGCACTGGAATCAGCCCCACCATCGATCGGACCTTCAGCGGGATTTTCTTTCCGTCAACGACCAGGTGGTCATAATAAAATCCGTCCTCTTCATCCCACAGCCCCTCGCCGCCGATGTTGTTGATCGCTGAGACGATCGTGGTGAAGTGTTCGAAGAACTTGTACGCGATGTCTTCGTAGGCGGAATCGTGGTACGCGAGTTCCACGGCGATGGTCAGCAAATTGGCGCAGTAAAATGCCATCCACGCCGTGCCGTCCGCCTGTTGCAACTGTCCGCCGGTGGGCAGCGGTTTGGAACGGTCGAACGCGCCGATATTGTCCAGCCCGAGAAAGCCGCCGGCGAAGATATTCTTGCCGTCGGGGTCCTTGCGATTGACCCACCAGGTGAAGCCGAGCAGCAGCTTCTGGAAGACGCGGGATAGAAACTGGCGGTCATCACGTTCGCCAAACAGCAGCATGCTCTTGTACAGCCGGTATGCGGCCCATCCATGCACCGGAGGGTTGACGTCGCCGAATGCCCATTCGTAGGCGGGAATCTGGCCGTTGGGATGCATGAACCGCTCGGACATGACCAGCTCGAGCTGGCGTTGGGCGAAGTCCGGATCGATCACTGAGTACGCGATGGTGTGAAACGCGAGATCCCACGCCGCGAACCACGGATATTCCCATTTGTCCGGCATCGACATGACGTCGCGGCAGTAAAGATGGCCCCAGTCGTGATTGCGTCCCTCCAGGCGCTGGGCCGGCGGTGGCGGCTGCGAGGGGTCGCCTTCGAGCCAGTCGCTGATGATGAAGTGGTAAAACTGGCAGCTCCAAATCAGTCCCGCCAACGCCTGGCGAATGACGTTTCGCTCATCCTGCGAAAAAATGGCGCTCTGATGAGCGGCATCATCCTGGCTGTTGCGAGCCGCTACTGCCGCGCTCCGTGGGTTCTCAACGTAGTGTGGCTGTACGAATTGATAAAGACCATCATAAAAATCGCTGGCTTCCTGCCTGCGCTGCTCAAAGATTTCATCGAAGTTGCTTACAAAAGGCTCGCTGCCCGCTTCCTCCGCCCTGGTCAGGCGCAGCCGGACACAAGCTTCGCCGCGCGCAGGCACCGAAAGCCGGTACCAGAGCGTCGCTTTGGTGCCCGTTTGGTCGGGGTTGACCGCGCCCACTTCGCCATTGACCACATAACGGTGAAACGCGTCCTTGAAATAGCCTTGCGGCCCATCCGCCCCCCAAAGCCGCTTCGCGTTAGACTCGTTTTCGGTGAAGAGCCACTTGGGCGGATCGCCTTCAAGGGTTGGCGCGGGGCAAAAGACGTAATTTCCGAGCGCCTCGTGCTCGGCGCGTATTGCCGCCGGGTCGGTCTGCCACAGAATGGGCCTTTCCCAGTAATCGTCGCCGTCGCGCCCCCATGACCAGGTGTTGCGAAACCACAGGGTTGGAAGCAGGTGAAGATCGGCGGCGTCGGGTCCCCGATTGCACACCGTGATCTTGATCAGAATATCTTCAGGCGAAGCTTTCGCGTACTCGACAAAGACGTCGAAGTAGCGATCGCCATCGAACACGCCGGTATCGATCAGTTCGAATTCAGGCTCCTTGCGTCCGCGCCGGCGATTTTCCTCCATCAGCCGCGCGTATGGATATTCGGCCTGCGGGTACTTATACAGCCCCTTGAGATAGGAAGCCGTGGGTGTGGCGTCGAGGTAGTAATAACATTCCTTGACGTCCTCGCCGTGGTTGCCTTCGTTTCCGGTAAGCCCAAACAGACGCTCCTTCAGGATGGGATCGCGCCCGTTCCACAGCGCAATGGCGAAGCACAGGCGGCATCGGCGGTCGCAGATTCCGAGCAAGCCGTCCTCACCCCATCGATAGGCGCGGCTGCGCGCATCATCGTGAGGGAAGTATTCCCAGCCGGTGCCGCCGGGCGAGTAGTCCTCGCGCACGGTGGCCCACTGGCGTTCGGAAAGGAAAGGACCCCAGCGTCGCCAACTTTCGTTGGGACCCATCCCGGTTGTCAGGCGAAGATATTCGGCATCAGTCCGGCGCTTCGGATCCATTGCGTTAATATCATCCAATTGATTGCCGAATGTACATTGCTGCTTTCCGTGCGGCCGAACGCGCGTTTTGAACGCGCCGCAAGCGTCGCTTATCCCTTGCGCTGGAGCATCTCGTCGACGCGCGCGACCAGCGGCTTGAGATCGGTCGCGTCGACCAGCGCGCTGGCCATCCGCACCGGGTCGCCGAAAAAGAAGCGTTCATAAAGCACCTGGCGGCCGCCGAAACTGCTGCCCACCGCATCCCACGCCAGACGATAAAGCGCCACGCGATCGTGCGCCAAGGCGCTGGCCGTTGCGAGATAGCGCTCGAGGTCGGGCCCCAGCGGGCTTGAGAAATCCGCCTCCGACGGTGTCGCCATCAGGCTGGAGGACGAATTGAGTTGGATTATTTCGACCATCCGCGGGTATAGGCGCGGGAACAGATTGCGCGCGACGTCCAGCGGCGGGCGCGCCGGCACGAACTCGCCCCATTTGTCCTCGTACGCGTCGGCTTCGGCGGCGCGCAGGCATGAGCGCATCAACTCGGCCGTGATAATCATCTCGGCCAGCCGGTCGCGCACGTGCGGGAGTGTCATGGCGTCGCTGACTTCCGCGATTTTTGCCGCCAGCCCAAGCAGGAACTCGGCCTTGGCCGCGTTCTTCACCACCACCTGGTGCATCATGTTCACCACCGCGTTGGTCTCCGCGTAAACGACGTTGCAGCGCGCGATGTCCCCGCACAGGAAAATGCGCTCCCACGGGATCAGGACGCGGTCGAAGATGACCACGCAGTCCATCTCCTCAAAGCGCGAAGCCAGCGGGGCGTCGAAATGCGAGCGGCCGAGATCGAACGTGTCGCGGCAGATGAATTTGAGTCCGCGGGCGTTGCAGTTGATCGCGAACGCCAGCGCGAACTGATCCGCCCCAGGTTCCTCCTTGAGCACGGTGGAAGGAAAGACGATCAACTCCTCGGCCATCGGTCCCAGCGTCGCCAGCATCCGGGCGCCGCTGACGATAACGCCCTCGCCGGTCTTTTCGACAATCCGCAAAGCGAGCTCGGCGTCGGTATGCCCGGCCCATCCTGCGGCGCGGCTGGCGCGCGGATTGAGCAGAGTATGGGTCGCGCACCAGTCCTGCTTGCACGCTTCGCCATAATAGGACTGGATGTTCTCGCCGAAACGCGGGTCGCTTTGGGCGAAGAATTTCCACGCCGCCGCCATCGCCGCGATGCTCGCATTGAGGTAGTCGGGCGTGCGACCCATCATGCCGCCGCTGAACTCGGCCCAGCGGCGAAACATCGCGCTACGCCGGCGCACGTCATCAGCGCTGCGCGGCTGGATAAACGACAGCCCGGCGCGGCCGCCGTCCTCCAGCCGGTAGGTCATCGCCTCGGGATGCTCGACTTGCATGTCGTAGAGCGAGGCGATCGAGCTGGCACAATGAATAAACGCCGGATGGGTGGTCGGGTCTTCGACATGAGCGCCGCCAATCCAGACTTCGGCCCTGAGCTTGCGCAACGCACTTAGATAGTTGTTGCCCGAACGCGCACCCATCACAGTATCTCCATCAGCTTGGGCAGCCGGCTTTTAATCAAATCGGCGGCGCCCTCCGGTGCCATGTAAGGCGGCCTTGCGGGACCCATCTCGATGCCAGTCGCGACGGTTGCGGTGACCTTGGTCGTGCCCAGATGGCCCAATGTTTCCTCGCCGCCGCGCGGAAAGCATCGGTTGAGCCGACGCTGGATTTCCTCGGCTCGCTGCAGCTCTCCGCCTTGAAATGACTTCAGCATCGCGGCAGCCGCGGGGACGGCAAACACATTGATGAAGCCGCCGGCCGCGCCGAGCATCAGCCCCGCCAGCAGCGCGCGAAAGGTGTTGTAGATGTCGATGCGGCCGCCGATTTCGTCGTACAGCGCTTCCAGATGCTGCAAGTCTGTAAGCACTTCCTTCATCGCGGCGATATTCGGAATGCCGGCGAGCCGGCCCGCGAATCGTGGCGTGATAGTGAACTTGCTCAGCGCGGGATTGTGATAGATCACCACCGGCAGGTCACCCGCCTCGGCGACCATCCGGTAATGCCGCTCGACTTCCAGTTCGCCGCAGCGCCAGTAGTAGGGTGGAATCACCTGCTGCGCGTCGAAGCCCAGCTTCGCGGCGTGCCGCGCATAGCTCAAAGTCTCCAGCGTGGTCGCTCCCGAAGTCATCGCGACGGCGCAAATTCCCGGATGCTTGCGCGTTTCCATCAAGGTCACTTCCCAGGCGCGCAGCCGTTCCCTTTCGCTCAGATGGAGGAATTCGCCGATCGACGGGGTCGCGACGATACCCTCGGCGCCAGCCGCAATAGCCCAGCGCACCTCGGCCTCCAGCGCCTCCTCGTTGAGTATGTAATCGGCGTTAAACGGAGTTACCAGCATCGCAATAATTCCGTGTGCTAGTTTCACCATCAAATCTCCTCTATGTCACCTGCTATGAAATACGCAGCGGCGGCGCTTGCAGCATACGAGTCACCCTCGCCCTCGCACTGGTCACGGAGAGGGAACAGAATTGTCCTCTTCCTGACCAGGGAGAGGGTTAGGGTGAGGGTGACGCTTCAACTGACAAATCACGCATCTTCATAGCGTTCAGCAACGCCTACCTGGGTGGCGCGAAGAAGAAAATCGCCTGGCCAGTGCCCAACGCCGCCTCGTAGCGGCCGAACTGCTCGCCCCGCCAGTTCCATTGGCCTGCTCCCATCGCCCCCGCCATCATCAGGTAATGCGAGAACCGGCCCTCGGGAGAGCATTGGGCGCGATACTCGCGCGCATGGCGAATCACCTCGTCATGGCGCCCGGCGCGAAACCATTCCATGATGCGTTCATCATAGGCGCGGTTGCCCGGTGAGCTGATGTCCTCGGGCGCGGCGGAGGCGTGCTCGCGCGCATGATCGTAGTCCCAGAACTTGTGCGAAAGCCCGCCCGAAGCGACCAACACGGCGCGCCGATCGCTGGCACGAACAGCGTCGGCCACCGCGGCGCCGAAGTTCAAGTCGTTTTCCACCGACGCGGTCTGGCACACGCCGATCGACAGCACTCGCCGGGATTTTTCCGGATTGAAATACGCCATCACAGTCAGTGTCGGGTAATGAATCGGCAGGTTGCGATGGGCGCTGGCAAGCGCATGCATGCCGCGCTCGCGCGCCGCTCCTTCGATCGCGCGCGCGAGTTCGGGATCGCCCGCGTAGTCGTAGGGCATTTCATGCACCATCTCTGGCAGCTCTTCGGACGTGTAGATGCCGCTTAACCGGGCGTGCGCGTTGATCACGTAATCGAGCGTGGTGAACCAATGCGAGTCGAACAGCACGAAGGTGTCGAAGGGCAGTTCGCGCAGGCGCTCGCGCGCGAGCTGATCCATCGCATCGTAAAAGGTCGAAACATTGCGGCCCATGTAGGCTTTGCGCGCGGCTGGATCGCGGATTGTTAGCCGTGGCACATGGGTGGTGAAAATCGCGGCGGCCACCTCACCCATGGGAAACCTCCTCCGGATAGGTCATGCACACCAGCTTGGGTTCAGTCCAGAACTCCAGACTATAGCGTCCACCCTGACGTCCCAGGCCGCTAAGCCGCGCGCCGCCAAACGGTGTGCGCAGATCGCGCAGGAAAAAGCTGTTCACCCATACCATTCCGGTGCGCATCCGCTCTGCCATCCGCAGCGCCCGCTCCAGGTTCGAGGTCCACAGATAGGCGGCGAGGCCATAAGTGCCCGCATTGGCCATCGCCGCCGCCTCGTCCTCCTCATCGAAGCGCTCGACCGTCAGGACGGGGCCGAAAATTTCCTCGCATACGGCGCGTGAGCGTGCCCCGACGCGGTCCAGGATGGTGGGCATGTAATAAAAGCCGTGCTTGTGTTGCCCGGGAACCATGCCGCCGATCAGCACTTGCGCGCCTTCGCGCACCGCCTCTTTGACGAAGGCGTCGACGCGATCGCGATGGGCCGCAGTGATAAGCGGACCATACTCGGTCGTTTCGTCGAGCGGATCGCCGATGCGCAACCTGTCCGCCTCTTCGATAACCAGCGGGATGAACTGGTCGGCGATCCTCCGCTGCACCAGCAGGCGCGATCCGGCGACGCACGACTGTCCCTGGCTGCGGAAGATCGAACGGGCGACGCCGGCGGCGGAGCGCCTTAAGTCGGCGTCGGCGAAAACCAGGTTCGGCGACTTGCCGCCCAACTCCAGCGTTACGCGCTTGAGTGATTGCGCCGCCGCGCCCATCACGGCACGCCCGGTCGCAACTCCGCCCGTGAATGCGACGCCGTCAACACCAGGATGGGCCACCAGGGCGGCGCCAGCCTCGCCCATTCCGGCAATGACATTGATTACGCCCGGCGGCAGGCCGGCATCATTGGCAATCTCGCCCAGCGCCAGACAGGTAAGCGGGGCGAGTTCGGAAGGCTTGAGCACGCAGGTGTTGCCGACGGCCAGGCAGGGGCCTAGATTCCACGTCGCCAGCATCAGCGGCGAATTCCACGGGATGATAATCGCACCCACGCCCAGCGGCGAGCGCGCGGTCAGGTTGACCAGCCGCAGGTCCTCGCCAAGAAATTTGGCCGCACCAAAGGAAGCCTCCAGCGTCCAGGTTTCGGCCTGGGCAGCGAAAAAACGGAAGTTGCGCGCGGAGCGGGCGACGTCATGGTTGATGCATTCGGCAATCGGCTTGCCGACATCGCGCGCTTCCAGAGTCCCCAGTTCACGCGCCCGCTGATCGATCCCGTCGGCCACGCGGTGCAGAAGTTTGCCGCGCTGCTCGGCGCTCATGCGCGGCCACGGTCCGCGATCGGCGGCGTCGCGGGCCGCGGTCACCGCCAGATCGACGTCGGCGCGATCGGCGGCGGCGACCAACGCAAGCTGATTTTCGGTCGCCGGCTCGATATCGGCGAACCGCTCGCCACCGCTGCTTGCGACATATTTTCCCCCGATGAACAAATCCGTGTGCATGCCTATCTCCTGTGATGGAAGCCGCAGGTGAATCAGCCCTTGTAAACAGGGTCGCTCTTAAGGAGTCCGGCGATCAAGCTGTTGGGATGTGGGCTGCCGAACCTGGGCAGAGAGTGCATTACCAAACGCCAAAACACTAATTCTGGAAGCCTTTGGCCAAATCGGCTAAATTGCGGCGAAAGCGATGGCGGCTTCGGCAGCATCAGCAGTGCGTGCGGTCCCGTGGGCCCACTTGATCGCGGCGATTCCGGATTTCGGCCTGGCGGGATTTTTTGCGATCTCGTGGGTCGCTCCGTATGCCTTCGGCGACCATATGCTGTCGCGGCTCGAGCTGATGATGCTGATGGAATTCATCATCCTGCACTCCTCCGCCTTTCTCGCGTGCGCCATGACCTTTCCCAAGTTGCCCATCTTGCGGATCGGCGCCCTGATCGGATTGGGGCTCTTGTACACCATATTCGTGGGTGTGTTCTCGCTCTCCTTCCACACCTGGTGGCCAATCGCATCGTTCTGGGTCCTGCTCTCGAACCGGATGCTCGCAATCGTTATGGGCAAGGCGCCTCATGAGCGCGATTTGGATTTCATCATACTTGGATGGGCGGTGGGGGTGGCCTGCTACCTGGGGTATGCTCTGCTCACGGCGACGGCGAACATACCGCGGCTCGGAGTCAGCCTCGCGGTGCAGCAGGCACAGCCGCCGTCGGTCGGGGATTATGGGCGGAGCAGCCGTGGCGGGTGATCGCGTTCGGCACTTTCTACTACGCGACTATCGCGGTCACCGAGTTGTTCGGGGTCGGCGCGCCTCCCGCCTCCGCGCCGGAGCCATCCGTCGTCGAGTACTTGTGATCTGGGGATGTCGGCAGACAGAAGTGAGGGAGAGAAGTGAGAGGTTTTTGGCCGGGGTTTGCGGGCGTTCGCCGATTTCCGTATACCATCCACTGATGCGCCAGCGGCGTGACGGCGGTTTGAAAAGTTAGCGAGGTTCAACGTTATGTCCCATGACGGTTTCAAGGTGTTTGATTCGGATATGCACATCATCGAGCCCGCCGATCTGTGGCAGCGTTACATCGATGCCAGGTTCAAGGAGGGTGCGCCGGTGGGCACCAACTCGCCCATACCGCGTGACATCGGAGTCAACCTCTCCTACGGCATGCCCAGCCAGCATCCGCAGGCGGCGCCGCATATGGGCAATTGGTTTCGCGCCCTGCGTAAGCACATGACGCCGGTTGAGTCCGAGTACGAGTTTGCCGCCCGGCGCAACTGGGACGGCGTTTCCCAGCTGGCCGCGATGGACCGCGAGGGCATCGACGTCGCGGCGCTGTATCCCTCGCGCGGGCTGTTCGTGTTGGGGGTGGATAGCAGCGAAACCGCGGCCTCCGGCGGCATCGATCCGGCCCTGGCCACCGCCATCGCGCGCGCCTACAACGACTGGCTGTACGATTTCATGGCGCCCGATCGCAAGCGCATGTACGGGGCCGCGATGGTTGCGCCGCACGACGTGAACGCCGCGGCCGCCGAGACCCGGCGCTGCGTGGAGAAGTACGGCTTCAAGGCGATTTTCCTGTTGCCCGGCCAGGTTAACAAGCGCCCGTGGCACGACCCGCACTATGACCCGCTATGGGCGGAATGCGAGCAGCTTGGCATCCCGGTCGTATTTCATGGCGGCGGTCCGGATCATCTCAATGATTTCGGACAGGGGCTGTATGACAAGCTGATGATGTGGCACACGTTCTCGCACAGCCTGGGGCCGATGGCGGCGTTGGTCAGCTTCGCGGGCGGTGGCGTGCTGGAACGTTTTCCGCGGCTGCGTGCCGGCTTCCTGGAAGCCAGTTGCTCGTGGGCGCCGTGGTTGCTGGCGCGCCTGGACGACCATTACGAGGAATACATCGGGCGCTTCGAGGTCAAACTTTCCAAGCTGCCCTCCGAGCATTTCCGCGACAACTGCTATATCTCGGTTGAGGCCGACGAGAAGCCCGCCCGGCTGGTGGTGGACTGGATGGGCGATGATAATGTCGTCTTTTCCACCGACTATCCGCATCCGGACAGCAAGTTTCCCCACGCAGTCGACAAGTTCCTGTCGATGCCGCTGCCGGATCAGGCACGGCGCAAGTTCCTGTGGGACAACTGCGCGCGGCTCTATGCAATTAAATAGTGCGGTGCGTTCGGCTTGAGGCAAGAGCGGCGGGCAGGGACGCCCGCGCTACTTATCGCGGCGGAGAATGCCAAACGCGAAGTCGCGTCCCAAACCGCGAGCGTTGGCGAGATAAATCCAGAGCATCGCGTAAGGTTCAAGGAGACGCGCGATGACGAGGCCTCCCGCGTCGATCGCCTCAAACCCTACGCCTTTAACCAGTTTCAGCACGGTTGGCTTGTGCGCGTCGTCGTCACCACAGACAAACATAACGGCCCGTTGACCGGCGAATTCCGGATTACTCATGATGTTGAATCCGGTTTGGTTGAAGGCCTTGAACACCTTGGCTCCCTTGGCCCATTGCGCTACTTGTTCGACACCGGAAGTAGTATAACCGAGGACCAGGCCGGTGAAGTCCGCCTTGAGCGGATTGGTGCAATCCACCACCATCTTGCCTTCGAGGTTGCCGGCGGCCCGAATGGCGTCCTGCGCGGCGGGCCATGGTGTCGCCAGCACAATCACGTCACTCGCCGCGGCGGCTTCGGCAACACTTCCAGCGCGGCACTTCGCCCCGATGGTTTTCAGGAGTTCCTGTGTCTTGGTGTCTTGCGGACGCGGTACGCCAAAGAACACCTCATGCCCTTTGCGCGCCCATGCGGACCCCAACGCACCGCCGACGTTGCCAGCACCCAGAATTCCAATTTTCATAAATACCACCTCAAGCGTCCGCAGTCATGGCCGTAGACTTGGCGCAACTTGCTTCCTAACGCTTTGCGCTATCCGGAGGGAGGCTCCTACCCGGCGCCGTACTCGCCCATGCCTCGCGCTGCTCGCCGGCATCGGAAACCGTGGGGATAGCAGCGTCTTTTTGCGAGCTGCCGGATACCCCAGGCATACCGACGCCGTGTTCGTAAACCAGTTCTCCACCAGTCTTTCCCTGGTAGAGGAGCGCGCTCACTGCTACGGCTGCCACTATCAGGAACGCAATTCTCCAGCGGACAAGGCGCTCGGAGAATTCGATAAGCACCCGCCATGTTGCAAGAATCAGGAATGCGTACATCAGGTACTGTCCGAGAACCGCGTGCGACAGATACCGCCCGGCTCCATCCGTGGAAGCCAAAATCTGCTGTGCGGTGGGCGACATCGTGTCCCACAGCCGATCGGCCTCGATGTCGCCGGTGAAGTAGGAGAGAACCGCGGCGCTCGCTCCGCCGATCATAAGCAGAAGCGAAGTACTCCTGAGCTTCTGACTCCACGCACACAGCCAATCCGACTCGCTGCGTGAAAAAATGGTTGCCGCGGCCGCGACGAATTCCGCGACAATCCCGACGGCCAGGAGTGCGATCGTGAAATGATCCACGATCGGGTGCAGATGGTACTCGCTGATAAGGTGATTAAGCATTGATATATCTCGCGCGGGAATCCGCCTCACTCGACCACGGTCAGTTTCATCGTCATGGCACCGTGACCGGTGCCACAGTAATGATCACAAATCACAAAATACTGGCCGCTAGCCATGGGTTTTACGGCGATATCCGTGACCTTGCCCGGAACAATCTCGGCATCGATCTTGAGAGGCTTGAGATGGGTGGTTTGCAACGCCTTGCGCAGTTTGGCGCTCGGTAAGACCGCGAATCCGTGCGCGCGATCCTCGGTGGTCAGCCGCAAGATCACCGGCTCACCCTTCCTCAACGTGATCTCGCCGGGAGAGTAAGCGAATTCCTTCGCCGCGATTTCGATCACACGTGGTCCCTGGTCTGCATTTGCTCGCTGCACGAAGCGCACAGTCCTGGTTCCCGGTACTGAGACCAACAACGCGATGGCGCCGGCGGCCGCGAAAAGTAAGGTGTAGATTAGCTTTCTCTGGCTCATTGTCGTTTTCATCCTTTGTAAGAGGTTTTCTCGCGCCCGGAGTCGCCGGATCGGGGAATGCGAAGATCAGCGACCCGGCGGGGAATTGCTTTGTATTGGCGCTCTGGTGACAGTTCTCGCGATGGATATGGCCGTAGAGCTTCAGCGCATTGGAGGTCGAGGTTTAACGTTTATGAATCGCTTGGTTCTATGTGAAATAACATTTCTCACCGCCGGAAGGTTCCCGGGATGCCAGGAACGCGACGAGATCATCCTGAGAGCGCAACAAGATTGCTTTTCTTTACGCTTTGCCGATGGGATCGAGTGGGCGACGGCCCATCTCCGTGCCGCTAAGCAATAATCGCAACCCGGTTGGGCAAGACTCCTGCCAGAGATGTAGACTCTGGCGGACCACCGAGAGGTGAGGCTTCACTGCACCGCGATTGGGATGCGGACTTCGAACTCGGAATTGATTGCGACGCCGTCTTTCATCGCAGGAAAGAACTTCCACTGCTTTAGCGTGTCGAGCAGGATCTGATTGAGCCGTGGATTCGGGGTCGGCTTGATGAGGGCGACGTCGACAGTTCCTTCCGGGGAGACTTTGAAACGCGCCACCGCGACGGTCGAGAAGGTGGTCTCGCGCATATCATCGGGAATAGTCGGAGCCGGCGCATACATGGCCCTGGCGCCGGAACTGTCGCTGCCGAGGCCCGCACCGCTGCCTGAATCGGTGCCGCCGCCGATACCGCCTGCTCCTTCCTCAGCACCGCCGTGGCGTTCGATCGCGCCGCCAGTCGGCCCTCTGGACGCAACCGGTGGACCTTCCGGCGCGGGCCGCTCTACGTGCTTTGCGGTACCGAAAGGCGAGGGCGGTTCGACAAAGGCTGGGGGCGGTTTGACGCGGGCTTTCCTTACATGATGGACGACCGGCTTCGGCTTTAGCAGAGGCTGCGGCTTGGGCTTCGCGACCGGTGCCAAATGCGGCACTGCCGCACCGCCGGCCGGCGCGCCGCCGCCCTGCAAACCCGCAGCCGGCGGCGGCAACTCGACGATCCGGGCTTCGATCGTCGTTGGCGGCGGTTGCGGCACGGGCTGCTGTTCGAGCATCCGCGCGAAGCCGGCCAGCAGGACGATCCAGGCAATCAGCGCGGCAAGGATAACCCACGGCAGGCGGCGCCATGGTTCGTCGAAGTTCTCGCGCCAATGTAATTGTGCGTCCGCGTTCATTCGCGCTTGACCGCGATCTGGAAATGCTCGACTCCGGCGCGCCGCGCCGCCAGCATCGCCTGGACCACAACTCCCTCCGCCGCGTCTGTATCGGCATTCACAATTAGCCCCTGGTCCTGACCGGTGAGCATCCGCTTGAGCGTGAACGCCAGGGTATCGAGGGTGACGGGTGTCTTGTCCAAAAACAGTTTCTTGTCCTGCATTACCGTCAGCGTCACGGGCTCCTTGTGCTTAAGGCTTTCCGCCTCGCCCTTGGGCAGATTTACCGCGATCGAGTTGAGGCTCTGCATCGCGAGCGAAGCCAGCATGAAGGTCACCAGCAGGAAGAACATCACGTCGATCATCGGGATGATCTCGATGCGTCCTCTACGGTAGCCGCGCGCCCGTTTGATTTTCATCGCGGGGTCCGCACCTCGCGTGGTGCCAGGTGGCGGACCGCGGATTCGGCATCCGCCGCGGCGTTCTCCTGGTCAAGGCGGATATGATCGATCAGGCGTGAACCCAGCCGTTCCATGCGATCCAGGGCGTGGGATTGCATCCTTGAGAAGAAGTTGAATCCGAACAGGGCGATCAGCGCGATGAACAGGCCCAACGCGGTCGCGATCAATGCCTGCGCCACCCCTGCGGTCACTTCGTGGGGCGCGACCAGGCCTGCGCTGCCGATCACGTTGAAGGCCGCCATCATGCCGGTGATAGTGCCGAGCAGGCCCATCAGCGGCGCCGCGGTCACCACGGTTTCGAGCAGCCATAAACCGCGGTTGAGCACCTTTTCGATTAGCCCGGCTTCGTCTCCCGCCCGCGACTCGACCCACCATGCGGGTTCGGTCCGATTGTCCGCGATCACCTTCAAAAACCGCCCGTACGCGTTGGCGGGGCCGAGTTGGGCGAGTTGGCGTTCCAACTCCTCCCAGGCAAAGCCGTAAGTCTCGACCAGGTTGGCCAGCGCCGCCGGCAACCGCAAACATCGAAAATAAGCCACCGCACGGTCGAGCATAATAGCTATTGCCAAAACACCCAAAACCAGCAATGGGTAAACCATCGCGCCGCCGTAGCGGAGCGAGTCCCACGCCGCTTGTAATGCGTGCATATCAATTCCACCGATAAGAGAATTTTGTTGACGTCATTGTCTTACTGCCCCATCTGCGCCGCCGACGGGGGCGCCTTGAAGAAGGGTATCTCCCACTTCAGGCCCGCGTATAGAGCTCGCCGCGGTCCGAATTGGGGCGCAAACACGCCAATCCCACTGCCGCTGCGGATCTGATAGGTCCGATCGAACAGATTGAGCACCGATATCCTGGCCTGCATATCGCCGACCTTGGGGACCGTGAAGTCCTTGGTGGCGCCGATGTTGACCTGGATGTAGTAGGGAAGATTTCTGGTATTGGCGAAGCCCTCGCGCAGGCCGCTCTGATACACACCGTCCAGGAGAAAGTTGAACCCGTTCCACTGGTACGCCGCTCCGTAGGAAGAGGTAAAGGTCTGGTCGTGGTCAAGGAAGATGTAGTGATTGTTGATGTAAGCCAGCTCGTCAAGGCCGAAATTGAACTGCCCCGACTCAACCGCAATCCCCTGCGCCACCGCGTATGCGAAGTTCGCGTAAAGACTCAGGTTTTTCTTAGTATATGAGGAGGTAAACTCCACGCCATAGTTGCGTCCTCGGTGATAGTTGAAGGTGGAGAAGATGATCGCCGGGCCAAACTGGCCTTCGTCAATCAGATCCTGGGAGAGCTTGAAGTAGCCATCGATACCCACATTCAAACCGGGCAGCACCTCCTGAAGCGCTCCCACGTCGAAATAGTTAGACCGCTCGGGGGAGGGATTGCTGGCAAACGGTGAGGCCGGGGCACCTGTAGTCCCTTCGAATTTGTTGACCGTCTCCGTCGCTATCAGCTCCGTTGGCGGCGGCGCGAAGTAGCGCGCGTAGGCCGCGTGAAGCGTGGTTCTCTTGAACGGCTTGTATACCAGGCCCACACGCGGGCTGAATTGGTCGGCGCGCACGATGCCGTCGTAAAGGTCGAAGCGCGAGCCGAAGTTGATCGTGACCTGCTCTGTCGGGCGCCATTCATCCTGGACGTAGATTCCGTATAGCCAGGAGGTTATCGCCCGATCGTCGACGATCGACTCGGGCACATCGCTAGCCTGGGTTCCGTCAGGATTGGCGGGAAAGGTCTGCTCATGGTTGTCAAGTTCCGCCCGTTCGCCGCTGAACCAAAAGCCCGCCCTTATCGTATTAGTGTCATTTAGGTGATAGCTGCTGTCGCCTTGCAGGCCGTTGGACCAGTTGCTGCGGAAAATCCGCGAGGCGGCGCCGTTGTAGATGAGGTCGCCCTTTTCATCCGGATAGAAAGAAACGGTCGAATAACGGCTGAACGCAGAAAGCTGGTAATCGAACTTGGCGATGGTTCCTTGCCAGGACAAAACGCCGTAGTAATTCTGCTCCAATTGGTTTTCGTTGATGTTGGCCGAGGGATAGAAGGGCACACCCGCCAGTTGAAACACCTGCGGCTGATTTGGATTGTCCGGAATCTGGAAATGATTGACCGCGAAGCCACTGATCAAGCTTAGGCGTTGGGTGGGGCTCAGGAAGTACGACAAATAGCTGAATGCCTGACCCTGGTAGGTTTGATCGTGATATGCGCTGGGGCCGGGCGTCGGGGGCTCCACGCCCAATTGGTTCTGCAGGTACTGGCCGCTGAAGAAGTAATCGAGTTTGTCCTTCGATCCCCCCAGCTCAAAGCTCGGTAAAAGGGTCGTGTGCTGCCCGCCGTACATGTCCACGCTAGCACCGTCGAGGGTCAAACCGCTCTTGGTGTGGATATCAATGACGCCCGCCGTCCGGTAACCGTATTCCGCCGGCAGCGCCCCGGTCAGAAAATTGATGCTTTCCGCAAAGCGCGGACTCAAAACCTGACCAAAACCGGTGATGCCTTCCGGGAGCTGAACGTCGTTGATCCGGTATTGAAGGTCGGCGTGCTCGCCACGGACGTGGATTTGTCCGAAGGAATCCTGTGCCACGCCGGGCGCCTGTAGAAGGACCTGGTTTAACGGGGTGTTGCTACCCTGGGGCAGGTCGTGAAGCGCCTGCTGGCTAAAGCGGTAAACGCTGCCGCCGGTTTGGGGCGATAGGCTGTTGCGCGCGACATCGAGCCGCTTGGCGAGGACCGAAAGACTCAACTGCTCCGACGCCATCGCCAGTGTCAATTGCGTGGGCTTTCCGGCCCGTACCGCCGCAACTTTCATGGCGGGCTTGAATGATTGCTTAGTTGCGATCACGGCATAGGTGCCCGGAACAACTTTGTCAAAATAAAACCGGCCCTGAGCATCGCTGCGGGCCTTTGCGATCACTCGGCCGCTGGCGGCCTGCAGGCTAACCTCCGCGCCGGCAACCGGCCTGCCCAGCGAATCCTGGACCAAGCCGGCCAGACGTTGCGGCGCTCGCTTACCAGGCGCCCCAGCGCCGGCGGCTAAGCCGTACTTCGGTCCTGAAATTACGCACAATCCAACCAGAATAGTAACCAACCTCCGCATTTGAAGCTCCTCAGCACCTTCACCTTGGCGTGCATCCCCGCCCTCGCGGCGCAACCACAGGGCGCGCGCTAGCGATACGGGTGGTATCACGCGTGTTTGGAAACGACTCCCGAAAAAACGAAGGGATCAGGCTGAAACGGGAGGAGCGCGTCCGAAGAGCTGGGGCTTTGGTGCGGAAAGCAGGCGCGAGCGGGTCGCGGTGGCGACGAACGCTTCGGCCAAAAATGGCACGACGAGCATGAACGTGCCGGTCGCATTGGTCGCGGTATGAGCGTGGAAAATACAGACCGGGCAGGCAATCTCCGCGGCACCCACGCGGGCTCCATCGGAGAGGCTCTTCACGAACATCCCGGGATGGACGTGGGCGGTGGCGATTAGCTGAGCCGTCAGCAGTAGGGTCGCGACGATAGTCGCTACTGCCCGTCGGCTCGGATGTGAAGATTCAATGCCTTTCAATCGTCCCACCACGAAAGCACGTTCCTGCCCGGCTCCCGGACGGAGCATAAAGCTTACAGGAGTCTGCATTCACGCTACCGGAATGAGATCGCGCAGGCAACCAAACTTTCTTCTAACGATCCGACAGACGCGCCCGCCGCTCACCGACTCGAGGGAACCGAATCAAGTAATCGCTGAAGATTAATTGTATCTCCGCGTGTCGCTGCGGTTTCTCCCGCGCGATCGTAGATCGCCTTACCCTGGCCGTCGATTACGGCAATCGTGGGAATGTAGCCATGGTAGTATCGCGCCACCAGTGTCTTCTGCCCAGGCGCGACGCTGTTCGGGTCTATAATTACGAAGTGAAGACGGCTGCGGAATTGCGGATACAGCTTTACCAGCCGCTCGGCCTCACGGGCTGTGTTCCAGCAGTTGGACGTTCCAAAAAAGATTACGGTCGCCTCGCCGGCAGGTACTGAGGCGTCGGCGAGCCCTTGCCCGCAGATCGGGAAGTTGGAACTTGAATCATCATCAAAGGAGAGCCCGGGCGCCAGTGTCAGGTTAGACGCGGCGCCGGCCGAACCGATTACCGCCATTGCCACAAGGACGCCCAGCAGGCTGCGGAAAAAGGACCTCCGCAGCCTGCTCCCCTCTCTCTTATCTCTCCCATAGGGAGAGAAGATTAAGGTAAGAGGCCAGCTTTTATGCAGGGTGCGAAAAGCGAACATCAACGCAACTGCCCGAAAGCCACTTTTTCCGCACCCTGCTAGAGCAAATGAGACGATTGGAAGTCTTGCCTTGCTGATCATTCTTCCACCGGACTCATATATGAACACGAATGATCCCGGGGCAGGAAGCGCCTTCCAACGGCAAGCGCACTCGCCACGCGAGTGTAAGTTCGGCTTAACCTGGGATACGCCCGCGGCTCGGATCAAATCGTTGCCGTGTTGCGCAAGATTTGACCGCGCGCCGCGGGAGACCTGGGAGGTAAGCTATCAACGTGACTTTTGCAGGTGAGCCACGACGCTGTCCCACAGCCGGATGCGGCTGGTAATCGCGCGTCGCGCGGCGTCGGTTGCCATCATCCATTGCTCTTCGTCCTGCCCGGCCAATGCCATCAGCATCTCCTGCGCCCAGGGCCCGTGGCTGTCACCGTCCAATTCGATATGGCGTTCCAGGTAAAAGGCGAAGTGTGGGACCGCAGCGGCTCCCCCGCTCCATAGTGCCAGCAGCTTCTTGAACATCTCCGGGATCACGTCCTCACGGCCGAAGAAGAAATAGGAGGCCACCTCCACGACCGAACCATAAATCGCGCAGCGCAAAGTCTCGCTTACGAAGTCGGCGATGCCCGCCGGTACATTAAGCTCCTTCAGCGCAGTTTCCCAGCTTTTTCCCTGGTCGATGCTCGCGATGAAAGTCCTCACGTTGACGGTCCGCGCTCCGACCTCGTCCATCGCGTCAAGATACAACTCGAAATGGCTGGCAGGCTTTCCGTCCGGGCCCAGGTCGCTCTCTTCGCCGAGCACCACTTCGTTTGCGAAACGGGCGACCTGGCGCCTGGCCGGCGGCAACCAGGGTAGTTGATGGCAGGTAACCTCGCTCTGAAGGCGCTTTACCAGCGACATGAAATCCCAAACCGCGAAGACGTGGATTTGCATGAACTCGCGCAGCCGGTCCAGCGAGTCGACTTGGGTGTAAATGGGATGTTTGAGCAGTGTCTCACGAAGCGGCGCTACAATTCTGCGCAGATCCTCGAAACAGCGCCGCGCGTCAACGCCCGTGCTTTTTGCAATGGTGCCAGTGCGATTGCTCCGTAACCCGGCATCTTGCACCTGACCGCTGGGTCTGAGGACGGGCCGGCCGCCGCTTTTCCCAGCAGACCAGGGTTGGGAAGCAGGTCGATTCGAAATTCCTCGATTAGGTTCACCGTACATGTGTTTTATTTCCTTCTGTTATGACGAGAGTGCTATAGATTGTTAACCCGGCACAAGCGCAAAGAGTTCCTGAGACGCCGGATACGAATGGCAGTCGGCTGTACTCCTGTCGGTTACTACCGAAACTGAAACCTCCAAATTCCCGCCCATTCGCCAAAATTGAGGCTGAAACCTTCGCAAGCGTTGTTTTTGCTAGTGCGGAATTTTTTGCCCGTAACGGAGGTATATCAACCGAGAGCGCGCATCTGCGCCCTATTTCACTAGAGGTGATTCGATGGAAAGCGAGTTCGATGGGCGATCTTTCGGTTATTCGGCGAGGAACGAAAGCATTGACTTCTCTTCAAACCGCGTGGGCAACATAGCTCAATGGTGCCGCGATACATTTGAAAGTTCTTTCCCCACTACGTTGGTCTGGATCGTAGGAACCTCAGTCATCGTTGGTTTCCTTACAGCGATGTTGATAGTGGGAATCGCGATTACGGTGTGACTCACCGCGAGCGCTTCTGGCCAGAACCCGAATAACACGAACCAAGCTGCGAATATCTTGTGTTAGGCGTAACGAAATCACACCAACGTGCTTCCCGCCGGAACAACGGAAGTGACGGTGACGCCACACGTTACGGGCACGTTTAAGGCAATCTGCGACCATTGCCGCCGGGCCGGAGCACCGTGACATGAAGACGACAGTCGTGGCAATCAACTGTTGCCCATAGCCGTTCTTGGAATCCCGCTAGCTTCGATAGGCCTACTATCAGTGCCTCCCGGCGCTTGCCATTTCATGTCCCCCGGCGAGTCGTGTGACCCATCCTAGGGCGGAAGTCAATACTGCATCTGTGACAGGCTGCGCCGGGAAGAATCCCGCATTCGCCTTCAAGTCGGAAGTTTTGATCTTCAACAACCCGCGGTTTTCCTCAAAGGGTAACTTAAACGGTGAACAGGACAACCTGCCGACCGACAATGAGTCGATCGAATAGTAGTTGCCGCAGTAGCGACAGAAAAGCCTGCTCCCTGAGACTCTGTATCCCAGGTTGTTGAGATAGCAGACGCGGCACGCATCCAGGACCGCGATCATCCCGCCATCGGAGCGCCGCGCCACAACAAACCGCACAGTTCGGCTCCGGCCCGGCGCCTTCCAGCAATACTTTTGCGCCGTGCCGGGTTTGAGGTGTTGGACATCGATCAGTAACGCGTCGGAATTACCGGTTATCGCCAGACAGCGTGATGTGGGCACCAACAACCAGGCAAATGCTGCGGCAAGCACCACCATGATCACCGCAGTAGTCCGAGCGCTGAGCGGAAATCGCCTTTCAAGTCGCCGGCCGGATCTCGTGTGCCTTTTGCTCACGGTCGATCCTCTATGCAAAAGCTTCCCGCTGTTCCTTGGAGCCAGCCAGCTTCATTCGACATGGCGGGCGAAACGCACCCGCAGCGCCTCGCGGATCTGCTCCACCGGAGAACCTTGGTTGAAAAGCTGATTGGCCTCCAGGGCTTCTCCGGAGCAGATTGCACATGTGGCGCCATGGTGATCACGATAGCAGTCTAGCAGACTGCGGTGACCGCTGGTCCGATCGCAGCCGCACCAGCACCACAATTGCGCCAGCAGCCAGGGGTTTTGCTGGGCGACGATGTAAGCCTCGCGCGCAGTGCCGATGAACATCAGTGGATCAAGCACCGGCCGGCCTCCCAGGTCACCGTTGCCTGCCTTGGCAAAGTCGGTGGGGCAGACTTTGCAACACTTGCCCGAATGACAGATGACACCGCCCCCGGTGAAGGGGTCGTTTTTTGCCCTGGTCAGCGAGAGCCCCAAGTATACTGATGGGACCAATACCGCCGCAGCGCAAACGACCAGCCACTTCCGTTTGATGCCGACGAGTGCGCGGAATTTCATTTTGGTTTCCCTCGGTCCCGGACCAGCGTCGTTACACGCCCCCGATGTGTCATCCTTTGGCCAGGGCCTGGTTGATGTCGGCTTCGATGCTGGCGGGCTTTAGAATCTCGCCATTGTACTCGCGCCATTCATGTCCGTTCGGACCCAGCAGAAAAACCCCGATTATGTGGTCGACGCTGCCATCCTCTTCGCGCTGGCGGATCAGCTTGAAGTTTTTCAACTCCTGATCGATAGCGGAGGGCGAGCCGGTGAGGAAGAGCCATCCCGGCCGATCCACGCCCCGCTTTTGCGCGTAGTGGAGTAATTGCGCCGGTCCGTCATGTTCGGGATCCACTGTGACCGACACCAGGACCACTTTGCTGCCCAATTCCTGGGATAGGCGGTCAGCGACCTTCGCTATCTTCAGGGTCTCAGTAAGGCATGGCCCGGGACATGACGTGTAGATGAAGTTGACCAGCACCGCCTTGCCTTTGAGAGAGGAAAGCACGACCGGCTGGTTGTGCTGATCGAGTAACTTGATCGCCGGTAGGCAGTCCGCTTTGTTCACGGCGTCGTAACCATCTTCGGGAGCTGGATGACTGCATGCTGCGAACGCAGCGATGGCGCCGGCCATCGCCGCCCAAAGGGCGGTTGTTTTAAGCAGATTACGAAAATATTTGGTCTTGGAGTAAAGCATTTTTATTCCCCAGGTACTTCTCGCTAACAACAGTTGAAACGCCTCGCGCCGCCTATGTCCTTCCAATCAACTGGAAGCACTCGGCAGGCGGCCCAATATCAGTGCAGCCGCGAGGTCGTGAGCATCATCATAAGAGTGCTGCGATCCCGGTCCTCCTGTGCCTGGCTCTCATACTCGGCGCGCTCCTTTGAAAACAATTCATCCGTGGCGCGCTGCGCATCCGCATCGCACTGCAAAAGTTGCCGCTGTTTCTGGTCGTTTGCGCTCTTCATCTTCGATTGAGTAAAGCCATCACTGGCGTCTATTTGCGTCAATTGGTCCTTCGTTTGCTTCTCCACACTGTTCTTGCACGCCCGCTCCTGTGCCACTATTGCCCGGCTCCGCTCCTGGAATTGCGTGAGTCTCGCGCTCCCGTCCTGACGGGGAACCGTTATCGAACTGCATCCGGCAAGCAGCGCGGCGGCGATGGCCAGCTCTTTCATGCGGTCAAAGACCAGCCTTCGGAGCGACTTTGTTGCCGTTGAGTGAAGTGCCGGTTGCGGTTTTCTGAGCCAGCAGGGGAAGCACCTGCGCGGCGAGGGTTTTTTCGGTAACCGCGGTTTCGTCCGGAGTGAGCTTAGCGCGCACGATGCCCTTGCTATCGACCACAATTGTGAGTGGTACAGTCTCCGGCGAGCCGAACTCATTGACATTGGCGTCTTCCGACATGGCCGCCGGGTAGCTGTACGATTGCATCACGTTACGCACTTCGCTGCTGTCATGCGGACGGTCGACGCTCATTCCAATCATCGCGAGCCCTTGCGAATGATATTTCCGGTAAAAGGCATCGAGCGCTGGCATTTCCTTGCGGCAAGGAGGGCACCAGGTGGCCCAGAAGTTGACGATTACAACTTTGCCGCGCTGTGCGGCGAGGTCGAAGGTCTGTCCGTTCAACTCCTGCGCTACCAGTGCCGGCGCCGGCTGTCCAATGTCCACGGCTGCGAATACGCAAGGAGCCGGAATCAAAGCTAGGATTGCCGGCAAGATTGCGGTGATTTGCAGAGCGGCGCGCATCCTACCCTCCGTTTTAGAAATCATAACTGATAATCGTTTTAAGCAGAAACGGCGCGGTCAACTGGTTACCGTTCATATACTGAAAGATCGGGAACTCGATGTCTGAGTACAGTCTGAAGATTGAAAAGCGGATCTCCCCTCCCGGAGCGATGAGAAGACGCTCGTAACCGCTCCCAGGAGGCTGTGCCGACTCCGCTCCCATGTCATGTGCGCGCACGGAAGTCAGAAGGCTAAGAATCGGAGCGAGTTCCTTGAGGAAACCGACCTTCCCAAAATCGTAAATCGCGCCGACCGAGGCGTCGAATTCCTTGCCTGGGACGTAGTTCCCGGTGGTCAGAAACGGGTAGTCGAAACCGGCCTGCGCATAATAGCTGAACGGACGTTCGCGAAAGGTCAGCTTGATATTCCCAACCTTGCTGGGGAAGGTCCCTTCCTTGTAGGCGCCAAGGAGAAGGTCTGTGCTTCCGGTTCCGATTGAGGTGTCGCGATCGAAGTGCTCATAAGTATGATCACCGGTGGGGAGCTTGAATCCACCCAGTAGTCCAAGCGACATGTCCTCCTGGAGGCCGGTGTACATCCCCCAAATGCGCACGTCGCCAAAGTTGGCGTGATTGAATTGGTCTATGCCGCCACTGTCGCCCTGCGTTCTGAACAACCGAATCCAATAAGGCACCGTGGCCATCACCCCCCAGTTCCGGTTGAACATGTACTGAGCGCCGACCGTCAGGAAGTGCGTTCTGATTTGCTTGTCCGAATTGGCTCCGGATGACGACGGTTGGGAATTGCGCCAGTTTATGTACTGATTCATGAAATCATACTCGAACCACACTGTGCCCCCCGCACCGTTGGGAATCAGGCTGGGGGTGGCTACCTCGAAAACGCCACATCCGCAGGCGCAGGCCCAGGTGAGGCCGGGCATCAGTCCGACCAGAAGGATGGTTGCGGTTAGCAGACGGCGGACTTTCCGAAGGTCCAACGACCGCGAAACCACTGAGCGAAGATCCCAACAACAGGAACCTGCCACGTAAATCTTGAACAACGAACGAATCTTTCGCACGTTGATTCGCCTCCGGCCTAACGGCCTCGTCAAAAAGCATCCACGCAAAGACGTGGAATTGCCTCCGGTGCACTAACGAAACTTGGGGGAGTGTCTGCTTTCGCCTGGTTCAGGCGACGAGCTTGGGCGGCGGGGGATCGGGAGCTTTGCTTGACCGCGGGGAGAAAGCCGCGACAAATTCGCGAACCTGGGCCGATTCTGCCGGGACTTGCGCGATGACGTGCGTGGGAATCAGCGGAGCTTCGCCTTGGCCAAGGTCCGTATATGAAGCGCCACCGACCGGGTGACATACATCGAGGGTAAAAGCGGGCTTCGAATCCGAAACGACCACCATGCCCGTTAGCATGGGGAGTCCACCAATCAGGATTGCGCCGATGAGCGTCCAGACAATGAGTGGCGAACCCATACCTGGAAAGTTCGGCGCCCTCGCTGTGATTCTGCCGGGACCCATCATAAGGATCATTACGCTACGCGATCCATGGATTCAACACCCACGCTATGTGCAGAGCGTGCTGCCCCCCGCGGCCCGGCGCCTCCCAGCAATACTTTTGCTGCAGCCGCCGTCCAGACGTGATTCGCGAACGCCGTTTGCTCACTGCCTATCCTACACTTTAGTGATGGTGTGCGGGTGGAGTGTTCGCCAGCAGCGCCGCCAAACCCAAGACCCCAACCATCAAGAGACACTCGATCCCGACATTGCGTAAAAGATTATGGCGCGCTGAGGCAGACCCGACAGCGGGGACCAGCCGATAGCGGTTGTATCCGCCAGTGCCGGCGATCACGGCGAACACGGATACCTTTGCGAATAGAGTTTCCCCGTATGCGGAATAGACCAAGTGGTTGAGACTCAGTCCCAAGGTATTGTAAGCGAGGTAGGCGCCGCTGAGCACCAAACCCGCCACACACCATCCGCTGAGCCTCGAAACTCTTTGCGTGATGCGCTCAATCAGACAGTCGTCGAGGCTGCCACGCCTCGCGACCATCCACAAGCCGAGGAGCGATCCCGCCCATAGGCCGGCGGCTGCTTCATGAAGGGAATACACGGCCACCGCAACGGGGCCACAATCAATCGCATGGCTCGAAAGCGCCCACAATACGAGCATCGCCGCGCTTATGAACACCAGCAGACCCGCGCGGGTTGACGCACGACCCGATATCCACGCGACCACCACCAAAGCCAAAGCGAGTGGAGCAGTTGCAAGCCAATCGTGTCCGAAATGGGTTTCACGCAGAACCTCGGGTACGAAAGGGACCGCCTGACGCAGCGTTACTCCGGCCATAGACACCACATTGGAGAGAAGCTTGACGGGCCATAGCAGAAGCTGCACTGCCGCGAGCAGGCGCAGGAGAATCCAGAAAGCGGGGTTATGGTCGTCTATGTAAGGTCCGGCCGGCGCTACCTTCAACATGAACAACGCGAGACCGAAGACGAACAACAGCGCCGTCAAAAGCAGGCCATCGCAAAATACGCGGCCGCCAATCGGGCCATCCATGCCCCCCATTGCCGTCATTTCACCTATCCCCATACCACCTTCGTCATGTGCCGCTTGAGGCGACCGTGAAGATGTAGGAACCCTGGGTGTGATGGGTGTCGACACAGATCACGGCCCACTGCACTTTGTATTCGCCGGGCTTGAGGGCGCCAACCTTGACCGACAACGTGTAACCGTCGGAGCTAACTTCAGGTTTTGTTAGTGACTCATTTTTGCTCTCAGGACCCAGCACGTCGAGTTTGGCAAACAGTTTTTCTATAGGAGCGTCGAACTTCACGGCGACCTCGGATGGGGAAGAGGTCAAAGTTTGACCGGCGGCCGGACTTTCGCTTTCAGGAAAAGAGTGCGCCAAAACGAAAGGCGCGACACTAACAATCCAGCCCAGCATTAAAGCGCCCAGTAGCGCGAGCCTTGCTATTTTCATTCTCCGAATCCTTTGTTGATGGTCCAATTGCCCAGCTTCGGTATCAACGAATCGTAAAAAATATCGAGCAGCCCGAGTACGGCTGCGTGAGTGTCGGGGCCGCTCGCGTTGTTGAGCGCAAATTGTGTAGCGACAGCCAGCTCAAAGTGATAACTCACATACGCCATCCCCGGTGTGGCCACCAGGTGCGGGAAGGTCTGACCCGAGGGCCCCGTGATCAATTGGTCATAATTGATTTCATTGAAGAGGAAGAGGTTTCGAAATGGCCACTTCAGGCCAATGTCCTGAACGTTGTTGCTCAGGTAAGGGAGCGAGTACTCCAGCACAGCGTCGGCAAACATGTGATGGCTCGTTTGTCCTCCCAGCGCCGGCACATAGCCAAAATCGCTCTGAATACCGAAGGGACGCAGGTATTTAAGCAGCGAATAATTGGGGAGATCACCAAAGCCTTTTTCCCAGAGAAACACCGGACCCAGACTCGTATGGCTTTGCGCCTCGACGTCCGTGTTACCGGTAGGCAACTGGAGCTGAGCCGCTATCGACATCAGGAACTCATGTTTCAGCGAGTAATAGAAGGCGTATTTGGCAAACATGGTGAGGTCATCGAACCCTTGCAGGCTGGGCCCCTGATACGGCGATGAATGACTCCAGTTGCTGCCGCCCCCGACGCTGAATCTCGGCATGTAGTCGTCATCCACATAGAGTACTTTCTCCACTGAGAAACCGACCGCGTAATTATTGGCGTCGCGGGTTTTGACCCACGACGGCTGAAGGATGTCCAGTTCGTTGGCCGGAGTGGGGTCCTGGGTGATGATTGGTTCCAGGAAAACATAGTCGCCGACTACGCCGTGAGCCCATGCCGTGGTCATGGACAACTCCGTCGCCAGCAGCGCGACCGCAACCATGCAAAAAGTTTTTCGCATACCGAACAAGTGATCCTGAAAAAAACGAGGTCAAAACGCGCGCACACAGGGGCGAAAAATCGCCGTTCGGGCGCGCTTACGAAACTTGGATGTCTGTTTGCGCCAGCTTTAAGCGCAGAGCTTCGGAGGCGGGGGGTCGGGAGCTGTGCTTACGTGCGGGGAGAAAGCCGCGACAAATTCGGGAACCTGGCCCGATTGCGCCGGAAGTTGCGCGATGACGTGCGTGGGAATCAGCGGAGCTTCGCCCTGGCCAAGGTCGAGGTTATATGAAGCACCACCGAGCGGGTGACATACATCGAGTGTAAAAGCGGGCTTCGAATCCGAAACGACCACTATGCCCGTCAGTATAGGGAGTCCACCAATCAGGATTGCCGCGATGAGGGGCCAGACGATGAGCGGCGAACCCATACGGGGGAAGTTCGGCGCTGTCGATGTAATTTCAGGCAGACCCACGACAGAATCATAACGCTACGTGATCGATGGATTCAACACCTCCTGATGCGTCCCGGAAAAAAGAGCCGGCACGGAGGCCGGCGCTACGGAAGAAGAGTGGTCCGCTCCAACACCGGCGACCATAGCCTTTTGCGTTGAACGGAAAATTAGGGAGTCAATTCACGTGTTCCCAGGCGTGGTAGGAGCTGCGGACCAGGGGGCCTGATTCGACGTGGCGGAAGCCTAGCGCCATTGCGCGGTCGCGTAGTTCGGTGAACTCGGCGGGCGGTACGTAGCGGACCACTTCCAGGTGATCCTTGGAGGGGCGCAGATACTGGCCCAGCGTTATGATGTCGCATTGGACGCCGCGCAGGTCGCGCAGCACGTCCATGACTTCGCTGATCTCCTCGCCCAGACCCAGCATTATGCCGGTCTTGGTTAGCAGGTTGCGTGAGAGTTCGTGCGCGGTGTCCTTGGCGTGTTGCAGCACGTCGAGTGAGCGCGGATAGCGTCCGCCTGGACGCGCGATTTTGTAAAGGCGCGGCACGGTCTCGATGTTGTGATTGTAAATATCCACTGGCGCGCGGACTACTTCTTCCACCGCGGGATGCGAGCCCTGAAAGTCGGGCACCAGCACCTCGACGCGAGTCGCCGGATTAAGCTCCTTGATTGCCCGGGCGGTGGCGGCGAAGTGAGCGGCGCCGCCGTCCGGCAGGTCGTCGCGGTCAACCGAAGTGACCACCACGTGGGCCAGGTCCAGTTGCGAGGCGGCCTCGGCGACGCGGCGCGGCTCCTGCGTGTCCAACGGGCGCGCCTTGCCGTGAGTCACCGCGCAGTAGGGACAGTTGCGCGTGCAGACGTCGCCCATCAGCATGAAAGTGGCGGTGCGATGGGAAAAGCATTCGCCGATATTCGGGCAGCATGCCTCCTGACACACCGTGTGCAGGCGCATCTGCTTGAGCAGTTCCTTGGTGCGAAAGTATTCGGGCGAGGTCGGCGCGCGGACTTTGATCCAATCGGGATGTTTTCGTTCAGCCACAGTCAGCCTCATATTCTGTCGCGCCGGTGTGATAAAGCAGGCGCCAGATTTCCGCGGCGCTGGCGGTCGCAATCGAATTGTAGCCGAACACCTCCGCGAAGCGATGCGCCAGCGAAGCCGCGGCGCCGGTGACGTCCACGTCGGAGCGGCTCTCGCGAGCGACCGATGTCATCGGGCATCCTTCGATGCCGCAGGGAACGATCCAGTTAAAGTAGCTCAGGTCGGTATTCACATTGAGCGCGAATCCATGCAGGGTGATCCAGCGCCGGATTCCAACGCCGATCGAGGCTATCTTGCGCGGCCCGACCCATACTCCGGTCAGCCTTTCTCGCCGGCCGGCGTCAATGCCATAAGTCCGCAGCGTTTGCATGATCACGCTTTCCAGCGAGCGCAGGTATGCGTGGACGTCGCGCGTGGCGCCTTCGAGCTTCAAGATCGGATAGCCGACCAACTGCCCCGGACCGTGATAGGTTACCTGCCCGCCGCGCGAGACCCTATGGATCGGCACGCTGGGCGGCGGTGCGGTCAGGTAACGCTCGCTGGCGCCGCGCCCCAGGGTGTAAACATGCGGATGCTCCAGCATCAACAAGGTGTCGCCAATCTCATCGGCGTGGCGCGCGGCGACCATCGCGTCCTGAAGGCTCAGTGCCTGCTCGTACTCGACGGTGCCGAGCCAGGTGGTTGTCAGCTCCGCTTGGCTCATATCAGAAATTAATCGCTTCGCCCTCGGCGGCCAGGGCGGCTTCCATAATTGCTTCGGAAAGAGTGGGATGCGGATGGACCGTGCGGCCGAACTCCAGCGTGGTTGCCTCCAGCGTCTTGCCGAGCGCGACTTCGGAGATCAGGTCGGTAGCGCCGTGCCCGATGATCTGGCAGCCGATAACCTCGCCGTACTTTTTCCCTACCACAAGTTTTACGAAACCTTCGACATGATTGACGGCGACCGCTTTACCGTTGGCTCGGAAGGGGAACTTGCCCACTTTGACTTCGATACCGGCCTCTTTTGCCGCGGCCTCGGTCATTCCGATGGTGGCGACTTCGGGTTCGCAGTAGACGCATCCGGGGATGTTCATCAGATCGAAGCCGGGCTCGCGCACTCCCGCCATTATCTCGACCGCCGCGATGCCCTCCGCCGACGCCTTGTGCGCCAGCAGGGGCGGGCGGATCACGTCGCCAATCGCATAGATGCCCTCGCGCGAGGTGCGGAAGGAATCGTCAATCCTGATGAAGCCGCCGCGCTCGACGTCGACGCCGACTTTTTCCAGACCCAAACCCTCGCTGTTGGGCGAGCGACCGACCGCGACCAGGACCATCTCGGCCTCCACGGTCTTGCTCTGGCCGCCGCTATCAAGCGTCACGGTCCATCGGTCGCCTTTGCGCGCCGCCGACTTGTAACCATGCCCGAGCAGCACCTCGACCTTGCGTTTGAGAAATGCGCGACGCAGTTCTTCCGCAATTTCGGCGTCGAACCCGGGCAGCATCTGCTTCTCCAACTCGATGATCGTAACCTTGGCGCCGAAGGCCTGATAGAAGTAGGCGAACTCCAGACCGACGGCGCCGGCGCCGATCACGGCGATACTTTCCGGAAGCTGGTCGTAAACCAGCGCTTCGCGGCTGGTCAGCATCCCGTCACCGATGGTCATGCCGGGAAAAAGCCGCTCACGCGAACCGGCGGCAATCAAAATCCGCTCCGCTTCGATTGCGGGGGCCGCGGGCGGTTTGCCGTCGCTGCGCGAGAGCGCGAGGCTATGCGGACCGGCAAATGCCGCGCTGGCTTCGAACAGCTCGATATTGTTCTTGCGCAACAGGAAACGGACGCCGCGCGAGAGCTTGTCGGCGGCTTCGCGGCTGCGCGCAATCACGCGCTTGAAATCGAATCGAACTTCGCCGGTCTCAATCCCGTGCTCCTTGCCGGCGCCGCCGATTATTTCCATCGTCTCGGCCGAGTTGAGCAGCGATTTGGAAGGGATGCAGCCCCAGTTAAGGCACACACCGCCGGGCCGATCGCGCTCGATCACACAAACCCGCATCTTGAGCTGGCTTGCGCGAATCGCCGCTTCGTAACCTCCGGGTCCCGATCCTATGACTGCCAGGTCGTAGCGGTTGCTCGCCACGTTTACTCCTTTCTTCACTGCACCAGCAGGCTGGCGGGATTTTCCAGGAAGCGTTTCATCTCCTGGAGGAAGCGCCCGGCCACCACGCCGTCCACGATTCGATGGTCACACGAAACAGTCAACATCATGGTGGTACCCACCGCCAACTGCCCATTGCGCACCACCGGCCGTTCCTTGATTGCGCTGACGGCTAGGATGGCCGCCTGCGGCGGTACGATCACGGCCGAGAAATGCTCAACCCCGAGCATCCCCATGTTCGAGATGGAAAAGGTAGCACCCGACAGCTCGTCGGCGGTGAACCCGCCCTGGGCGGCCTTGCCGACCAGGCGATGGGCGGCGCGGGCGATTTCGGGCAGAGTCAGTTGCTGGCATTCCCTGATCACCGGAACGATCAGTCCGTCTTCCACCGCCACTGCCATCCCGACATTGATGCTCGGATGAATACGGATGCCGTCGTTCTCGAAACTCGCGTTCATGCGCGGATAGCGGCCCAGCGCCAGCGCGCAGGCCTTGATTACTATATCGTTAAACGTGATCGCCTCGTCGAACAGCTCCGTGGTCTCCAGCGATTTCTTAAGCCGCACCGACTCTTCCATGTCGATCTCCATGGTGACATAGAAGTGCGGAATCTCCCGCTTGGAGGCCGCCATCCGCTGCGCGATAGTGCGGCGCATCTTGGACAGCTCTTCCCAGGTGCCGGGAGAACCTTCGCGCGGCGTCACCAGTCGGCGCTGGCGAAATAGTTGCTGCTCGCGCAGAAAATTATCGATGTCGCGTTTGGTGACGCGGCCCTCGGGGCCGGTTCCATGCACCTGCGCCAGGTCAATTCCAGACTCCTCGGCGGCCCTTCGCGCCAGCGGCGAAGCCTTAAGCTTGGCGTCAGTATCGTGAGGCGCGGCGGCGGGGCGGGGCGACGCGGCAGCCGGGTGCATCGCAGCCACTTCCTGCGTTGCGCGAGCGGGTTCACGAGGAGCCTCGGCGGGACGCGACACGGGTTGGCTGGCGGCCTGTGGTTGCGCGCCGTCACCAGAGCCATTCGCGGCGGAAGGTTGCGACGCCGACTCCGCGGATGAGGGCGCGGAACCATTGGGCGTTGGTGCCTCGGTTTCGCCCGCGTCCTTCGCGGCGCGCTTTTTGAGTGCGGCCGGACGCTGCATGGGACGCGAGGACTGTGCCGCCGATTGCGGCGCTGCCGTAGCTCCGGGCTCCGTGCCGGTTTTTTTGGCTGGCTCACCGGCAGATTTAGCGGCAGCCTGGGATGGCTTGAGCTCTTCTCCCGGCGCGGCTAGGCGTGCGATGGTCGCGCCGACGGGAGCGCTTTCTCCCTCCGCCAGAATGATTTCCTGCATCACGCCGTCATCGAAGGCCTCCATCACCATGTCGGCCTTGTCGGTTTCGACTTCGGCCAGAGCTTCGCCATGAGTGACCTTGTCGCCGGGATGCTTGAGCCAACGGAGGATTTTCCCCTCCTCCATAGTATCGGAGAGTTTCGGCATCGTGATCTCAATGCTCATCTGCCAGACCCTCGTCGCTTTGACTGTGCCGCCATTGTTGCGCTCTGTCAGAGTTCCCCCGCGGGACGTCACACGATGTGCTCTACCGCCTCGACAATTTGCTGAGGCGAGGGTAGGGCGGCCGCCTCGAGGTGACGGTTGTACGGCATCGGCACGTCGGCGCTGGCCACGCGCTGCACCGGCGCGTCGAGGTCGTCGAAGGCGGCCTCATAGATGCGGCTGGCTATTTCCGCGCCGGCGCCGCCTGTAAGCCATCCCTCGTAAACCACGACCGCGCGTGTGGTTTTCTTTACCGATTCGATAACCGTGTTCATATCGAGCGGATTGAGCGTGCGCAGATCGATTACTTCGGCGTCGGTTCCCTGGTTCTCCAATATCTCGGACGCCTTGAGCGCATCGTGAACCGTCTTGGAGTAGGACACGATGGTCACGTCCTTGCCTTCGCGCATTATGTTGGCCTTGCCGAAGGGGACCAGGTACTCGCCTTCGGGGACTTCACCCTTGAGCCCGTAGAGCGATTCGTGCTCCAGGAACATCACCGGATCCTCCTGGCGCAGCGCATATTTCAGCAGTCCCTTGGCGTCGGCGGCGGTGGCGGGAATCGCCACGCGGAGTCCCGGGCAATGGAGGAAATAGGCCTCCAGGCTTTGGCTATGCTGGGCGCCCAGTTGATGGCCGCCGCCCTGGGGCGCGCGAATGACCAGCGGGACCTTGGCCTGACCGCCGAACATGTAGTGCGCCTTGGCCGCGGTGTTGACAATCTGATCGATCGCGAGCAGGGCGAAATTGACCGTCATCAGCTCGACCACCGGCCGCAACCCGCCCATTGCCGCGCCCACGCCGGCGCCCACGATGGTAAGCTCGGAGATGGGCGTATCGCGGATGCGCTTTTCGCCGTAGGCGGCGATAAGTCCGTCGGTCACCTTAAAGGCGCCCCCGAAGTACCCGACCTCTTCACCCATGATGAAGACCCGCTCGTCGCGGTCGAGTTCCTCGCGCAGTGCCTGGTTCAATGCTTCGCGATAGGTAATCAGCGCCATTGCCGTGCGGACCTCTGGCTCATCACTCGACGTAAACGTTTTTGGTCAGCTCTGACAGGGGCGGTTCGGGGCTTTCGTCGGCGAACTTGACGGCGTCGTCAACCAGAGCGCTCTCCTCCTGGTCAATCCTGTCCAGCACCGCCGGCAGGATTCTGCGCTCATGCATCAGCAGGTTGCGATAGCGCTTGATTGGGTCGCGTTCCTGCCAGATCCGCTCCTCGCGCTTGGAGCGATACTCGGCCGGGTCGGACATCGAATGGCCGCGGAAGCGGTAGGTAATCGCTTCGATCAAGGATGGTCCCTTGCCTTCGCGCGCGCGTGCGGCGGCCTCGCTGACCGCGGCGTAAACCTCGACAACGTCCATTCCATCGACCCGTATGCCGGGGATCTTGTAGGGGTCGGCGAAGCGGTAAAGTTCTTCCTGGCAGATCGCGTTTTGGACCAGCGTGCCCATTCCGTAGAAATTGTTCTCGCAGACGAAAATCACCGGCAGCTTCCACAGCGACGCCATGTTGAGGCTTTCGTGGAAGGCGCCCTGCGGCAGCGCGCCGTCGCCAAAAAAGCAGCACACCACTTCCGGGTCCCCGCGGTAGGCGATGGAAAGCCCAAGGCCGGTAGCGATCGGCAACCCGCCGCCCACGATCGCGTATCCGCCCATGAAGCGCAGCGCCGGGTCAAACAGGTGCATCGAGCCGCCGCGCCCTTTGGAGATACCGGTCGCTTTGCCGAACAACTCCGCCATCACGACCCGCGGCGAGGCGCCCTTGGCCAGACAATGGCCATGCTCGCGGTAGGTGGAGACGACATAATCCTTATCGAAAAGGCCATGGATAGCGCCGACGGCGACCGCTTCCTCCCCCGCGTAAAGATGGCAGAAGCCGGTGATTTTGCCGCGGGTGTACATCTCTGCCACCTTGTCCTCGAAGCGCCGGATCAGGCTCATCAGCCGATAGATTTCCAGCAGCTCGTCCTCGGCCAGCCGGTACATTGCCCGTTCCGCGATTCGTTCGCGTTCAAGCGCCATCTTCGTGTTCCTTCACAAACATTGTATCGCGATTCATCCGCGATTATAGGGGGCTAAAAATCCGCCGTTCGCAAAGAAGGCGCGGTATCAGCGGCAAAACAAAGGCAGCGAATGTGCCATCCTCAGGCAAACCTTAAGTTGAGCTGTGCGGCGGCGCTGACTGGTGCGAATGAGGTGCGATGGATCGGAGAAGGTCCGAGCCTGGCGACGGCCTCCAGATGTTCCGCCGTGCAATAGCCCTTGTGACGGGCAAAACCGTAACCAGGATAGCGGCTATCGAGCTCGCACATCAGCCGGTCGCGCGTCACCTTGGCGATTATTGACGCCGCGGCGATACAAAAACTCTTGCGGTCCCCGCCCACGATATGGGTCTGCGGTATTTTCAGATTCCGCGCCGGACGGCCATCTATCAGCACATGCTCAGGCTTTACGCAGAGGGATTCCACCGCCCGCACGCAGGCGGCCAGCGTGGCGTGGTAGATGTTGACCCGGTCGATCTCATCGACTTCGGCCACGCCAATCGCAAACGCCAGTGCGCGCGCGGCTATGATTTCGTACAACTCCTCCCGCTTGGGCGCGGGAACCTGCTTGGAATCGTGGACGCCCTTGATATGAATTTCGGGCGCAAAGATAACCGCCGCCGCCACCACCGGACCCGCCATCGGACCGACGCCCGCCTCGTCCACTCCGGCCACCGCTTGCAGGCCGCTCAACCACAATTTGCGCTCATAGCGCAGGTCGGCTCGCCGCTTCACTACTGCTGCCTCCGCCTCTCCCCATTGCTGAGCCATTATGGATACGGCTTGGCCGCGTGATCAAACCCGCGCCGCATTGTTTTAGACAGCCTCGTCGAAGCAGTGATTTCCCGTTTTCGATTGACTTAAGAAATGTGAGAAGGTGCTAATCCTGCTCAAACTAAAAATTCAGGAACTTCCGGATAACCGCGAGGCTCTCATCGAGGCGGTCATGATGTACCCAATGGCCGGCGTTTTGAATCGTCGCGACACCGGCGTTGCGGAAGGCGCGGGTGCGGTCATCCTTTTCCCATTGCATGGTCCATGACTCACCGCCGCGCACCAGCAGCGTCGGGCATTCGATGCGCGACCAAATCTCCTCAGCATCCTCGAGGTTGAACTGATAGGGAGAGGTCGCCCGCACATAGTTGTCGAATTTCCAGGAGTAGGTGCCGTTTTCGTTGCGCCGGGTGCCGTGGATGGTCAGATGGCGCGCCTGCTCCAGGCTCAGGTGGGGATTTTCCGCGCGCATCCGCGCCAGCGCCTCTTCGATGCTGTCGTATTCGCGGACCTTGCGCCGCGCCAGTGATTGCATCGCCGCCACCCAACTGCCCATCCGCTCATGGGCGGGCGAATGCGACATCATCGAGGGCGGCGGTCCCAGCCCTTCGATCGATACCACCCGTTCCACGATTTTGGGAAACACGCCCGCGTATTGCAGGACGATACCTCCGCCGAGCGAATGGCCAATCAGGGTCAGCGGCTGCTTGCCCAGAGCGCTTATCAGCTGCGCCAGGTCGACCACGTAATCGATCATCGCGTAGGGACTGCCGACGGCCCAGTCGGAATCGCCATGGCCGCGCAGGTCGGGCGCAATCACGTGATAATGGCGGCGGAATTCCAGTGCGACCCAGTCCCAGTTGCGACAATGGTCGCGGCCGCCGTGGACCAGGATCAGCAGAGGCTTGCCGCCGTTGCCCCAGTCCACGTAGTGCAGCTTCAGGCGCTGGGAGTAAAAGTAATGGGAAGTCGGTCCTATGATGCTCTCTGCCATCGCGGTTTCAATCAGTCCTGTTTATCCAAGTCTGTCCCCTCTCCTAAGATACTCCTAAGATAACGAGAGGGGACAGAAGGATCCTCTGCTCCAATCAATCCGTGCTTATAAGTCCCAAGTCTATTTTCCTTCATGGTGCAGGATAAATAATGGCGCCGTCAGCCGTTGGGCCACAGCCAGGCGGCGCCGCGCACGCCGCTGGAATCGCCATGCGCCGCACGCATCACGGCGGTGTCAACGCCGTCGGAAAAGGCGTAGCGCGAGATCAGAGGCGGGAGGTTCGCGTACAGCCGCTCGATGTTAGACAGGCCGCCTCCCAGAACTATCAGGTCCGGGTCAAAAATGTTGACCACCATGGCCAGGCCTCGCGCGAGCCGATCCTCGAACCGCTCGAGGGCTCCTTGCGCCTCGCGGTCGCCGGCGTCCGCGGCGCGGGCGATCTCCCCCGCCGTGGTTCTTCGTCCGGTACGGGCCTCGAACGCGCGGGCTAAAGCGGGTCCCGAGATGAGCGATTCGATACAGCCCGACCTGCCGCAATAACACGGCGGTCCCGGCCACTCATCCGGCTTGGGCCAGGGCATTGGATTGTGCCCCCATTCGCCGGCGATGCGGTTGCGTCCGCCGATGACGCGCTTGTCCACCACCAGTCCGCCGCCGACCCCGGTGCCGAGGATAACGCCGAAGACCGACTCGGCGCCGGCGCCGGCCCCGTCGATGGCTTCGGAAAGCGCAAAGCAATTGGCGTCGTTTTGAATCCGTACTGGCCGTGCCAGCGCGCGGGCGAGGTCGCGGTCAAGCGGTTTGCCGTTTAAGACGGTGCTGTTGGAGTTCTTAATCAGACCGGTGCGCAGCGAGAGGGCGCCGGGCGTTCCCACGCCGACGGTGCCCGTGAGTCCCACTTCGCGCTCGATCGCCGACACCAGCGCGGCGATCGCCTCGATGATCGCGCGATAATCTCCGGCGGGGGTCGCCACGCGGCGCCGCCAGAGCGCGGCACCAAAGTCATCCAGGGCGATCGCTTCGATTTTGGTGCCGCCAAGATCGATTCCGATACGCACAACACGCTTCGCTAATCGAACATGACTACCGAGCGCACCAGTTCGCCGCCGTCCATCAGCTTGAACGCCTCGTCGATCTCCTCCAGGCGGCAATGGCGGGTGACCATCTCGTCGAGGTTGAGGCGGCCTTGCCGGTAATACTCAACGTAGCGGGGCGTGTCGATGCGGAAGCGGTTTGAACCCAGCACGCAGCCGGTCAGGTAGCGGGCGCCGCCGATAATCCATCCCGGTTCGATCTCCAGCTTCTGACCCGCCGGCACCATCCCAATCAGCACCGCGGTTCCGCGCACAGCCAGACTGTGCACGCATTGCTCGCCGGTCTTCTTGAGCCCGACCGCCTCAATCGCGTAATCGACGCCTTTGCCGTCGGTGATTTCCTGGATTTTCTTCACCGCGTCCGAAGACGAAGCGTCGACGGTATGAGTGGCGCCCAGCCGCCGCGCCATCGCGAGTTTGCTCTCGACGGTATCCACCGCGATGATTTTCAGCGCGCCGGCGATGCGCGCTCCCTGGATCGCCGACAAGCCGATCCCGCCGCATCCGTATACCGCCACCGAAGTGCCGGGCTTGACCTGCGCATGATTGAGCACGGAACCGGCGCCGGTGGTGACCGCGCAGCCAATCAGGGCCGCCCGGTCAAAGGGCATCTCGTCGGGGATTTTGACGAAGCTGTTTTCGTGTCCCAGCATCTTTTCCGCAAACGCGCCGCCGTCGGAGACCGGGGTGACCTTCTGACCGTGCCAGGTGGTGCGGGGCTTTTCGTTGTCCCGCCGGCGCGTGGACTCGCGATTGACGCAGGAACTGGGATTACCGGAAATGCACTGGTCGCACTGCCCGCAGTAGATGACTGACAACGCGATTACGTGGTCGCCCGGTTTGACGCTGCTGACCAGGCCGCCCACCTCCTCGACGATGCCGGCGGCTTCATGACCGAGCAACGTCGGAATTTTCATCGGCACCAGGCCTTTGACGTAATGCAGGTCGCTATGGCACACGCCGCACGCCATGACCTTGACCAGCACCTCGTGGTCTTTGGGCTTATCGATCTCGACTTCGTCGATGAGCAGCGGCTTGTTGGCGCCTTGAAACATCGCGGCTTTCATTCCCGAATCCTCCCTGGGTCAGCGCCTATTTCGCTATCACGGCAGGTGGAGCAAGAAAAGAGAAATGAGAAAAGAGAAATGAGAGGCAGATTAAGAGATCAGGCAGCGGCGGCGGTCCCTCTCTCTTTTCTATTTTCTCATTTCTCTTTTCTACTCACGGTTCAGACAATAGCGGAATCCCAGGTCGAACCATTCCAGGCCGGGTAGGCGCGCGATCATTGAATCGTGCTCGGCAAGGCGGCGCGCGCCGTGCTGGTCGCCGAACAGGTAGGCGCACACCCGGCGCATGGTGGCGTCGCTGCGCACGCGGCTTCCCACCGGCGTCCAGAAGCGCCGCACCAGGGCGGCGGTCAAAACTCTGGCCGTGGGAAAACGGAGGCGCCGGCGCGCCTGATTGAAGTAGAATGAGAAGTGGCGGCGCTCATCCTTAACGATGCGCGCCAATACGATGCTCAGTAGCGGATGGTCGGCGCGCGTGGCCAGGGCCCGATAGCCGGTTAGAGTGGACAGTTCGTTAATCGCGCCCCAGGTCATGTGAAGGGCGGGAAAGTGGCGCGTAATCCGCGACAACAGACGGGCTACCTTCTGAAGGTGATAGTCGCCGGGCTTGCGCCGGCGCAGTGACGCGAAACGGCGATCATCCACCGCGACGCCCTGGCTTTGGAGGAAGCGCTTGAGCACTTGCGAGTGGAAGAATTCCTCGTACACCCAGCATGACAGGAACGAGGTGATTGTGACGTCTTCGATAACCGAAGTCGAAAGCAGTTCACGCAGGTAAATGATCGTGTGTGACTCGATGTCCATCATGTAGCCCAGACAGAACAGGGCTTCTTCGTTCAAAGGGGGACCCTGCGCGGACCAGTCAAACGAATCTGGACGCGTGGCGCCCGACAGCCTGGTGTAGCGGTCGAGATCGAAATCGTGATCTGGATTTGGAAGCTGCAATCTGTCCACGATCATCAATACGGATCGGACCGGACAAACGGATTGCCGGCGTTCATAGCGGGTAATGCCGCAGTTAGCAGGAACTGACCTCGTTGACGGCCTCAGGATCGATGGGATAATGAGTGGCGCAACCTCACCCTAAGGAACGTGCAACATGGCCATTGACGTGCGCGAACTGGTCGAGCCGAAAACCACGGCGATCGTGATCAACGAGATGCAGGAGGGAGTCGCGGGCAGCCTGGCGCCGGTTGCGCTTAAAGGGCTGGTTGGCATGGTGCGCGAGCGCGATGTCGTGGGGCATCTGGCCCGCCTGCTGAAGGCCGCGCGCAAAGTCGGGGCGCGGGTTTGTCATGGCGTGTACGAAACACGGGCCGATGGCCTTGGCATGTCGGTCAGCACGCCGCTGATCGAGCGGATGATCAAGTCCGGCGCGTTGCCGCTGGTGCGAGGCAGCGAGGCGGTTGCGATCATGCGCGAGCTGGGGCCGGAGCCGAGCGACTTCATTATTTCGCGCACACATGGATGGCATCCCTTTGAAGGCACTGAACTGGATAGCATCCTGCGCGACATCGGGGTCAGGACCGTGATTGCAGCAGGCGTGTCGATCAACATTGGGGTTCAGGGAATCGTCGTCGAGGCGCTCAACCGCAACTACCGCGCCGTCGTGGCCTCTGATTGCGTGGCCGGATTCCCGCCCGAATACGCCGAGATGTCCTTGAAGTATGGCGTCGGGATCGTGGCCCGCATCACCACCGCCAAAGACATCGTCACGCCATGGGGATTGGACTGGGATAAGCTCTAAGTCCCACTCCCCACCGGCGGGCAGGGACGCCCCGCCCTACTGACAAAAAAAACGGGAGACCGAGCAAAGTGGCTGGTTAGGGCAGCAGGCTCTTGAGACCGCCGAATACGTTGCCCACGGCGTTGGCGCCGCCTTTGATGATATTCATCGGCGCACTCACCACGCCGACGGCTGTCCGTTCGGCCAGTTTGGGAATATTGGGTAACACCAGCAGGGCAGGGTACTTGCCCATCACGACCACCGGAATGGCTGCGGAGAGGCCCAACGTTAGTTTGATGTCGCCGGTCATATTGATGTTCTTGTCCAGGTCGAACCAGCCGGCACCGGTGATTTGATACTCTGGCGACTGGACCAAGAGGTCGTTGGTGTCAACCCGCTGACCATAAAGATTGAAGGTCATGCTCGCCTGGCTCAGGTCGGTGTTGGAACTGTCAAACACGCCCTGATGGCTCGACCTGAACGCCACGCCCACCAGCTGGCTTACGACCGGAGCGACAGCGATCTTGTTCAGCGCGACTGCCACAATGTTGACGCCGTGCAATTCGCCACCCGAAAGGTACATCCGGCCATTGCTGCGCATGGTGGGCTGGATCTCCTTCCAGGTACTGCCCGCGCCCGATACCCTGGCGTCGACGCTCAAAAAGCCGCTGATTGCGCTGCTGTGGACGTCAAGCCATCGGAATAGTTCGCCTACATTGATGTGCCTGAGGTCGGCCGAAGCGTCAAACGGAGGCCGGTCCGCCAGGACCGCGTTGACGTTGGCCAGGACCGAGCCGTTGAAGACTTGCACCGACAGCGGTTGTGCGGAAACCCGGTTGCCCGCGTAGCTGGTGTTCATGTCCAGTTTGCCGTACGCCAGTCGCTCCACCAGGCCGCTGCCCGAAGTGATGCGCGCGTTGACTACCGGCGCAGATAAGTCGCCGCGTGCGGTTCCCGATACGAGCAGTTGCTTGACGAACTCTCCGGGTGGGCGGCTGGGAACGATCTGCGACAGTTGCAGCGAGTCGGCCTTGAAGGTAAATGCGGCCCGCAGTGGGGTTATCGAATCGGCGTTGGCCTCCAGGCTTGCGGGTTCCGATCCCAGGGTGAAGGTCGTGGGCTGCAATTCGAGCCGCGTGGGAGTCAGATGAACCCGCCCGTTGAGGCCCACGACCGCCGGCAGTTGTGCGCCCTCAAAGCTCGACGCAACCTGGGTCAGCGCCACGGTAAAATCCCAGCCGGTCTTCGCCTCCAGCGGCCGCACTGTGCCGCTGACCGCGCTTTTGCCGGAAAGGTTTAGGGTCAGCGGCGGCGCGCTGGGCTTGTTGGCGGCTGCCCGGTATACGATCCGATAGCTTGAGAAGTCCGAACTTGCGGCGACCTGGACCTCCGCGAGAGTGCCTTTTATGGTCCCGGTCGCGGTCACCGGCCCAGGCATCGAGAGCGTCACCGGCACGATTGCACCCGGGGCGAGCAGCGTGCGGAGATTGTCGATCGTCAGGGGTCCGGTTTTGAAAGTGAGATCGAGCGGACAATCAGGAATATCGAGCCCGCCCTGGCGCAGCATGGGCCCCGCCTTCCCGGAAAGCTCGAGGTTGGGCTGGTCGCTGAACAGGGCGGATTTTATATCGACGTCAAAGGCGGAGCCGGTGTGGAACCCGGACAATTCGACGCTCAGATGGTTCAGCTGAAGGGGCACACCTTTAAGCGTGGGGTCGCTGTAATAGACCGTCCCATCATCGATGGCGAGGCCCTTGATCGAGACATCCCGCGCGATCGCCCACACCACTCCGCGCGCTGCCCCGGCGCCGCCGCGATGGCGCGCGACGCTCAAGTCGGCGGGGGCGCCTTCTCCAAGCGTGTCGATGTTGAGTCTACCGTTAGCCTGCCTCAGAATCCGGATCGTGGGCTTAGTGAACTCCAACCGATGCACTTTGATCTTGCCGCGCAGCAGGGGCAGGAATTTGACGTCAAGCGAGGCCTGGGCCGCGGACAGAAAAGGATCATGAGAGAAAGCCGGGTCGTCGGCAATCTTGAGATCGTCAGCCTCGATCGACAATCCCAGTCCCACGTGCGCCGTTATATGACCGACCTGGACGCTGCGCCCCAACGCCTTACTTACCCGGTAAAGAATGCGGTTCTGATTGTGTGTGACCAGCGCGGTCAGATTATAGGCCGCTAAGGCAGTGACGGCGGCGGCGATCAGAACCGCGCCCGCAACTGCCAAGCCCGCTATGCGGAGCACTCGGTGCATAAATCCCATCCAACTAGTCGAAGCCGGGCGCGCAATTTTGCGCGCGCCGCGACCGCTTGCAATCAGACTAATCGAGCGGGCAGTGCAAGGTAAAACGAAAAAACACGGCCGCGGCGGTCCGCAGGGCGCTCAGCCGGCCCTTTTCAACCGCAGTCGCGACCGTGAAATTGCACGGCGATCGGAAAATCACCTCTTCTATACTTGAGAAAGCCGAACGCGGGTTGCGCGACGGCGACCCTGGACTCTTCGGCGGCATCCTCTAAAGCAATCCAGCACTCCTTGAGATCGACATACGCGATTCAACTGCCATGATGACTTGATGACGATAATGCGGCGGGCGCGGCTCTGCCCTCGCACAAAAGCGCTCAATTTCTGATGGACGCGGTCTCAAGCGCTCCCGCGGGCTTGAGATGGAGCAACAATACGTCTCCGTAAGTCGATACTGACGCCAAACGAGCCTGAGAGGAGCCCGGCACTTCGTTCATCGCTTCGGGCAGTTTCTTGCCGCTAACCAACCAAACGCCACCCGCTTTATCCAGTTCATCGGAGATCAGCTCGCGCGCTTCCTTGGGGTCCGAACCAGGCACCGCTGTGCGCGGGTTGGCCGCATGGAAATAAAAATCAAACGGGATCCGGTAATAACCATCCGGGAAACCGCCGGCCGGACCACCAATGGTGTGGTCGGGCCCGAAGAAACCGGCCTCGAACACAACCGCTTCGGTGGGAGCGGCGCTCGTTTCCATCTGCTGGGCGATATCGCGCCAGGGGTCATTTTCTGCGTGCTGATACAATGGAATGAACGCCACAAACAACCCAGCTATTGCAAGAACGCCCAACCGCCGAAAGCGAGTTCCCATCGCGTCGAGGATGAAGGCAAGCGCCACGGCCGCCAGCGCCCAGCATGGAGCGAGATAGCGAATCTGAAACATCGGCCGAACCAGCACGGAAGTTCCAACCATCAGAATGATCGGTAAAAGCGCAAGGGCCATACACCATCGCAAAGCTTCGGACCGTTCGTCGGATGACCGCGTTGCAAATACGAACCACAGGCCGGCGATGACGATACCAAACACGAGGGTTGCCTTGACCTCCAGCGACAATTGGGGACGCTGTGCGCCGATCCAGTCCAACCAATGGTCGAATAGCAGCGACCGGCTCTGAGTTACAGCTATCGGGATAAACGGAGAGAACAGTGCGAGGGTAAGTACAATCGCCGGCCAAGCGTTGCTTTTTCCGCGGAGCCAAAAATCGCGCACGATCATTGCTGACTCCGCACCCAAAATCAGAACTCCACCCAGATGCGTATAAAGCATGGCGGCACCCAGCAGTCCGCAAATGACAGTACGCTGCGGGCTCGGATTGCGCCGCAGTTTCGCCAGGAACAGCAGATGCGCCAGCGTCAGGGCGATAAACATGCTGTACATGCGTGCCCAATGCGCGAAAAGCACCGCCGTTGGGTTGAAAGCCCATATCAGTGCGGCTGCGAGGGCCACCGTCGGTCCGAACAATTCATCGGCCAACAGTTAAACCAGGGCCACAGTAATCAAACCGAATATAATGGACATCGCGCGCAAGCTCGCCTCGCCTGCGCCAAAACAGGCGGAAAAGTAGTGAAGCACGAGATGGTAAAGCACCGGCTTTCCCGGGTCGAGACTCATTGCATTTTGCGCAACCATCTGTATGGTCGGCTGGGAAGCGGCCAACGCGCTGTACGCCTCACTGGCGCCGAGCGTCCGCCCGAGTCCGAAGCAGTAGACCACCGCTGCCGCGAAAAAGAGGATAATAACCGGCCCGGGTGCGACAATCACCGCCGGTTCTGACCACCTGATTACCTCATCACGCGGCAGCGCCTGTGCTTTAATATGTAAACCCATATCCTCTCCCAGTTTCAAAACCCGAGCTATTGCAACACTCCCGCTTCCGTACCGGTTGGCTGGTGTACCGCAGCCCTGTGCAGGGAAACCCGTACAGCGATAAGACAGCCAACTTTGCAGCGAGCCTGTTCCATGTACCGTTTTTGGACCGGGAATGCATTCGCCCTTCAGGGCGGACGTCAATCAACTACGGAGATACGGTAATAGTCCAACTTCCACCCCCGCACGTGTCGACATCATACTGGTAGGCATATTGAGTTACACCGTACAGGATTCCCATCAGGTCGTAATGGCAGTGCGGTGTACCATCACTGACATTGATGGTGGTGGTTTGGCCAGGGGCGAGCGTACCGCCGCTGAGTAGATTGCTGCTTGTATCCCAATCGCTGGCGGTGCCATAGCTCCAGGACGCGTAAAAGGCGGTCAGGGTGTAAGGCGTATTATTCGTTACCGCCACGATTCTAGTGTCGGCCAGCGTAGTGCTGGCAACGGCAGTCAGGCTGAATAGGATCAAAAGAGCCGCGGGTAACCTTAACGATTTCATCTCTCATTCCTCCGTTTAGGATTCGCAGAACGCCGTCTCTGAATTGGTTAGCGATTTCGGAAAGCTGATGCCGAAGAAGGGATTGGGCAATGCGATCAGATGATTAGTATCCAATGTCACTGAAACCGTTACGGAGCCGCCGAAGGAACACGGCGGAGCCGGGCTCAAAGTGCTAGTTAGATACGATCCGGAATGTGCACTGATGATGGGAGCTGCGACTGAAACCATATACGACTGAATTTGTGCCTGGGTATCAGTGCCGTTATTAGCTGCGTAGCGCGCTCCCTCGTAGTTCACCTGGCCCAGGGCCAGTGCCGCTGTTCCGATAATCGCGAACTGAATTCCTACTAGCACGAGGACAGTTAAGACCGGAGCAATAAGTGCGAGTTCGACTGCCGCTTGTCCACGGCTCGCGCGGTCGTATTGCCGCCCGAGGTTCGGCTGCCTTAAAGTTGACAGACCCATCAATCGCCATCGCAGTGCGCGAGCAGTATCAATACTCATGGTCAACCAGCCTTTCGCTGTTGCGCTGTCACTTTTTGGTGAGTAACCCGGTGAACGCTAATCTCATTTTATGAGGATAGGGGTGCCGCGAGCGCCGAACATCGTGGCGCTCGGACTCCCGTAGCTGTTGCCGATAACCTGGCTGATAAAATGCACGCTTACTTGGCCGCCGCTGTAACTATCAAGCCAGACAGAGGCAAACGCCTTCAACAGGACCTGGCTGCGGCCGTTTTGATGCTCCCAATCGACGACTGGCAGTACCATTACACGTGGATCGGTTAGCGAATGATTAGAGTAAGTGCCGCTCGGGTCGGTGATTGCCGCACAGTTCAATCGATCCTGAAAGCCCTGATCCACCGGGGCGACCTTTTTTCCCGGTTCGGTGGTAAGCCAATCTCCTACGGTGACGATGGAGTTGTAGCCATTGGCGATATTGGTTCTGAGATTGGCTCCGCCGGTGGCCCCCAGCGCAAGCAAGTCCCAGTTGCCTGGGCCGAGTTGACCCTGCTGAAGATTGAGTGCCTCGCCGTCGCTGTACACGGTATTGGCATCGAGCCCGATAGGAAGAAGCCCGCAAGAGCAGGTGGTGGCACAGGTGCCTCCGTTGGCGCCATTGTTGTCTCCCCCGGAGGGAACGTGGGCCGGCGTGCTGGCGTTGACGGTGGTTGGCGCGTAGGGTGCCTCGGCAGTGGCCGCCACCGCGATGTTGGCGCTAGTCAGGCCGAAAACCCTGGCGAAGTAGTAAGGGACATTGCGCTGCAGCGAGATCGAAAGCGAAAGATCGTCGGGGGTTACGGAAGTGGACGTGATTTCGGCGGCCTTGATGCCGTTGTTTTGCGCGTACTGATTGGCTGTTGTGGTGGCCTGAGACGGATTGTCAGGAAGCCAGTTTGCGCCAGCCAGGGCCGCGGCGTCGGCGGCCTTCTGCAACTGAACCCTGTTGAAATAGCGCACAGCAACGTCGGTGCCTAGCGAGACGGCGCCTACCAATACGACCGCCGCGACGGCACCAATGACAAAGGTCTGGCCCTTGGAGCCCTTTGAGGTCCTAACCATGATTCTTCCAGCTCCTTTCTGTATGAGTGTCGACGCGCGCTCTTGCCAGGAGCAACCGCGGCGTCCACGAGTTTTTGCCAATTGCAGGAATTGTTGGTCTGTTTCCTGAAATTCGTGATCGCATGGCGTCAATTACTTTTGGCCGTTCCGTTGCAAGTGTGGTGTGAAACAATTGGCGTAAAGTTCTCTTTTCAATGTGCTACATCAGTAAGAGTCCTGAGGCTTTGGATTAGCGGCGGACCCAGGATGACCAAAAACATCGCCGGAAGCACGAACAGCACCAGCGGAAAAAGAATCTTGACGCCGGCCTTTTGCGCCATCTCTTCCGCTTGCAGCCGGCGTTTGGCACGCAGGGCGTCGGAGGATGCGCGCAACGCGGGAGCGATCTGAGCGCCAAGCTGTTCGCTTTGAATCAGCGTGGCGGCCAGGGGCTTGATGTCCTCCACCGCGGTGCGCTTGGCCCATGCCCGTAAGGCCTGGCCGAGGCTCGCGCCGGCCAGCATTTCGCTTGTGACTAGCCCCAGTTCACTACCGATCGGTCTGCCATAGCGCTCCGCCTCGGCACCCACCATCTTAATCGCTTCCTGAAGGGCGAGGCCGGCCTCGACCGAGACCACAAGCAAGTCGAGGGTATCGGAAAGATCGCGCGCAATTGCCCGTTGGCGGCGGCGGGCGTGTGCCGCAAGGTAGTAAGAGGGGATCAGAAAACCCGCCACAGCTCCGCCCGCGGTGCACACCGACGTAAGGTGGCCATTGGCGATGAGGCTTACGGCCAGGGCGAGCACTGCTCCCACCACGGCGCTGCCCACACGAACTGCCCCATATATCCGCAGTGCGTTGGATCCTGTAAACCCGGCCTGCAGCAGCATTTGATTGAGTTTTTCGCCCTTGGGGCTGTCGCTTTTTGGCGCTGGCAAGCGGCGGGCCGCCCAGTGCAGTAGCATGCGCGCGGTTCCCTGATCGCGTTCGTCTCCAAATGCCTTGCGGCCGACCCTGACTTTGATTCCGAGATCTGAAAACCGCTGCTCCAAAGTTCGCGGGGCGCTTTCAAAGGCGAAGAGCACCGCAGTTTCTCCTACGATCAACAGGACCAGCACAATCCAGATAGTCAGCATAAAGCGCTCCTAGTACTTCAGCTTCAGGAGTCGGTGAATCCACAACAGCGCCATGACGTCGAGGGCGACAGCGGTCTTTAAAACCTTGAGCCCCGCCGGATCGTAGAACAGCATGTGTGGGAAGCTCGGCTGAATTACCGAGAAGATAAGGAGCAATACGACCGGCAGCAAACCGATCACCAGACCACCCATACGAGCCTGAGCGGTTAGGGCGCGAATCTGCTGAGCCAACCGCTGCCGGGTTCGGATAACCTCTGAAAGGCGGCCCATGATGTGGGCCAGACTGCTGCCAACCTCGGACTGCATCTTGATCGCCGACACCATCAATTGCAGGTCTTCGTGAGGAACACGTGTCAGCATGTCGTCCAGCGCCCGTACCAGCGGCACGCCCAGGCGGGCCTGCTCCAACACGGTACGGAGTTCGCCGGCAATAGGATCGGGAAATTCGCCCACCACTACTTGAAAGGCGCGGGGCAGCGAATGGCCCGCTTCCATGGTGGACTTGGCCATGTCGAGCGCATGGGGCAACTGACGCGCAAAGGCTTTGAGGCGCCGCTTTCGGCGAAACCCGATATAGAGCAAGGGCAAGGCGGCGAGTGCCGCTCCGCACCCCGCCGCCAGCGGGATGTCATTCAAAACCACCATGCCCAGGGCCATTCCCAAACCCAGCAGCAGCGCTTCGGCGAGCAGGATTTCCGAAACCCGCCAGTAAAGCCCCGCCTGCCACATATATTGCTCGAGCTTTCGCAACAAGTTGATCCGCCGCAGCAGAGCGTGGCCGAGTCTACTTTCCTGGGGCTTGCCCTTGCGCGACAGTTCCAGGTCGACGAGGTCGGTTGGGGGCCGCAATCTGCGCAGCAATTCTTCGGATGCCACCGGCCGGGCAAGGCGCCGGTTCATCAGCGCCAGGGTTGCGACCAACACCAGCACGAAAACCCCGGCGGGAATGGTAAGGTCCATTGCTCCTCCCCCTCATCGGCGGAGCGGAAAAGTTTGTTGTCCAGCTTGAAGCCGGCCGCCTCTATCTGTGGCGCATAATTGGAACGGACTCCGGTGGGGCGGAACGTCCCTTGCACTTTGCCCGCAAAGCTCATCCCGGTGCGGACGTATTCGTAGAGGTCCTGCATCATGATGACCTCGCCTTCCATCCCGGTGACTTCGGAAATCTTCATAACTTTACGCGAGCCGTCAGGCAGCCGGCTTACATGGACGATGATATTGACCGCAGAGGCGATCTGCTGGCGCATCGCGCGCTGGGGAATCGATATCCCCGACAGCAGCATCATCATCTCCAGCCGGCTCAGGCTCTCGCGCGAGCTGTTGGCATGGATGGTCGAGATCGAGCCGTCGTGGCCGGTGGACATCGCCTGCAGCATGTCGAGGACCTCGGCGCTGCGGACCTCGCCGACTACGATTCGATCGGGCCGCATGCGCAGACAGTTCTTGACCAGTTCACGCTGAGAGACTTCGCCTTTGCCCTCGACGTTGGCGGTGCGAGTCTCCAGGCGCACCACGTGTGGCTGCTGCAGGGACAATTCGGCCGAGTCCTCGATGGTAACGATGCGCTCGTTTTCGGGTATGAAGGCCGAAAGGCAGTTGAGCATCGTGGTCTTGCCCGATCCGGTACCGCCGGCGACGATGATATTAAGGCGTGCCCGCACTATGGCTTGGAGAAAATTGACCATGGTGTGGGTTAGCGCGCCCACCTTGACCAGGTCGCCAATGGTGAAGCGATGAACCCCGAAGCGGCGTATCGACAAGGCCGGTCCGTCAATTGCCAGTGGCGGAATGATCGCATTTACGCGCGAGCCGTCGGGCAGCCGCGCATCAACCATCGGTGAGGATTCGTCCACCCGCCGGCCGACCTGCGAGACGATTCGCTCGATGATAGTCAGCAGGTGACGATCGTCTTCGAAAACGACGTCGGTATGGTAGAGCTTGCCTCCGCGTTCCACGTACACCTGCCGGCTGCCGTTGACCAGGATGTCGGTAACGCGGTCGTCACGCAGCAGGGCTTCCAGCGGACCAACTCCCAACAGCTCGTTCTTAATCTCGTCGATCAGGCGCGCGCGATCCAACTCGGTAAGCACGCGGCCCTGCTCGCTAAGCAGTGTGCTGATGGCGGTAGTAACCTTCTCGGAAGCAACGGCGGGTTCGAGGCCGTCCAGTTTGCTCACGTCCATGGTCTCAAGCAGGCGCTTTTGAACGGTGGTCTTCAGTTCGCGTGAAGAATCCGCCAGCGTGTCCTTGGGCCTGGTCTTGGCCGCGCCTAACATCGTACGCTGGGGTGCGGGCGCGGTGGGGTTATTGTTGGAGACTCGATCAACCAGCTTCATGGCAGTATCCTCACGCGCGGGCTCCCACCACGTTCAGCAGCCGTGACATCAACCCGGCGTTGCGCTCGGGGGCGGGCTGCGCAATCGACACAGCCAGCTGCTCGATGCTACGGACAAAAGCGGAACGTGGCGCTACCTTCCAGATGTCATTGCCACTCCAGCGGACTCGATCCAGAGCGCGGTCATCGCGCATAATGCGAGCGAAAATCGGTTGGGTTAGCGTACTGGCAATCCGCTCTTCGGTGATCGGGTGGCGCGCTACGAACCGGTTGATAATGAATTTCGGCTCCACCGCGCTGGTCCCTAGGCGCTCGAGCAGTTCCATGAATTTCCAGGCCCCCCGCACCGATTCCAGCGACTGGTCAAGCACGTAGAAGATCTGGTCGGCGGCTTCGCACGCGGCCACCACGTTCTCATTGATATAGCTGCCGCAGTCCACTACCACGAAATCGAAGAGCTGGATCATAAGATCCAGAATCGAATGCACGGTGGCTTCAGAGACACGCTCGCTGTCTTCGATCAACTTGGGTGCCGCCAGCAGCGCAAGTCCCGAGGGATGTCTGGACAAAGTGAGGTCAAGCTGGATTGAGTCCAGTTTTTTGTCGGGCCCGGCGAGGTCCACGATCGTGCGGGAGGGCTCGACATTGAGCAGCACCGAGAGCGAACCCAATTGCAGGTCCAGATCAGCCAGCGCCGCCCGCTTGTTCTGCCGCCGATGCAGCGCCAGCGCCAGGTTTGCGGCCAGCGTGGTTACGCCCACTCCTTCGACAATGCTGATAATCGAAATGACTTTGCCGTTGCCGGCGCGCACATTGCGTCGACGCGCCTCGCTTATCTTGAGCAGCGCCCGCGCCGCATCGGCCCCGTCCAGCGGCAGAAACAGCAGCTCGTCGGCCCCTGAGCGCAGGGCCCGTCTCATCAGGCTCGGGGAGCGTTTGGGCAACAGTGCAAACAGCACTGGCCGCGCCGGCAGCACGCTTTGTGCCTGGAGGTAATTTAACGGCGCGTCTTCATCTTCATGGAACAGCACCATCATGACTTCCGCTGTCTTGGTGTCCGCGACGCCCTGGAATCCGGTTTCCGCGATGACCAGTTCGGGTTCCGTCAGGCTACGCAGGACGGTGTTGATCTCGGCGCGTTGATCGGCCTGCTCGCCGACCAGCAATACGCGCATCGCATTGCTTCCATTATTTCTCTCTTGTTCAGCCACTGGTGTCTCCTCCCAACTAGAATCGTGGACGGCTGGGATCCGCGGCATCCAGCTCTTCGGTGCGGATCTCTTCCGTGGTGAAGGAGCCGCGTTCGGTTGGCAGCGCGACCTGGCCCCCAGGCGGTAGCGCCCCAACGATTCGCGGTGTAACGCTCATCACCAGTTCGGTCCTGACATGGTCGTAGTAGGTATTGCGGAAAAGGGCTCCCACGTATGGCGCATCGCCCAGGTAGGGAACCTTTTTAACCGTGGCTTGATTGTTATCGAGAATCAGTCCGGCGATTATCACCGTCTGATTCTCGCGCATGCGCACGTCGGTTTCCGCCCGCTGCGTTACAAAAGCGGGAACCGTAAAGCCGAAGAGCTGGACTCCCTGTGAGTAGTCCGGTTTGGAAACCTCGGGTTTCACGCGCAGCTCAATCTCATGCCGGCCGACCACGGTGGGAACGAAGATTACCGACGTGCCGAACTGTTTGAAGACAATCGAGGTGTTGAGCGCCTGGGCGATGACGATCGGAATCTCGCCGCCGGAAAGGAATTGTGCCTTTTCGCCGAAATTAGCTAAAATTCTGGGCTGCGCCAGGATTCGTACGAGGTCGTGGCTTTCCAGGAACTGGAAGAAGCTGTTGGTGGAAACATTGGGATTCTGGGCCGCCAGCGCGTAGGTAATGTTGTTGGACAGCAACAACGGGAACGCCGTCCCGCCCGGCGGCGCGAAAGACAGTAAGTTACTGGCCGGCGAGCCGATAAAGCCCAACTGCGTGGTGTATGGCGACGCTACATTGCCGGGTAAACTGGCAAGTGAGATTCCGATCTTCTTCAGGGCGACCGACAGGTCGACCCCCTGCTGCTCGATTTTGGTCCGGTTAACCTCCGCGACCACCACGTTCAACATTACCTGTTGGTGCCCGGTCTGTTCGATCCGCACCTGGCGTTGCTCGTATTGGCCGAAGGTGTTCCACACCACCAGGGTGGTGAATCCGGGCTTATGTCCGACCAGCAGGAGCTGGCGCGGGCTAACCACCTGAATGTCTGCGATCTTGCTGTTAGCTATGGAGACCCGTTCGATGGGGGACGTAAAGTCGAAGACTTGCGAGTTCCCCGTCATCAGCGAGATGGTGTCGTTGGGCAATGGATGGGTCCCGCTCATGTCCATGTCGCGATAGGATCTGGGAGCGGGGGGGGTCGGTCCTGTATTTATGCAGCGCTGCCGCCTGCTCAAGGGGTCCGGGTGATTTTCCCAGGGAGAAGGTGGGCGGCTCGGCCTGGCTGGGGACCACCGCAACCGGTGAAGAAGCTGCCTTTGTAGCCGGCGAGCCCAGGGTTTCGGTATGAACCCCGCGGTCTTGCACTGTTTCGGTATGAATTCCGGAATATTCTATGTTCTCGGCATGGACCGCACCGTTGTATTGCGACGGCTTGGCCGCGGGCTCGCTGTTCGCGGCGGGCAGGGGCGGCGCCTTAACAGCGCCTGAACTGCTCACGGCCGTCACCTTAACGGCGGTGCTTGAGTTGCTATCGTCAGTCATTGCCGGCGGGGCCTTGCCCGCTTTGAGCGGCTTGTTGGGATCCGCGATAGCATTAACCGTGACGTGATAGATTGCCGGAGTCCCGTTGTGCATGGTCTTTATCGTGCCGCTGCCCCGGCACGCACCCAGGACCAGAAGGTCATTGTCCGCGCGAGGCTGGACACTGAAGCAGTTTGGATTGCCGGAGTAGTGGACTTCGGCCGCTCCTGCTCCATTAATTACGAAGGCCTCGCCGGCGTTGAGCGCGATGTTGAAGTTTTCAGTTGCCAAGGCCAGCCCGTAAAAACTCAGCGCCAGCACCATTCCAGCCGGGATTGCCGTTCGGAGAAATATTCCGAGTATCCGCAAATGCCTCATTGCCGTCGTCCTCCTCTCTGAATCCTGTTCAGTGCGCCTCAATGGTCTTTGCATCGGGTCCTTCGAAGCCCATCGTTGGGTTCCCCGCCTCGTTCGCGGTTGGAAAGGGCACTGCAGCTGTGGCCATGTGCGCCGAATTTCCGGTCGCCATGGCAACCGCGCGTGCCGCGGGAGCATTAATCAGGGCCGGTTGAGCCTGAGCCTGAGATGGTTCCGCTTCCGGTGGATTGCCTTGAGCACTGGACGGCGGCCGAATCGCTCTTCCGTCCGCGCCAAAACTCAGCGCGTCGCGGCTGGTGCCGTCGCGCATCACCTCGATCCTGGTCGCCGGGACCGGGACCGGGACCAGCGGCCTGCGAAAACTTGTAATGTGCACCGGGCTGATCTGCGGCCTTTCGATTGGAACCGGAGCTCCGCCGTATACCGCTAGCAGACTGCTGACACTGGAGCCCGCCGTATTGACAATCTTCTCGTCGTTAAGATTGCGCAGCGCCAGGCGCAGCGAACCCTCATGACTGGCCAAAGCCAGCCGCTCCGCCTCTTCGGGCCTGACCAGCAGCGTAACCACCCTCTCCACCTGGGGTTTGTCCTTGTGATCGGTAGTCTGGGCGACGGCCAGCACTTCGACGTTCTCCAGAACGATCTTGGAGTGGGCCACGGACCCTGCCGGTCCGCCCTCCTGCTTGATCGCCACCAACACATCAACTCGCGCGTGCGGCAGCACAAAGCCCGCGATGTCCGATACTTCGTCAACCGCCACCGACATCGCGCGCATGTCGGGCGGTATTAGCAGGGAGAGAACCCCGGCGGTATCTCCGGTGTACAGCCGCGCCGCGGTAATGGGCTCGCCCTGCACCATCTCACTCTTGACTATACTGTCCACCACAGTGTGCGCGTCCGTTATTGACCCGGAAGGCACGCTGTCGCGAGGCCAGCGCGCGAGCTTCACATCATCGGGCTGGAGCTTGGTACCAACCGGCAGGTCACGAGCCGCAACGAGGATTTCAGTCGCCATCACTCTTGCCTTTTACAGCTCGGTATCTTTCTTTTTCAACGCCGACTGCACCATCAGGGCGGCAAGTGCCGCGGCCAGGCCGGCAAGCACTATGAATCCGATACGTCTCATTGTATTCCTCCGCCGCCGACTCTTGAGTTGTTGTATCCGCTACTACTCACTTCCGCCTGGCTGCCTTATCGCGCCGTCCGCTGAACCTCGGTTTGGTTCGAGATGTGAGACCAATAGAAGGGACTCGGAAAGCTGGCACGTCATCGTTTGCGGCAACGCTAACTGATTGACGAACTTCACCTGGAGTGGCAGCTGAAGAATTATCCGGCGTGACATTGCCTGCATCCTTCGATATGATGGGGGAAGCCGGCGATATCTCATCGGTTATATCATTGCCGGCTATGACTCCCGCGTTGACCGCCACGTCGCGCGCACCTTCGTAAACCAACCTGACTAGCCGCAGGTCCGCGCCGCCGACGATCGCATGCTCGACCATGACTATCGCGATCACCACAGCAATCATTTCGGTCATGGCGAAATGCATCAGCTCCTGCTTACGCGTTCGAGACGCTTGCCGGGTACTGCCCAAGTTCTTCCTGGGCAAAGTGTGCAATCGTTTGTAGGCGTTGTACATCAGAATTAACCAACTGGGGTTGGATGTCGCTTGGCGCGGTACTCGCCGCCATGCGACATGCATCATGGGATTAAGACAGCAACCGCGTTAATAGTATCGGTGATTTTGCCACCGCAAATTCCCCAGGCGGTAACGGTAACGACGGCGACCAACGAGACGATGAGGCTATACTCTGCCATCGTCTGGCCCTTGCTCTCGCGTAGCCTGACGCATGCTTCGTTGAATACATTCATAACCCTTTTCCTCCGTACAAAGTTTGACTTGCGCCCGGCTCCGAGCAAGCACCAGCGGAAGCAATGTTCAGGCCAAGCCGGACTCGGAAAGACCATTGCCTGCATGCGCAGGTTATTTCAGCGCTGTCACGTTTTGGTGCATGAGCGCCGTCCGAACGCGGACAAGGTATCCAATTAGTACAGTCTTTTGGCAAAAGGGTAAGATGGCAAGAAAATCACTGGGTAAATCGGCGTGCTGGAATAACCAGTTGTAGGACGGCGCAACCACCATTGACCATCCAGCCTGCAGACGAGATATTGGTAGAGCGGCAGGTTGCGGCGACGGCGGAAGAGTTTAAGTTAGTCGGGGATGTCGTTGGCGGCACGCGTGCAGCGGTTCAGTGCAGAAAGGAGGGGAGGACTAGCAGGGTGCGGACAAAAGAAATCTCGTGAGCAAGGCGCTTTTGGTGGTTCCGCACCCTGGATGAAGAGGTTGGACTCATACATCAATCTTCTCTTCGTCTGGAGGAGATGAGAGCGAGGGAGCAGCTGGTCCAAATGATGTTTTTCGCTGCCTTTTGGGGCGTTGTTAAAAGAAGCCGAGGCGTTTGCTATGCAGCGAACAAGGAAACGGTCCGGGCATTGGTGAATCGTCCCGGACCGTTCCCCAACAGTTGTGGTCGGACAATCGGCGGGATATTTCCCGCAGCGCGATCCGACGGATGCGAGGATTTAGAGGGCGCCGTTGATCGTGGTAAGGACGCCGTTGATGCTGCCGCCGAGAAGTCCCCAGGCGGCAACGGTAACGACGGCTACCAACGCGACGATCAAGCCATACTCCGCCATAGTTTGACCTTTGTTTTCGCGCACCCGCGCGTATGCCTTCATGATTGCACTCATAAGCTTTTTTCCTCCATGTCGAAATTGTTTCGCTCGCAGTTGTGGTCGGACAATCGTGGGATAATTCCGCAACGCGATCTGACGGATGCGAGGATTAGAGGGCGCCGTTGATCGCGGTAAGGACGGTGTTGATTTTCCCGCCGAGAATTGCCCAGGCGCCAACGGTAACGACAGCGACCAACGCGACAATCAGGCCATACTCTGCCATGGTCTGACCCCTGTTTTCGCGCACCCGCACGTATACCTTCATGATTGCACTCATAAGCTTTGTTCCTCCATGTCGAAATTGTTTTGCTCTCGCAGTTGTAATCGGACAATCGTGGGATAATTCCGCAGCGCGATCCGACGGATGCGAGGATTAGAGGGCGCCGTTGATCGCGGTAAGGACGGTGTTGATTTTCCCGCCGAGAATTCCCCAGGCGCCAACGGTAACGACGGCTACCAACGCGACGATCAGGCCATACTCCGCCATGGTCTGACCTCTGTTCCCGCGCATACTAAGGTATGCCTGTTCGCGGATCCGGACGTATGTCTTAGTGACTGTACTCATAGTTCTTTACTCCAGTCGAAATTGTTTTTGGTCTCGCCTGAGGCGAGGGTTGCGTAGGGTTCTTGAGCAAGGTTCAGGCCAGGCAGCGAAAAGAGTGCGGTCTACGTTATTCGGATTGGCAACTTCAAGGCTGTCACATTTTGGTCCGTCTGGACCGTTCGCATGCGGACAAGTCTCCAATTAGTACACTCATATGTCGGTGTGTCTAAGCTAAGACTTGGGGTGTGTCGGGATTCGAAAGGTAATTGAGCGGGCAGGGCCGGAGAGACTTGTCAAAGGTAGAACCAAGTCGTGTCTTCGATGTCCCGCCATCAGCAGTGACTCGAATCGTCCGGGCGTGAGCAAGTCTGGCGCACAAGGGCCGTCCTGCGGTAGTTATCGGCGCCGTTTTGATTCGATGTCGCTGTCTAGAGGTCTATGTGCTGGTACATGTGTCGAAGGTGACATCGGTGGGTGTACTTCAAAGAAAGTAGGTATAGAGGTGAGCTGGGAGTCATGGGCGCCGCGTGCCTCGGCGCGCCGTTGCGGGTCGTGGTGGACTTGCCGGCCGCGGTTTGCTGCGGAACGCTGCTCGTAGAAGACGGCCGATGGTCAGGACGAGAGTCGGCCCGGAAATGGGCAAACCGCCCCATCTGCTCAAGAGCGGCAGACGACGGCGGCGGCGCTTACCTCGGTTGGGTCGGGGCTCTTGGCGCGGGTGCGGGGTCGGGCAAAATCCGTCAGATTGTAGCGCTCCAGCATCCGATACAGGCGGGCGCGGGATACGCCGAGCAGTTTTGCGGCGCGCTGGCGCTGGCCTTCGGCGTGCTCCAACGCCGCCATCAGCGCCTGCCTGGTAATGTCGTCCAGCGAACGGGTCGCGGAAAATTCCAGGGGGGAATAAACGGCGTTTTGCGCCCGGCGCTCAGCCAGGTCAGCCGGGGCCGCGACGGCCACCGGCGGCATCGCGAACATGAATGGCGGAAGAGCCGGGAGATCGAGGCAGTCTCCGTCGGTCATCAGCAGGGCGGTCTCGATGACGTGCGCCAGCTGGCGTACATTGCCCGGCCATTCATAGCAGCGCAAAGCCGTCAGGGCGGCGCGGGAAATGTAACGCACGCGCCCGGAATGGCGCCGCACGAAGTGCGCGATTAGCGGTTCGATATCGGCGTCGCGGGCGGTCAGGCCTGGAATGCTGATAGTCGCACCGTTTAACCGGTAGTAAAGGTCGGCCCTGAAGGTGCCGGCTTTGACCATCGCGCCGAGATCGCGGTTGGTGGCCGCGACGATGCGCACGTCGACCCTGGACGAAATAATTGAGCCCACCGGTTGGATCTCATGAGTCTCCACCGCACGCAGCAGCTTGGGCTGCAGGGCCAGCGGCAGTTCGCCGATTTCGTCGAGAAACAGGGTGCCATTGTTTGCCGACCGAAAGTAGCCGGGCGAATCGTTGCGGGCGTCGGTGAAGGACCCGCGCACGTGTCCGAACAGTTGTGACTCGGCCAGCGTCTCGATCAGGTTGGAGCAATTGAAAACGACGAACGGCCCCTGGGGGGAGCCGCCCACGGTGTGCAGCGCGCGCGCCACCAGTTCCTTGCCGGTGCCTGACTCGCCATGGATCAGGACCGGGGTCTTGTGCGGGGCGACGCGCCGGATGATTCTGACCACCTCCAGCATGGGGGCCGAACTCACCACCATGTCGCCGAGTTGTTCGGCCCGTTCCGCCAGGTGATCGATTTCAATCCTCTCTCCGTTGCAACATTCATTGAGGCAAAGCGGGGATCGCTGATCGAGGCATGGTGTTGCGAAGTGTCCGGTCATTGCTCCTCCCAGTCGCCCAGGCATCGTAACGAGTGCAGAAGTGCGTAGCAGTCATCCAAAGTGCCGGGCGAGTTGCACATGTGCATCATGCATGCCAGTTTTGCACGTCCCCGCCCCTCCTGACTAATGGCACGGAAAGCCTAACAAAAAGTAGCTGCCAGATGCATGATTGGGCCCGGCAGGGCGTTTCCGCGATGTTCCAAATGGGTACACTTTTGTACCGTTTGGAGGCCACTCTGTCACCATAAGGCATATTTTGCTACTAATTTGATATGTAACAGAAAGTTAGATTTCTTGCTTTTTGAGGTGCATGCGTCACAAAATTTTTGTTTTAGCATCTATGAGAGGCAGTTTTACGTCCATTTGAAATGACCCCGTTCGGAATTCATCCATTTGGAACCGTCCAGGCCTACCGCCAATACTTAAGCTTTCTGCGCAATACTTTATGTCACAAAAAGCACCGGCAACTGGGAGAAAATGGTTGGTGCCCGCTCCTGGGGCTAGCCGGCGCCGGTGCGGTTACGCAGGCCGCCCAGGCGGGGCGCGTAAGCGCCCGCAACCGGCGGGCTTCATCCGGAGGATTGGATTATAGCGTTGAAAACAGGCGATCGAGGACCGGCGGTATCAATCGATGGCCGGGGGTCTGCGCGGCCGAGGATTCAGTTGCCGGCAGCAGCTTTTAATCGTTCTATAACTTGCTTTCCGGCCGCGTCGGCAGCAGGTACTTGTTGGTCAGAGAGTAAAGTTTTTTTACGCGATATCTGCAGCAGCTTTGCCGCCCGGGTCTTGTTTCCGCCGGTGATGGTCAGGGCCCGGGTTACCAGCTCGCGCTCACTGGCTTCCAGGGTGGTGAATTGGGAAAACGCCAGAGGCTGGGAGCCGTTCTCGTTGAGCTCGGGAAGCTCGGCCTCGACGATGGCTGGTCCGCTGCGACGGACCACTGCGGGTGGCAGGTCTTCGATGCCGATAAGGGGGCGGCGTCCGAAAGTCATCGCCATTTCGATCGCATTGGAAAGCTCCCGAACATTTCCCGGCCATGGGTATTCGAGCATCGCCTTGAGGGCTTCGTGAGCGATCCCTTCGACCGGGAACGGGCGGCCCATCCTGGAGTTCAAAAGTCTGATGAAATGTTCGACCAGCGCGGGAATGTCTTCGATACGCTCGCGAAGGGGAGGAAGCTGCACGACGCTGGCCTGCAGGCGGTAATAGAGATCCTCACGGAGCTGGCCGCTGCGTACCGCCTCTTCCGGATCGCGATTGGCGGAGGCAATCAGGCGGACATCGATTGCAATCTCCCGGGTGGAACCCAACGGGCGTACGGTGCGTTCCTGGATGGCGCGGAGGATCTTGCTTTGGGTCTCCGGGCTCATCTCGGTGACCTCGTCCAGGAACAGCGTGCCCTTCTCGGCGGAACGGAACAGGCCCAAAAAGTGCGCATTGGCGCCGCTGAAGGCTCCCCTTTGGTAGCCGAACAGCTCGCTCTCAATCAGGTCTTTGGGAATTGCCGCGCAGTTGACCGCGATAAAGGGGGTATCCGGGGTTGACGAGGTCTGGTGAATCGCGCTGGCGACCAGCTCTTTGCCGGTGCCGCTTTCCCCTACCAGCAGCACTGTGCCGCGGACCTGAGCGGCAGCTGCGATGTGCCGTCGAAGAAGGCCCATCGCCGGACTGGAGCCGACGATGGTGTTAATGGGGCCGTTGTTCTCCCCTGGCACCGCGCCGCGGGCCGGGTTCAGACTCGGGCCGCGGCCACCTCGGATCGACCGGCTCCGAAAGTACCTCTCGGACATAACCGCGAGCATCGAGTCGCCCAACTTGCTGAACATCCGGAGCAGTTCGGGAGAGAGGATGGATCGCGGAACTTCAGACAGGACGCTGTCTCCGTAGGTGCGCAGTGACAGCAATACTTCGGCGAACGGCACGTTGCGTTCCGCCAGGACCTCGCCCAGGTGCCCGATTAGTGTTGAGTGATCGTTGGTTCGTCCGCTGGCCAGGGCGTTCAGACCCTCGCACAGGTAGGGCTTGAAAATGGCGATGAACTCAGGCTCGGAAAGGCTGGGAATGTTATCAATGCTATCGAAGTAGGAGGCATAGATTTCGTACCAGTTGTCGAGTATCTGGTCGATGCCGCCTACAATCAGCCGTAGCAGCGGTTTGATGGCTTCAACTTCGTAATCCCGCAGCAAATCCAGGCGCAGCCCGCCGCACCAATTCGTCTTCGAACCGGGAGATGGTTCAGAATCCCCTTGTGGTTCGTTAATCATCGGAGCTTTGCTGCAGAGCCTCCCAAACCTCTTCAAAAGGCTAAAAAATAGCAATCCATTATTTTCTAATCACTGCAAAACGCCAATCACGTGAAAAATTAACAGCATTGTCAAGGGCTCTGTCAAGACCCTACCTTTTGAATGAATTAAAAACTTTGATTTTCAGTAGCCTGGGGAACTGGGGTTTGCGACCGATTAAACCCAAAAACAGCAGTTGGAAGACGCGAAGGTGATTGCTCAGAGTTTGTCCGCCGCAGGGCGCTTCACGAAGCGCCCCTACAAAGA
>DASZGF010000039.1:0-3990 GCA_035939115.1 Binataceae bacterium (SeqCode)
CACCTCCTCGTATTTGAAACTGCGCCAGAGCCGTTCGACGAAGATGTTGTCGCTGAAGCGCCCGCGCCCGTCCATGCTGATGGCAACTCCGTGAACGCGCAGCACATCGATGAAGTCATCACCGGTGAACTGGCTGCCCTGGTCGGTGTTGAAGATCTCCGGCCGCCCCTGGCTCAGCGCTTCCTCGAGGGCCTCGACACAAAAACTCGCATCGAGCAGATTCGACAAGCGCCACGCCAGCACGTAGCGGCTCACCCAGTCCATCACTACAACCAGGTAGAGAAACCCGCGCGCCATTGGAATGTAGGTGATATCAGCCGCCCACACTTGGTTAACCCGTTCGATGACCAGACCTCGCAGCAGATAGGGATAGATCCGATGTTCTGGTGCTGGCCGGCTGGTGCGCGGGCGCTGGTAGATCGCCTCGAGTCCCATCAGTTGCATCAGGCGTTGCACCCGCTTGCGATTGACCATGTGGCCCTGCGTCTGAAGCCAGGCCGTCATCCGCCGCGAGCCGTAGAACGGCGTGCGCAGATACTGGCGGTCGATCCGCGCCATCAGTTCGAGTTCGTAGGCGTCGACTTCGACCGGGCGATAGTAGAGTGCGGCGCGGCTCAGCCCGAGCAGTTCGCACTGGCGTCGGAGTGAGAGCGGATTTGGTTGTTCGATCATTGCCAACCTCCGCCCCCGTGCTACAGCCCGGACTTGCGTAGCAAAAAATCGCGTTCCACCATCACCCGGCCCAGCTGCTCGTAAAGTTCGGCCAGCTTACGCTCGCTGAGCTCATCGGTCGGTCCCAGATGATCGGCGAACACCCTGGGCGCTGCCTGCACCAGCGCCTTCTTCCAAGCGTAGATCTGGTGGGGATGGACCCCGAAGCGAGCAGCGAGCTCGGCCACCGTTGCCTCCTCGCGCAGTGCTGCCAGTGCAACCTTGGCCTTGAAAGCGGGATCGTGTTTGCGCCTGCGTGCTGACATTTCCTGCCTCCTGTGCCCGCCGTATTGCGGACATCCTTTATGGGGCAGGATCTACCTTAGCCAGCTGTCTAAATTTTGGGGTCCACCTCACTCGTAAGTGGCCTTAATCTAGCGAAGCCCGAAATTTCGGCAAGGTAGACGCTTCGCGACTGCCCTAAACCGCGCTGAAGCTCACCAGAATTTCAGAATTTCGCTTTTCCCGTTTAACCACGCACTTCACCCCCGATTTCAAATCCCAATCCTCTCCACTTCCCCCACGCTGATATCATCGTTGCGCCGGTCATAGAGGCCCGTGGTTTTCGCGTTGGCGTGGCCGGCCATGCGCTGCGCGACCTCGATACGCCCGCCATTCGTCAGGTAGTCCGTGATCCCCGTGGCGCGGAACGTGTGGCAGCCAATAGGCGTCTCGATGCCGGCGTCGGCCGCGCGTGCGGACCATGCACCAAACATCTTTGCGCGACATGCGCCCGTGGCTCAGCTTCTTCGTTTTGCCTATCGCGGCGCGGAACAGTGGCCCCTTGCGATCTCGCTCGACGTTGGCGGCATCGATATAGGCATCGAGAAAAGATTCCAGCTTGTGATGGGCGCAGTGGTGGCGCTCAACGTCGAGGATTACTTCGCGCAGAAAAAACGCTGGTGGCCTCGATGAGTGCGGCGACGTGCCGGTCAGTCAGTTCGACCTCGAGCCCCTCGCTTCCGTAATCCAGTCTGATCCGCACGGCTCAACTGTATTGCAACGTTCAGTAATCTCAATTGTGTGCAGAAACTTGACAAGCCCCGGAGGCCAGAACCCTGTAATCGTTAACCGTGTAATGCGCGTTTGAGGGCGTTGTCGCGGTCGGCCTTGAATTGTTTCGACACCCTGGCCGACGGAGCGAACATATCAAAGCCATGAAATGCTCCAGGGTAAACGTGCAGTTCGGTGGGCACGCCGGCCTGTATAAGACGCTGGGCGTAATCGATATTCTCGTCGACGAACAAATCAAGTGTGCCGACTGAGATGTAAGTTGGGGGCAGATTGCTCAAATCGGTCGCTCTCGTCGCCGCCGCATACGGCGATACATCGGCGCCACCACCATCTCGGCCCAGGTAGGCTTTCCAGCCCAGGCGGTTGCTCTCACGATTCCATACGCGCGGGTCGGTAATCGCATGCGCCGCGGCTGTTGCGTTCCGATCGTCGATCATCGGGTAGATGAGGAGTTGGTAGGCGACTTGCACCTCTTTGCGGTCGCGGGCGAGCAAGCCCAATCCCGCGGTCAGACCGCCACCACCGCTGGGGCCACCAATCGCGATGCGGGCTGGCTCCACCCCTAGTTCATCGGCGTGGGCGAACAGCCACTTCAACCCGGTATAGCAATCCTCAACCGGCGTGGGGAACGGATGCTCCGGGGCCAAACGGTAATCGACTGACGCCGCCACGCAGCCGATTCGCTTGACCATTTGCTTCATCAGCCTGTCATCCATGTCGATGTCGCCCATCACGTATCCGCCACCATGTATCCAGTACAATGCCGGAAGCTTGCTGGACTGATCATCTGCCCGATAGATGCGGACCCGCACGGGAGGGCCGCCCTGCGTCCCTGGCGCAAAACGGTCCTCCTGGCTCACGCCCTCGACCTGTGGGAATGTGGCCAACATTTCAAGCACCAGCTTTTTCATCCTGGCCCGCGCCGCTGAAATCTTAGTGAGATCGAGGGTGCGATCAGTCGGCATGCGCTCCATCACGGCTTTCAGCTCGGGGTCCAATTGCTCCACGAAGTTCATCGCTTCTCTCCATTAATGCTGTTTTACGGGTTGCGCCGTTTATCGCATGATTCGAAGCGGATTTGAATTGTCGGAGTAAGGGAAAGATGCGTCCACGGTCGCTAGGGATGTTTTTGGAGGCGTTGTTCCTCTCCCCTCGCTTAGCTCTTCTTATATATCATAAAAGAGGTTATCATGTGCTAACCGGTCGGTTAGTAGTTTCGTCGTGGCGGACCAAAAGTGCGACCATCTTTGGATCGCGCTGCATTCCACACCGTGCATTTCCGCACCTGGTTTAGGTGGCCAGTTTGTCCAGCAGCGCCTTGACCTACTTGAGGTCGGCAGTATCGAATCCTTCGGTGAGCCAGTTGTAGATTTCGGTGAGCATCGAGTGCGCTTCGTCGCGGCGGCCGGTATCGCGCAGCAGGCGGGCGAGGCCCATAGCCGCACGTAGCTCATACGCTTTCGCGCCGATGCTGCGTGCCAGTGTGAGTGCTGCGCGGAAGTCTGCTTCGGCTGCTTCGCGCCGCCCTTGCTCGGTATGCAGCTCGCCACGCAAGCGAAATGCCTCGGGCCGAAGCGCTATGTTGGCGCCGGGACGATTTAGCTGCAGGACTTGTTCGATCGTTTCAAGCGCGTCGCCAATGGTGCCCGACAGCGCCTGAGACTCTGCGAGGACCAGGATGAAGACATCTTGCTGTGTCCCGATTCGCGGCTAGGCCCGCGATTCCCTGGCGAATCAGCGCAACACCTTCGCTCGGACGGCCATTCACGCTGGCACCTATTTTTCCGCCCGTGGCGGGCGGCGCGGTCACCCCTGGCGCTTAGCCAGTCGTAAACTGTATGCATCAGTCAGCGAAACCTTCTTGACAGGAGCACACGGTATCTAGGTTAAGGCCATGTTGCAGTATTCCGAGTTTACCAAACGCATCGCCGGCCGCAGCGGCTACGCCTGGGCGATCCACATGGATGCGCTAAAGCTGCGCGATACCGGGCAGGACGTAATCATGCTGACGGTCGGGGATCCCGACCAGCCGCCGCCCGAGGCGCTGATCGACACGGCCGTTGCAGCGTTGCGCGCGCACCACACCGGCTACTCGGGCATCATCGGCTATCCGGCATTGCGCCAAGCGATCGCGAAGCGTCACACGGCGCGAACCGGCCGGCCCTGTGCGGCCGAGAACGTCGTCATCGTACCAGGTGCGCAGGGCGGGCTGTTCTGCGCACTGTTGTGCCTCGCCGGCCCCGGCGATGAGGTCATCGTGCCGGA
>DASZGF010000040.1:0-1767 GCA_035939115.1 Binataceae bacterium (SeqCode)
ACCGACCATTTCACGGCAGCCCAAGTTGAAATAGCGATGCAGCCGGAAAGAAATCTGGTGCGCGAAATGACGGTGAAGGGCGGCGTCACAATGGATTCTCACCAGGATGGCGCGTCGCGTTCTCTCAAAACAGAAGCTCTGCTCGTGAAGTTTGGCGCAGGGGCACAGCCCGATCAGCAAAAAATCGAAAGCGCCGAGACACTCGCACCCGCGACAATCGACACAAAAACGACCGATGAAACGACGCAGTTGCGCGCGAAGAAATTTGTCACCCAGTTTGGACCCGCCGGCCGCCTCGAGAAACTCATCGGGCACTCAGCCGTTGAGGTACGGCGCGAAATCGGCAAGAGTGCGCCGCAGGCGAGTTCGTCGGAAGAGCTTGCTGCAACCTTCGGTGCGAACGGCGAGTGGGAGACGCTCGATCAGAGCGGCAACGTCCGCTTTCAGCAGGGGGACAAACGCGCCACAGCGCAACAAGCCAAAATCGTCCGGACAACAGACTTAATCGTGCTGCAAGGTTCACCCGTCGTATCGGATGCGATAAGCCGCACCTCGGCAGGCAGCGTCACCATCAACCAGAAGTCCGGCGCCATCACAGCGACGGACAACGTAATCTCCACGTATTTTTCATCTACACAATCCGGCGGCGTGAATCTCGGCGCAGGGCCGGCACATATTTCCGCGGACGCACTCGCCGGTTCGACCACTTCGGGACATGTGTTCTACACGGGTCGAGCCAGATTGTGGCAGGGCGAGTCGGTGCTGAATGCAAATCAGATCGAGGTGTGGCGCGAAGACAAAAAGCTTCAGGCGACAGGTAACGTGATCGCCGTGTTTCCGCAGAGCGCATCGAGCCCGATAGGCGGCGGATTCGGCATGCCGGGCAACAAGCCAGCGGGGAAGGCGTTTACGCCCAGTTCAGCACCGCCGGCGAGCCCAGCGGCAACGACGTCGAAGGCTAGCCCGACTGTATGGGTAATCCATGCGCCATCGCTGACTTACTGGGACGATCAATCCAAGGCCCGCCTCGACGGCGGTGTGACCGCCACCTCGCAGCAGGGCGAACTCATATCGAAGACCCTTGATGCGTATCTCGGTCCAGCTCCTCCTGTCACTGGGGCGAAGGCCAGCGCCGTATCGGGCGGGGCCAGCGCCAGTTCAGGAGGCCGCCAGCTCACCCGCATCGTTGCCCAAGGGCAAGTGGTCGTCCGGCAGGGCGATCGCAGGGGCACGGCTCAGGAGGCGATTTACACCGCGGCGGACCAGAAATTCGTCCTTTCCGGCGGCGAACCCACGATTATTGATGCGAATAGCGACACAACCACGGGCCATTCGTTGACCTTCTTTGTTGCGAATGATACGATTTTGATTGATTCCCAGGAAGGTTTACGCACTTTGACCAAGCACCGGGTTGAGAAATGAACCGGCATGTTAAGACTCCAAGCGGCCGACCTGAGCAAAGCATACCGAGGGCGTAAGGTAGTTGATGAAGTCAGCTTGGATATTCATCAGGGCGAAGTAGTTGGGCTGCTGGGACCAAACGGGGCGGGAAAGACCACCACATTTTACATTCTCGTCGGTCTAGCGCGTCCCGATTACGGGCGCGTACTTTTGGACGGCGAAGACATCACTGACCTTCCGATGTACTTGCGGGCCCGCAGCGGGATCAGCTACCTGCCTCAAGAGCCTTCCGTCTTTCGGAAATTGACCGTTGAAGCGAACCTGATGGCGGTGCTAGAGACGTTGCCGCTCACAACTGAGCAGCGA
>DASZGF010000041.1:0-10522 GCA_035939115.1 Binataceae bacterium (SeqCode)
ATCGAGACCGGAACCGAGTCCTACCGCTTCCGCCGCACCCTTGAGAAACGCAAGGGTCACAGCCCGGAACCGAACACATCTACCGCGCCGCCGCCGCTGGCGGCGGGAAAAAAGGAAACTAAAACAACCGAATAGGGTGTGATGCTTTCATAGAGGGACTGAACAATGCAGAGTAAAGTGGTGGGCCAAATCTAAGCATCGCAAGTGGGCCAGACCGCAGTATCGAAAGCAGGCCGGCTGCTACGGGCGGTGGCCCAAGGTTCAACTCAATTAACCGGTTACAGCCGGGCTAGGCGTAATGATGGGAAGCTGTTTTCAAAAGATGCGCTACCTCCTGGCGCAGGAGTGACGGCTTTAGCACTTCCAGCCATGGGCCGAAGCCGAGGAGCCAGTTTCTTAGCTCGGTGGTGCCGCTTACGGTCATCGTTAGGACCGTTTTGCCGTCGCGGCGTTTGGTGAACTTTTGGGTGGGATGGCTGTTGCGGGCTCGCAGGTAGGCTTCGGTTTCGGCGTTGTGAATCAGGATTTCTACCTGGGTGGGTTCTTCTTCAACGATTATTCCGAAGGCGCCTTGCGTGTAGCGATCGGGGCGGAAGTTGAGTGGGTAGGCGAATTTCTGGAAGACGCCGCCCTCACCGGGCAACAGTTCCGCCTTGCGCATGCGCTCCACCGCCATCGTGGCGATCTTCTCATTAACGTGGGTCTTGCCGATCAGATAAAGACCGCCGCGGTACGCGACCAGCGTGTACGGATCGACCTCGTGGATCAGGCCGGTCGCGTAGTCGATTCGCAGCCGGTATTCGCGAATGAGGGCCTGGATAATCGGATTAAGAAGGTGGCCGAGGGTGCGATAATCCTTGGGCGCGTATGGTATGGCATAAAACTTACGGTCGAGAGCGCCGAGGTCGGCGCGCTCGAATGCCGGCAGGTTTTTGGCGAACTTTTCCCACAAATCCTCTATGCCTTCCTCCAGCACCGTCCCTTCGAGGAATTTCAGAAGCGTCAGTGTGAAGAACAGCGAGACGGCCTGGTAGGCGGTGAACTCGACCGGTTTTTGGAACGCGGGCAGGCGCAGTTTGGTCTTTCCGCCGTCGGAGACGACTTGGAAGTAGGGCCTTCCCATCTTGTCTGCCAGGCCCTCTTTGCCGGCGGCGAGATAGCGCTTGAGCGTGCGCTCGGAAATGTCGAGCTCGCGCTGGATCGCGTCGAGCGGCCATCCGAAGGGATGGGAGGGCAGTTCGAAGGCGATCCGAGCCATCCGCAGCGCCGCCGGGTAGCTCGGTTTGCGATGGTTTTTTTGCCATCAGCCGAGGCCTTACAGGATTTCAGCGGCGGGTGACAACGGTTGTCAGCGATGTCAGGGGGGAGAGAGTTATGGCAGAAAAAAGATTCAGAGGAAGACAGGGAGTGGGCGGCGGGGAGCCTGTGGGTTTGCCACAGGCTTCCCGCCGCGGTTGGGTTCGACGATTTATTGCGCGACCAGGCGGTTGCGCAGTAGGCGGCCGGGGAGGGCGCCGGTGTGTTCGTTGTTGCGCAGCAGGACCTCGCCGTTGACGACCGTGGCCATCATCCCGGAGGACTTCTGCTTTAGCCGCCGCGCGCCGCCGGGCAGGTCGTAGGTGACCACCGGCATTTGCGGCTTTATGGTGTCGGGATTGAACACGATTATGTCGGCGAACATGCCCTCGCGCAGCAGGCCGCGTCCATTAAATCCCCAAAACGAGGCGGGCACGAAGGTCAGCATCCGGATCGCCTGCTCTAGCGTCAGCGCCTGGCGCTCCCGCACCCAATAGGCCAGCAGATGGGCTTGGAGCGAGGAGTCCATGATCTGGGAGACGTGCGCGCCGGAATCTGAAAAGGTCACCACCGAGCGCGGATGGCGCATGATTTCCAGCACGGCTTCCGGATCTTCGTTGGTCAGCGGCTGGAGGAAGAACTGCTTGAGATGCTTTTCCAACGCCAGGTCCATGATCGTCTCGACCGGATCCTGGCCCCGCTCGGCCGCGATTTGCGCGATCGACCGGTACGGCGGCATGGTGCGATCCATCAGGAAGAGCCACTCGAACTCCGCCCGGCGCGGCTCGGCGCCCACGGCGCGCGGACCCTCGGGATCCACGTATGCCGCCGCGACCAGCTTGCGGCGCATCTCGGGGTCGCGCAGCCCCGCTTCCTGCTGCTCCAGTGGCAGCTTGCGAAACTCACGCCATACCGGATTGCGATCGAACAGCGTGGTGGTTTCGAAGGACTGCACGTTGGCGATCCAGCGGCTATGGACCTGGACCGACATCCGCCCGCCCTCCAGCGCCGCCTCGTTGGTCATGTCGAAGTAAGGACGCCACAGGTCCGGCGCCTTACGGCTGGCGCCCATCCCGAAGCTGACATGGACGCCGGTATCCACGGCCAACGCCTTGAGCCGGCCGATGTATTCGCGAATCCGCTCCGGATCGCGGCCAGTGTCCTCGCCCGCGATTTCGAACGTGCCGGCGTTAAGGTCGCCCATCACGCCAACCAGTTGCCGCACCTCTTCCCAGGTGGCCAGGCGGCTGGCGACCGGACCGCCGTCGGGGGTCTGATGGTTGGTGGTGCGCGAGGTGGTGAAGCCGGCCGCCCCAGCCTGCATCGCGGAGCGCAACTCGCGCTTCATCGCGTCCAGGTCGGCGGGGGTGGCTGCGTCAGTAAACGCGCGCTCGCGCATCGCGTAGGTGCGCAGCGCCGAATGGCCCACATAGGGCGCGTAGTTGATTCCCTTGGGGGTGCGCTCGACCGCGTCGAGATATTGCGGGAAGGTCTCCCACGACCACTTGATCCCGGCGTTCATCGCCTCGGGCGAGATATCCTCGGCGCGCTCCAGGTTGCGCATCACCATCAGCTTGTCTTTTTCCGCGCATGGCGCCAGGGAGAAGCCGCAGTTGCCCATCGCGACCGTGGTAATCCCGTGCCAGCACGAGCAACTGCCGATGGGGTCCCAGAACACCTGGGCGTCCATATGGGTGTGGACGTCGATAAAGCCGGGCGCAACCGCATGGCCCTCGGCGTCGATCTCTTCACGGGCCCCGTCGCGGATTTTGCCGATAGTCGCGATTTTGTCCCCTACGATACCGAGGTCGGCGCGATAACGCGGCATCCCGGAGCCGTCGACGATGGTGCCATTGCGGATGATCAGGTCGTATTGCATGGCTTCTCCTTGCCTCTTTTCTGTAGCACCAGCCGGAGCCTGCCCTGAGTCTGCCCGAAGGGTGCCGGTTCCTTTAAAGTTGAGAGCGGCCGTTTCATTCATTACATAGCGCTTTTTGTCGCCGCTGTCGCTAGTTTCGGAAGGTGCGTTTGGGGCGGTGAACAAAAGGGGACCCGAGGTACGGCGCCGGCTAACATACAAATTGATAGGATTGTGATTCGAAACAAGCCGGCGGGGAGGCCGGTGCGACGGTAGGAGAGGTAAGGTACGTGGAACCTAAGCTGTTTGAATGGTGCCAGCGGCTGATCGAGTTTCCCAGCGTGACCACCGGCGGGACGCGCGGGATCGCCGAATTTTGCGCCACCCGGATGCTGGCGCCAGGCGGGATCAGCGCCCGCCTTATTCCGTCCCCCCTTCACGGCGAGGATAACGTCACCCTGATGGCGACGATTCCGGGCCGCGACGAAGGCGCAATCCCACTGGTGTTCAATACGCATCTGGACACCGTGCCGCCGGGCGACCCCGCGCTGTGGACGGCCTGCGGCGGCGAGCCGATGCGGCCGCGTATCGAAGGCGATCGCATCTACGGTTTGGGCGCAGCCGACACCAAGCTGGACTTTGCCGCCAAGGTAGCGGCACTGACGGGGCGGCGGCCGCGCCGGACCGTGTTCCTGATCGGCAGTTTTGGAGAGGAACGCGGGTTGCTGGGAGCCAAGGAGATTGCCAGCCGCCGCCTGCTGCCAGAGCGCGGATTGGCCTACGTCGGCGAGCCGTCGGGATTAAGCGTCGTGACCGCGCACAAGGGACTGATTGTCTTCGAGCTTGGCATCGGGTTTGAGCCGGTCCGGGGCAGCGGTGGAGCGACCAAGCGGGCGACCTTCAGGGGGCGCAGTGCGCATTCCAGCACGCCGCACCTGGGGCACAACGCGATTAAGGCCGCGCTTAGCGCGCTGGGCGCGGACCGCGGCGTCGAAGTCCATGCGCTCAGCGGCGGCGACGCGGTCAACAAGGTGGCGGCGCATTGTGAAATCCTGCTGTCGGGAGATCATTCGCGCCTGGGTGACGCGTCCATCCAGGAGCATCGTGAAGCGCCGCCCCCACACCGTCTGCCCTACGACGCGCTGCGGGCGCTGGCTGATTTCATCGAAGCCCTGGAGCGCTTCGCGCAACGTTCAGGGCCGCCGGAGGCGGACTATCCGGCTCCCACACTGACCTGCAATCCCGGCTTGGTGCGCTCCTCGGAGCGCGCGATCCAGCTTGAATTCGAGTTGCGCCCACCGCCCTCTCTTTCCCTGGATTTTGTCCGCACCGGCGTGGCGGCGCTGGTCCATGAGATGGAAAAAACGTTTCCGGCGCTCGCTTTCAATCTACGCGAGGTACGCGCCAGTCCAGGCTACCGCGCTGCGCTCGACAGCCCGGTGGTAACCATGGCGATGGAGGCGCAAGCGCACGCAGGCGTGCCGCTTACCCATAGCGTCAAGACCGGCTGCACCGAAGCCGGCGTATATGCAGCGGCCGGGCTGCTTCCAGTGGTGTTCGGACCCGGCCCATCGGCGGGAAACATCCACGCGCCCAATGAATACAACCTGCTCAGCGAGGTCGAGGCTGCGGTGCGGTTTTATACCGCTTTGCTTGAATTGTGAGAAAAGAGAAACGAGAAAAGAGAAACGAGAAAAGAGAAAATAGAGGGAAGAAAGAAACCGGAAAAGAGAGAAAACAGAATCAGAATTAGAGAAGTGGGGAAACGGAACCGGGCAAGCGGGAAGATGACGCACCGCATCTCCTCTTACCTCTATTTTCTCTTTTCTCGTTTCTCTTTTCTCACGGAAGCGGTATCGCATCTACCGCCATCCCCTCCTTGACGCCCAATGCCGCCATCGCTTCGTTCGGCAGCACCATGCGGCCACGCTCGGGCACGGCCGAAGTCACCTGGACTGCGCGGAAGCCGGCGACGCGGTCCTCGCATGCGACCAGGTAGGTGCGCTCGGGATAGTCAGGGGGCGTGGATATGGTACCCGGGATGGATATGGTGCCCGGGACGACACGGTAGGATCCCAGCGCCTTGACCGGCTCGAGTTCGGAAATCAGCGCGCCGTAATAAGGACCGGCGTCGAAGGGGTCGACCTGGTCCAGGAAGCGCAGCCCGGCTTGTTCGAGCAGCCGCACGGCCCCGCGGGATTGTTCACTAACCGCGCCCAGGAAGGAGCGAACCTCGTCGGGCAGCAGGATGGTGTAGAGCGGCGCGTCGGGAAACAGGGCGCGAATGAATTCCTTGTCGTGAATCGAGAGCCGGTCGGCCTCGCGAAAGCTCAGCCCGGTCATCCGCCGGCCATAATGGTCCCAGAACAAGTTGCTACGCTCGGCGGTGAGCGGGGGCATGATTTCGGCGATGATGCGGTTTTCGAAGCGCTTGCGATGCCGGGCGATATAAAGAAAGCGCAGCCAGGAAAGCTGCTTGCCGACCTTTTCCGGCAAACGGCGCAGTTCCGGGTCCACGATCAATCCACCCACCTCGGTCGGTCCGTCCATCGAATGGCGCAGGCGCAGAAAGTTGTGGCGGAACATCTTGCGCAGGGTATGGGAATAGCGCTCGTCGCTGTCGATCTGCAGGTAGTAATGGGGCGAGGCCGGGGTGCCGTGCTTGGCGATGATCATCGAGGCGCCCGCCACGCGGCGGGTTTTGAGATCCTCGGCGCAGAACATGTACACCGCCCGCGCGCGCTCGCGGGTGCGGCCGCGGAATGACTGACGCGAACGTTTCAGGGTGTCATCCATGTCCCGCGCGGTGGTCGGCATGTTGACCGAGTCCAGCAGCCGGGCCAACTCCAGCAGGCGGCGCTTATCGCGGGGACGGGCTTCACGTAGCAGGAACATCGCCAGCCAGCGACACTAACACTTTTGGGGCGGCGGTAAAAATTCGACCGTGTTAAGGCAGGCTCGGATTTCCGTTGCTTTGAAAAAGATGGTTGTATATTGTGGGGTTTGGACCGGGTGGCCGGCGCGAAGGAGGACGCGGGCGATGGAGTTGCCGAAGTGCCAGAAGTGCAACAATGGGGCACTGATACCACTTTCGGATTATGGGCAGGAAGGCGCTTCGGTTATTTTCAAAGCATGGGTCTGCACCAATCCGGAATGTGGCTTCAGCTTGCGGGTGGATAAGGGCGAAGTGACCTACGGCAAGCGCATCGAAACCAAGCATTGAAAGTAGGAGAAAAGAGAAAATAGAAGCCGCCATTTCTCCCGCTTCTTTCTCTTTTCCATCCTCTTCAATTCGCGATCCCAATCCGGGGTCGCCGCTCCCGACTGCGACGGAGCACAGAGAAAATACAGGGATTTAGCCGCCATAAGAGCTAAAGGCCGAACTCCGCCTCTCCCTCTCACTTCTCGTTTCTCTTTTCTATCGTCATCCCCGGGCGCAGCCGCGAAAAAAGCTGCGCGGGCGACCCTTGACGACAATTGCAAATTTAGGTACACGGCCTAGTCGGACGCGACGCGGCCGGTTTTTGGTGGCGCCTTGGGAAAAGCGAGGCCTTGGGCTTGCGGACCCGAAATGGCTTGGGGCGGCGTCACCGCGTTGGAAGCAAAGCGAGGAATCGGGTTGGTCGCCAATTTCCGGCTCTGTAAGAGAAGCGAGGGTCAGTGAAAGCAGCCAAGAGTTTGTGTTTGAGCCTAGCCGCAATGCTCATTATGGGGGCCGTCCTCGGCGCCTGCTCCCACGAGTCGGCCAAGGGTATTCCTGAAAAGTCCGAAAACATGGGACCGCGGCCGTGGGAGCCGCTTTACGGAGTCGCGATTCATTCCGGAACCTGGTTCATCGTGGGAGCCCGCGGCGTGTTGCTGACGACCGACGACCAGGGCAAGACCTGGCATCGCCGATCCCTGGTCAATCGTGACTTCTACTGCATCCGCTTCAGCCCCAGCGGAAAACGCGCCTGGATTACGGGCGAGGACGGCCTCATCTTTGTCTCCGATGACGAGGGCAAGACCTGGACGCAGCAGAAGTCAGGGACCGAGGACCGCTTGCTCAAGATCGGCATTGCCGACGACCAGAAGTCGGCGATCGCAGCCAGCGACGGCACTTTGCTGAACAGCGCCGACGGTGGCCAGACCTGGGCCAACCAGAAGTTCAAGGACATCACGTTCTTCGACATCGCGATGAATCCCAATGGCGAAGGCTGGACCGTAGGCGAGTTCGAAACCATTTTGCATACCACCGACGCCGGCAAGACTTGGCAGGTCCAGAGGGGCGGAATTACGCGCGATTTCCGGGTCGGCCCATATTTCGCCGTGGATTTCGAATCTAACAACCAGGAAGGTTGGGTGGTCGGTCTCCAGGGCACCGTGCAAGTAACCAGCGACGGCGGCAAAACCTGGCATGACACCAAACTTCCCATCAATCGCGCGATGTACGTGGCGGTAGGAGCGAACAAGGGGTTATGGATGGCCGGGGCGGACGGCACCTTTATCAGCGCCAAGCTGAATCAGCAGCAACTTGGCGACTGGCGGGTCGCCAACCCGACGTTTAACGATATCGCCGATCTGGCGACTGCGGGCGACATACAAGTTGCTGTCGGACTGAATGGGACGGTTATAGACTCGCAAGACAACGGCGCCCACTGGGCACCCGTCATCAATACCAAGTGAGCGCTGAGCTGGAAATGGAGATTAACGCTGAGCGGCAAACTCCGGATGATGATTTCGCGGTTGAGAGTTTCGATGGTCCCGCGGCAGACGGGAGCCGGGTTATGCTGACACAACTTCGAAAATCGTCACTTTTTTTATGACTGTTTGGCTTGCAATGTGTTTTCAAATGAGGTAGGTCCTTTCGCGTTGGCTGGAGATGGATGACCGCAGTTCGAGCGGAACTGTGAAATCCACAAGACGCAGTCGCACTTTGCGGCTGCCAAACGAGGTGCGGGGTTGATGGTTCTTGGTACATCCGCGGCGCTGGTCCAGGGCGACGCCCAAAGCGCTTCATCAACTGAGGTTCGTGCGGTGAAGGCGAATTGCCCGCCGACGGCTTTGGTCGCACCAGTCCAGTTTTCAAGCGGACGCGAGCATCGCGCCCGCCATTTCCACAGGCCACTTGCGCGGGCATGTTGGTCCGCCCGCGTTTCTGGATTGGCTTATTTCCGGGCTCGATACCCGGCTTCGCGACCCTCTGGGAACTGAAACTCCTCAAGGTTGGCGGGTTTTTCTCCGCTGGAATTCGTCTGAGTCCGTGGGCGTCCGTTCGTTAACCGGCACCGAAACCGGCACACCTCTGTCGGCGCTCCAGTGGTCCAGCCGCTGGATCGCATCTCGCAGGTGAAAGGGGCTGAGATGCGCATAGCGCATAGTCATTTGCGGGGTCCGGTGGCGCATCAGAGCCTGTAACGTGTACAGGTCAACTCCCGCCATAGCCGCCCGTGACCCGAACGTGTGCCGAAGATCGTGAAAATGAAAATCGTCGATCATGGCCTTGCGCAAGGCCATATACCAGTACGGATTGAAATTCCGAATTTGGCGTCCCCTAGGACCGGTAAATACGAAGCCGCCTGGGCCGGGCAGCGCCTCCAAGCGCTTGAGCCGCCGCTCCCACAGCGCGGTGAGAGTTCGTTTGGTGGTTTCGTTCATGACCACGTGCTCGTCCTCGCCAGACTTGGGTGCACGGACAGCGATGGTACCGCTCGTGAAATCCACGTGCTGCCAGCACAGCTTGAGGAGTTCGCCACGGCGTAAGCCTGTATGCATCGCGACAATAACAAGCGGACTCAGCCAAACCGGGAGCAGTTCTAACAGACGGATTTCCTCGTCGGCGCTAAGATAGCGCTCGCGCTTGTTGTTCTCCCTGAAAAGCTTAACCATCCTCAGCGGGTTAGAGTTTACCTTGTTGTGGCGCAGCGCTCGGCCGAAGATTGCGCGGAATAACTGGAGGTGTCGGTTTATGGTCGTGGGTGACAGCTGACCGTGGAGGCCATCACGGAACGCTTCGATATCGGCCGGAGTGATCGAGTCGGCGGCCTTGCCTCCGAAAGCCTTCATGAGCCGAGCATAGCGCTCCTTTCCCCAAATTGTGTCTCGTGGGCCTCGATTCTTGGACTCACGATAATCATCGAGGATTTGATCGAATAAAAGCGCGGGGCTGCGCTCCGGCGGAAAGTAGCGCCTCTCACGGATTTCGGTCTTGCGCTTCTCATAGAGCTTGCGCGCAAGCGCCTTCGAACCAACCTTTTCACGACGTTCTTGTCCAGAGGCATCATGGTAGCGTATCCACCAAACCCCCGAGTCTTTTGGGCGCTCGAACAGCCCACGGTCTTTGCTGCCTTTGCGTGCCATCTTTATAGCCTCGGACCTCGCGCGTTAACGGCCTCGCTTTCACTTCTCGCCGGACCTAAATCAAAAGCAATGGCGTCCGTGGTTCGTGGTTCACGATTGTGGTGGCACGCTGCGGCTGTCAGCCCAGCCAATCAAGTCAATTACACGATAGCGCACCCCGCGCTTTCCCACCCTCACGTAAGGCAATTCATGGCGGTACGTCATGTCGCGCACTGTGGGTTCGGCTATGCCGAGAAACTCGGCCGCCTCATCCGCGGTGAGTAGTTGAAAGATCTCCCGAACCTTCGCCTCGCCGGCAGTGGCCCGGAGTACGGTCTTTAGTGCCTCCCGCCGGCCCTCATTCTGTCTTTCGCGTCGGATTTTAGGATTCGCAGCCATCGTAGTTCGCAAGGTACACCGTGCCCCAGTCGGAGGCGGGAAGGACCCGCTTCGGGCTATTGTCGGCCACAAGGCCGCGCACATAAAACCTACTTGGTTGATGTTTGATCAGCTCGTGAACTGTCGTGCGCGGCCCGCACTCGCGCCAGTCCCGGTCGACGTCCATGTCGATCATGAACAGGCGCCGCACCCAGTCGTGCCCGGCGTTGCCCGGGTTGGACGCGGACCGCATGCGCAGCGGCACGTGTGCGAGCGGGACGTGCTGGAATTGCGCAGCTATGGCATCGCGCTTGGCTTTGGGTAGCGGCATGCCGAGCAGGCGCGCGCCATACTCGGCCTTTCGGATCTCGCGACAGGCCTGGCAGATCGGGCCGCGCAGCCGGCTGAACAGAAAGGTGTACTGGTATTCGGTCATCATGGTCGATTCGTCGAACAAGATGGCCTGGAATTCCGCCGATTGATACTGCTCGACGTCACGTTCGGTGTCGCAATAGCTCAGCAGCGCCGCTAACCCAGGATCAATCTCAATTTCAGGCATGTGGGCATAATAAGCCTGTCGCAGCGTGCCTTATTTATCGGGCAGCTTGCGGAACTCCGTCTCTTCCAGTTCGACCGCGGCCGGCACGCCATGACTGCGCAGTATCTGGATCG
>DASZGF010000042.1:0-1782 GCA_035939115.1 Binataceae bacterium (SeqCode)
ACACGTTCTCGGCTGCGGCCTCATATTAGGCGCGGTCGCAGGAATGGATCCTCGATCTGATACTCTCGCTCGCTGCTTCGGCTCGCTTTTTGGGCGGCCAAAGATCGCGGGCATGGTCGCAGGAGGACTCGCATGAAAACGTTCGCTACAGCTTTGGCTTTGGCCACTATCATCGGCGGCTCGGCATTCGTGACAACCGCTAATGCCGCGCCCCGGTCCGTCCCCAACCACGATCAGCTGAGTGCCCAGCGCAACTCCGATGGATCATGGCAGTGCTATCCTTACTGCCCGGGCGGCACATACGAAGGCCGCCCTGTGGAGGAGTGGCTGGATGAGGGACATCAATGACCCGCAGCATTGGTGCTATCGCGCGGAGGAGGCCCGAACTTGAGTATGCTATGACCTCTTGATCAGTCATCGCTCCGGCCCCCTCAATACGGAAAGACCGCCGAGAGGCGGTCCTTCCCAGCATTGGTCTGAAAGGCCGACCATGATGCCCCAGTCATGAATGCGGCTTTTCATGCAATCGGCGTCGTCTCCACGGGTTGAGGCTCCGGTTTCACTGCCGGGCAGCCTTGTTTGCTGTAGCCACTGCTCCTGCGGGCTGATATGAACTTGACGCTGCGATCAGTTTGCCTGCTCTGTCACGAGCACATCTGGAGAGATCATGTGCTGAAAACTCTTGGACTTGCGTTGTTGCTGGCTTCCGGGTTGGCGATTGCTGGCGCCCCGGTGCGCGCGCTGCAGATCGTTGTTACGCAAGTGGACAAGAACACCGATGGGTCAGTGACCTGCCACTTCGCTGTCAAGACGGATCAGGGCGAGACCTTGACGCCGGGCGAGTCGAAAGAGACCAGTGATTTTGTGACCGTCTACAATTTTTACGGTCTGGTAGACGGGTCGGCGAAATCGCCGGAGGGTTGGCAATTCTCGTCCGAGGAGTTCGGCCGAACCCCGTATTGGAATGGATACCCGCTGGTATTGCCGGTGGATGTCCCGGGTACGCCTAACCTGACCTGGACGGTGACGAAGCCGGTCGCTGCGGGGGCGCAGATCGACGGTTTCACTGCGACAACCCGCGTGAGCGCGATGGTGTACGGTGAGTACACGGCGCAGGTCACGCGCGTGTCACCCGCTATCGCAGGCGTCGCCGCCGGAATGCCGGGTGCCGAGGCTTTGGTGTCCAAACAGGCGCTTATCGGCTGGCTTCTGACGCCGGGCTTCCTCGCGGACGTGAAGTAACAAGTCGGTCACTAAGAGGCGTTGCCGTCCGCTTTCAGAGCGCCGCGCGCCGCAGGCCGCAAAAACAGGATGAGCGCCCGCGCCTGCCGGTCGAGACTTTTTTGGTCATGGGCCGAGCCCTGCTGCAGGTGACCGCACCGATAGCATTAACTCCTGGGCGTCACTGGTATACAACAATTCTCCTGCTCGGGCTTCGCCAGCCCGCGCCAATGTTCGGGACCGATATTGACCAGCATAGCACTTCTCTTGAAGCGGGGTCGGGTGCTGCGGTCTGGCGCCAGGGCGCCGCAGCCGCGCGACATCGCAATCGGCAGGGATGGCCGTATCGTCGCGGTGGATCGCGCGATCGCGGACGAGCGCGCGGAGAGAACAGTTGATCTCGCAAACAGGCTTGTCGTACCGGGGCTGGTGGATGCGCATCAGCACCTCGACAAGTCGCGCACGCGGCGCCTGGTCGAAAATCCGACAGCTACGCTGGAAGGTGCCTCGGCGGCGTATCGCAGGTTTGCCGCCGCAGCGACGCGCGAAGATATCATCGCG
>DASZGF010000043.1:0-1908 GCA_035939115.1 Binataceae bacterium (SeqCode)
ACCCGCCGACATCAGGCAGATATCGACGTCGGAGAAATCGTAATGCTCGAGCGCTTTGACCTTGAGAGTGCGGTCGCCATAGGAAACCTCGACGCCGACGCTGCGGCGGGACGCCAGCGCCACCACCTCGTCAGCCGGGAATTTGCGCTCGTCGAGAATATTGAGCATTTCCCGCCCGACATTGCCGGTCGCTCCGACCACTGCGACTTTGTAACCCATCGTTCACTCTCCAAGGAAAAATGCTTTCCGGCCGCGCGGTGCCGGAAGGGAAGCGGCAGCGCTTCTATGCGAGAAACGCTGTCAATACAACGTTACCATGGGGTTTAGGCGTTTGATGCGTTCGTTTTCGCCCCCTACGGCCAATTCCCGTTATACGATCAGAATTCACCCCGCGCTGAAGAGCTTCACCGACGAAGTCTGCGCCACGCTCGCGCGCCTGTTTGCCTATGTGGGGATGCTCGCGCTGCTTGGCATCCTTGGCGTGCACTTTTGGGACCTGTGGGAAGCGGCAGGCGGCGCCCCAGAGCCGCCGGTCAAGGCGAACTGGAGCGAGGCCAGCCGCTCCTATCCCGCCTTTGCCGTCAGCTCGCTCGATCCATCAGAGAAAACAGAGGCTTATACCATCCTTCGGCATCCCGAAGGCGGCCGCAAGGACATCTTCCGATGGGCCGACAAAGACGAAAAGCCCATCGCTGAACTCGAAATCTATCGCCATGGCGGGGAATTCGATCCGTCGATCGCGGCTGTCGCCGATCTGGCCGCACGGATGATTCCGGCACCCGCGCCGGAACTTGAGCCCGCTGGCCTGGTCGACAGCAAGTTCGGCATCGTAACGCTGCTCCGGCGCACCGGCGACAGTGATGCGGCGCGGTCATGCCTTGGCTTCATCAGACGATTCGAGGCGCCGGATGTGCAGATTTCCGGCTGGTCGTGTCAGGGCAGCGGCTGGCCGGCGCGGCGCGCAGCAATTGCCTGCACGCTGAACCGGCTGACCCTGCTGGCCTCAGGAAACGAACCGAAACTCGCTGAAATGTTCGCTCGCGCGGAGTTGAGGCGCGGCAGTTGTGTGGCTGCCGCTGCACCTGCGATTTCGGGCGATTGGGTGACGGAGGCGGAAAACCCTGTCCTGCGCGGCGCCTTCTAATCGCCACAGCGCGGCAAGATACTGGTATTCATGCAACTTTTTTGCTTCGCACGGCGTTATTGTAGGCTGGTGTGGCGCAATTGACCTAGTGATGTAATGGCCGGGCGGCTAAGATGACCGCCAAACTGATAGCCTCGATGAGGACGCGATGATTTGGAAATTCTCTGCCGCGAGAAAGCTCGCGCTCATGCTCGCGACAGGAGCCGTGGTTGTGACCGGCTTCACCGTTACCGCCAGCGCCCAACAGCCCCGATCTTACGACGACCGCGGCCGGCCTTATTATGGGCCGAACGGTCCGAACGTGTCCTATCAGCAGGGGCCGCATACCAGGATTTATGTCAGCAAACGCTCCTGGCTCGATGCCGGTACTGAAGTCCTGCCGGGCGACCGCAAGTTCCAGGATTACGCATTTCCACCGGAGATCGGCTACCCATCGTTCGCGCGCGAGAACAACAACCGCCCGATCGACCGCCAGCCGCTCAACCCGCCCTCGGATTTGGGCGGATGGTATCCGCAGACCTTCCCGCTGTATTGATTTAGCGAATCCGTAGGGTGGGCGCTCTTCGCGCCATGCCCACCAACGTCGGATATTTCAGACACAGCAGCGAGTTGGTGGGCACGCTTCGCTTTGCCCACCCTCATATGAGGCCTTTTGAGTCAAGCGTCGCGCCGTAGGCTTGAGTGCATTTTTTGGTGTAGGGCGTAAGGCGGCGCGCGGAGCCATGCGTAGCGCAGCGTGCCGCCGCGCGGTCGAGGGGCGCTCA
>DASZGF010000044.1:0-2303 GCA_035939115.1 Binataceae bacterium (SeqCode)
CTGTTCGCTGAACTCGGAGATGGTTGAACCATGTTTTGTTCTCCAGTACCACCAGGCCCGAATGGCCTGGGTCGATACTAACCTAACTTCGCGGATGCGCCGACTCTGAGGGGCCTAAGTCATTGATATTCCTCGACTCGACCTCCAAAGGTCTTCACTACAGAAGCGCTGGCGAGCGCGGTAGCTCGGCGGTGATCTTTGGCGGCGGCTGAGCTGGCAATTCGAGCCTGAGTCGGCTCAGCAGCAGCCGTTGGTCGGGCTCGGGCTCGGTATAGCGTGTGAGCACGAGCTCGCGGCCATCAGTTGTCGGAACGTGAACATCGATCATCTGAATAGCGGAGAGCTTCTCGATCACGCTGCGTGGTGTGAGCCCGGGCGCGAGGGCGTGCAGGCGGCGCCCGAGTGTCACGTGGAGGCAATAGGCCAGAAAGGCGATAAAGATGTGAGCTTCGACGCGAGCCTCATTCTGGTGGAAGATCGGTCGGATCGCGAGATCACCCTTGAGGTTTTTGAATGCCTCTTCGACGGCAACCAATTGAAGATAATAGGTCCACAGCTGCGCCGGATCATTCTCAGTTAGATTGGTGCGCAGGAGATAACGCCCCTCGCGCCGCCGTGCCTGTCGAAGCTTATCACGCTTGAGCCAGTAGCTGAACGTCATGCAACCCTTAGCCCAATTTCGCGCGTTAGGTACTTTGATCCCGACCAACCGCCAAGCCGTTGGGGCACGGCTGCGGGCCGCGCCGAGTTTCATCAGCAGTTCCTCGCGGGTGAGCGTCATCGCGGCGATCTTGGCGAGCCGCTTCCATAGCCACTTGAGCTGGCGTCGGCGCATCGCCCGCTCCTTGGCGACGCGATCGCGGCTCTGGGCGAAGACGTAAAGTTCACCATCCTGCGGCAACAGCTTCACCTCGACGCCTGGCCGTGCCTGCTGCCATGGTTTTGCGAGCAGTTCCTGTTCGAGGCGGGTCAACCGTCCTTTTGGAGTGCCCACCACGTACTGCACCGGGGGTTCGCTGGCGCGCATCTCCGCCAGGACCTCCTCCGTGGGAATGCCGCGGTCCATCAGCCAGATGCGGCGGGCCTTGCCGTACTGGCGCTCGATGCGCGCGAGAAAGCCGCGCAATGTCGAGCTATCACGGGTGTTGCCCGGCATCACCTCATAGCCCAGCGGTAACCCCTCGGGCGTCACCACCAGCGCGATCACTACCTGCACGCAATCGGGGCGATGGTCGCGCGAGTATCCGTGTCGGCGCTTGTCATTTTCTGGAAACGGCGGATTGGCTTCAAAATAAGTGCTGGTCAGATCATAGAGCAGCACGTCGAAGCTGATGTTGAACAGATCGCGCCAGCGCCCAACCAGGTGATCAAATAAATCCTCCTTGTGCGCAAGCAGCCGGTCGTGACAGGCGTATAGCTTGTGGATCTCCGCCAACCCAAAGTCAGCCCCCAGCAAATCTGGGAGCGCAGTGCGCTCGAACCACTCTCGGTGCAACCGCCATTCGCTGCCCGGGTCCAACAGCCGGTACGCCGCAAGCACAAATAGCACTTGATCCCAGCGCGTGCCCTTGCGGCTCGCCGGCAATCGTTTCGCCCAGAACCGATCGAGATGCAGTTCCCGCCACAGGGTCAGAACCAGCCAGCACGCGCCCCACTGCCGTGGCCGACAGAGCCGGATCTGCGATAGCTTCAACCGGACGATCGACACATCCGGCAGCAATCCGGCGCAACGATCCTCGGGAAATAGCGCCAGCGTCCGCGGCCGGGCGGCGCCCTCGTCAAAGACTTCGATCGACTTCCGCCACGCCAGCTCCTGCGTGTCGTTGATCTCGCCTAGATACAGCACATGCCGCTGAATTACGCGTCCACCGGCGATGCGCTTGCTCTCGACCACGCTGAAGTAGCGATGCTCCTTCCCGTCTTTCTTCCGAATCATCTGGCGCAAGAACATGCGCCGGAATGAAGCGTTCGCCCGCTCTGGGCAAGAGAGTAGGTCTTCACTACAGCCGGTTTTGGCCTTCCGGGCGCAGCTCACCCCTTGCGCATCAAGCACTTGCCGCGCAAAGATTCTCAACCTTCAGGTCGAATCCGCGAAATTGGGCTAAGGCTGCTCTGCGACGAAGCCGAACGGGGAAATCCCATGGAGGGTTTCGTCGACTAGCAAAGGCCGGCTTGAAGGCGGTTCGGCGCGCTGGCTGCAATTCGGGCGCTCACACAGGCGGCAGTTGATCCCGATCGGGGTCGGGTCCGGATTTTCCAGGTTGAATCCACGGGAGTACACCAGCCGGTCGGCGTGGTTGAGT
>DASZGF010000045.1:0-1797 GCA_035939115.1 Binataceae bacterium (SeqCode)
CTCGGCGGCGCCTTCGACCGTGCCGCGCGCCAGGTTCATGGACAGTTCCGCCGGGAGACCCAGTCTCTCGGCCGCGGCGGCGAGCGCTTCGGTCAGGGCGAATACATAGGCCGGTCCTGACCCGGAAATCGCCGTCACCGCATCGATCGCGTCCTCATCGCCAAGCCAGAAGAACGCCCCGACCGCGCCAAGCAGGCGCTCGCACCAGCGCCGTTGCTCCGCGTTGACGTCCCGGTTAGCGAAGGCGGCGGTGACGCCCCGGCCGATCGCAGCCGGTGTGTTGGGCATCGCGCGCACGACGGCGCGAGCGTGCGGGAAGCGGGCGAGAAGATTGGCGATGGTCTTGCCCGCAATGATGGAGAGCAGGAGCGTGCGCTCTGCGGCGAACTGGCTGATCTGGAGGGCGACCTGGTCCAGGCTCTGCGGCTTGACCGCCAGCACCAGCATCTCGGGGGGCGCGTCTACGGTGCGAGGGTTGAGCGCAACGCCCCGGTCCGCCGCGAGCGACGCGATCTCGGATGAAGGATTGGGCTCGAGGATCGTCAGCGAGGACGGAGCGAGCCCGGCGTCGAGCCAGCCCTGCGCCATCGCTCCCCCCATCTTCCCCGCTCCGACCAGGACGAGGCGCGCCGGCCATTCGGTCATCTGTCACTTCCGTTAGGGTTAGAAGAGTCTCTGGAACATTTGCGCAACTGTCGCATTTTTGCCTCGGTCGGTAGCTTTCAGCAAACGACCTTGCAACTATCGCTTGGACTCAACCGGCGGGTTTCGCTAAAGGATTTGTGGCGAAAGCTGGACAAGAGACTTCTAGGCGGCGCTCGCGGTTTTGTGAACAGATCCTAAGCTGACGCTTGGTAACTTTCGTGAAACCGTTGCGTTTTATGGTAAGGAAATCATTAGCAACGTGGTCGGGTGGGGCGGCGATGAAAACGAATGTGGTCATAGTGGGGCTGGTGCTGGGCGTGGCGGCTTTGGCGAGCGGGTGCACGCCGGTCATTCAATCCGGGCTTCCAGATCCGCAGCTCAGCGCGCGTGACAAGCAGATGATGGCGCTGGCGGAACCAGACGAGTGGACGATTCCCACCCGCCGCAGCATCGTCCAGTATCAAACGCCCGAGAAGCCGGGCACCATCATCGTCGACACCACCAACAACTATCTCTATTACATTCTGCCCCATGGCCAGGCGGTCCAATACAGGATCGCAAGCGGCGCCGAATATATGGGCTGGACGGGCCGCGCCGAGGTTGGCGCCATGAAGGAGTGGCCGACCTGGATGCCGACGGCTTCGATTATGGAGCGCTGGCCGCAGTTCCAGGTCTATAAGCAGCATGGGCCCCTCGAAGGCCGGTGGGACAATCCGCTCGGCGCTCGCGCCCTTTATCTTTTCCAAAACGATCGTGACACGCTCATCCGCATCCACGGCACCAACGAGCCGTCGGAAATCGGGGGGCACGTCTCCTCGGGCTGTATCCGCATGCGCGACATGGACGCGATCGACCTCTATGGTCGGGTGCACGTCGGCACTCCGGTGGTGGTGATCAGCTAGATTCTCACCGGAAGGGCGGCTCATCGAAGCTCCTAAGCTTACGTGAGTGCAGGGTATCGTCCTGACTCTGCAACAGGCCAATCGCCGCGATGCCAATCTGCAGGTGCTCGCCAATGGCGCGCTCGTAAAAGGCGTTGGCGGCGCCCGGCAGCTTGATCTCGCCATGCAGCGGTTTGTCAGAGACGCAGAGCAACGTCCCGTAGGGCACGCGCATTCGGAAGCCCTGGGTGGCGACGGTCGCTGATTCCAT
>DASZGF010000046.1:0-1924 GCA_035939115.1 Binataceae bacterium (SeqCode)
TCTCAACAGGCGCAAATAATCCATCATCGCGAGGATCGGCCAGGAAGTGGGCCGGCGGGCGACGCCGCGCCCAACGGCCCCGTGTCGCCTACCTCTGCCCGCTTACCATTGCTTCGAGACCCAGAAGCAGCGTAGGCGCTAGTCAGTTTTCGCATGTGAGACTCGCGACAATTGCTCCAACGCTCCGTGTTCGCTGCGCTGCGGGATTTCGGTCCAACCTATGACCGCAGTGGGTCCATAACCCGAAGGTCTCCCGAGCTTGCGTCTGTCTCCTATCGCCAGGTGCGGATGTAGCAGGGTTCGTGCGTTGGGTAGCAAGGTGCCATGGCACTAAATCGCTACGCGATAGCTGCGAGGTGCGGCCCGTCCTGAGCGCTACCCCCACGGAAGCGATTGTGGGTGGGGGCGAAGTGCCCTGTCTGGAGCATCGAGCAGTCGTCGGCCCCATCACGAATACTACGCTACTGATAATTCGAAGACAGGACGACCCATATCCTCTCATCAAATAAAGCATGAGCAGATGATCACCTGAGCACAGAACGACAATTATCTTGACGAGAGCGCCTTTCATTCAATCACCTCGTCGGCGCGCGAGAGCAGCATCGGCGGAATTTCGAGGCCGAGCGCCTTGGCGGTTTTGAGATTGATCACCAGTTCGTACTTGGTCGGCGCCTGCACCGGCAGGTCGGCCGGCTTCTCGCCCTTGAGGATGCGGTCGATGTAGCCGGCCGCGCGCCGGATCGGATCGTGCGTATCAGGCCCATAGGTGATCAGGCCGCCGTCTTTGGCGTAATAGCGGAAAGGGTAGACCGCGGGCAGCTTGTGGCGGGACGCAAGCCCGATGATCAGATCGCGACGAAACCCCGTTCCGCCCGCCGTCACAATCAAGCCGCCGTTGCCCGAGCGCGCGAACGCTGCGACGCCGCGCTCGATTTCGCCGACATCGCGCACGCTGAAAGGCGTGAGCAGAACCCCAAGCGACTGCGCCACGGACTGGATGGCGCCGAATTGGCCGATGCCCGCCGCCTCGGTGGGGTCCCGAAGGACCGCCGCTCGCGTGACGCGGGGCGCGATCTCTTTGAGCAATTCCACCCATTTCCCGCTCATGCTGTATTCGAAATTGGTGAAACCGGTGGCGTTGCCTCCCGGCCGCGCCAGGCTTTGGACGAAGCCAGCGCCGATCGGATCGGCGACATTCACAAACACGATAGGGATGGTGCGGGTCGCCTGTTGCAGGGGCCCTATGGTCACGCTGCCGACGGTCAGGATCGCATCCGGCGCGAGCGCAACCAGTTCCGCCGCGTATCGGCGAACGGAAGCGGCCTCGCCGCCGGACGAGCGATAGTCGATCTGCAGGTCTCGGCCAACCGTCCAGCCCAACTGCTGGAGGCTCTGCTCGAACACCACGTTTCGTGCCTGTGCCTCCGGATCGTTCGCCGTGAATGGCATGAGCACGCCGATGCGCCGCAGGCGATCGGGCTGCTGCGCGCGCGCGGCGAGCGGCCACGTCGCTGCCGCGCCACCGAGAAGCGTGATGAAATCTCGCCGCTTCAAATGATTAGCCCGCATGTGCCTCCACTGGTTCGAGGACCGCATTGCGCTGCATCATACTCGAAATGCAAGGCCCCGTCAGTGGGCGGCGAGCGCGTCGTTTTTTGCAGTGCATGAGTCCGCAATTGGCCGATTTTGTTGCAAAAGTCTTTTTGCACTGGTGATCAAAAATTCTCCGGGCGTAGACGCGACTTTCGTGTAAAGATGGGGGGGACCTCATCTCCTAGTGAGAAACTCACAGGCGACTTCGCTAACGGCCTGGGAGCCATACTAATTGGCGAGCTTAGTTTAGCTTCTTTTCTCGAAAAGAATCGTCGCCTGGTATTTTGGGACTTTTGCAACAAAATCGGCACAAAGTGTGAGCGCCGTCTCG
>DASZGF010000047.1:0-1778 GCA_035939115.1 Binataceae bacterium (SeqCode)
ATGGTGGGCGGCCTGCTGCTGAGCCAGGCCCTCACGCTGTTCACCACGCCGGTCATCTATCTCTATCTCGATCGGGTCAACGCGTGGCTCGGCCGGCGCGGCGCGGAGTCCTTACGCGTGGAAACCGCGGCGCAAAATGCATGAGCTGGATGTCCGCGGTCCCTTTGCGGTACGCAAAAGCACCTGTGACCGCAGAACCATCGAACTCATCCAGGATCCTGCTCCATGAAAAAGTTGAACATCACGTTGCTGCTCAGCTTCACGGCTGGCTTTGTCGATACGGCGAGTTTTCTCGGGCTTGAGGGTCTGTTCACGGCGCATGTGACGGGAAACTTCGTCACTTTGGGTGCAACGCTGGTATACGGAACCCATGGTGTGCTTGCCAAGCTATTGGCGCTTCCCGAATTCATCCTCGTGGTCGCCTTGGCCAGGTTAGCTGGAGCGGCGCTGGCTGCACATCGAATGCCTGCACTGCGGTTGCTGCTGGCCGCAGAGGTCGCGTTTCTGTTCGCCTTCTTCATGCTGGCTGCCGCACTTGGTCCATTCCCAAACAGCGATACACCGGCCGCGCTGCTGACCGGCTTTGCCGGCGTGGCGGCCATGGCGATGCAGAACGCGCTCCATCGCATTCACCTGGCGGGGCTGCCGCCCACGACGATCATGACCGGCAACACCACCCAGGCTGCGCTCGACGCCATCGATCTCCTGCGCGGCGCGGGACCTACCGTAGTCGTTCGCGGCCGCTGCGACCGCACCGTCGGCGGCATCCTCTCCTTCGCCGCCGGCTGTGCAGTCGCCGCCGTCCTCTACAGTTGGATTGGTCTTTGGAGTCTTGCAGTGCCGGTCGTCATAGGTCTGGCGAGCGCCGTCCTGGGAGTCCAAAGCGAGAATCCCGAGTCCGGTCCCGCCAACACGTCTACCGGGCAAGGTACCGCCAACCAATGAGACAAAGGGCCTGTTGCCTGTGCGACCGAAGCGCAGCGCTTCGTGATCGTCATTGGCATTCTCTATGTTATTTTCCGGACGGCCAGCCTCGTGTCGGCGCAACACGTCGGCCAAGCCTGGTTTGTAAAATCGGCGTCGAAGCTTTGACCGCCGGAGAAATCGTCTTACTGAGGAAATGTCTGCAAGACGCGACTGTCTTCGGCGGATCGGTTCGGATGTAGATTTTTTCCCGGCTGTCCGGCAGTGGGATGGCGCATCGGTGCATCGCTACCCATGCCTGATGCGGCACCTACGCTGAGCGGGCAACCACCGCCGGGGGGCGAGGCGGCATTTTCGCGACATCCGTGCGGATGCTCGATCTCCGCAACGGCCGCATTCGGCTCGGTCTGGCGACGGCCGGTGATGACCACCTGAGCCCCGTCGGACACGAAGCGTTTTGCGATACCCAGTCCGATGCCGGTGCGCGCGCCGGTCACGAGTGCAATCTTGTTCTGAAGCGAATTGCCCATGGGGGTCCTTTAAATTACCGAGTGAATGCGCGCGAAGTTATTTTGAACTTCACAGGGTTAGCCCGGCGAGATTCATCACTTCTCTGAAAAGGCCCGCGACAACGCCCAGCGCCAGGACACTGCTCGCCCAGATCAAAATAAGCCAGCCGACCCTCCGAAGCCACGTCTGTGCGCCGTCGGACGGGTGCGCAGCCATCAGTGATACCCCTCGCCGGCTCGCACCTTGCCGCGGAATACATAATAGGACATTGCGGTGTAGGCGAGGATGAAGGGGATGACGAAAAGCGCACCGACCAGCGTGAAGCCCATGCTTTCCGGCGGCCC
>DASZGF010000048.1:0-72942 GCA_035939115.1 Binataceae bacterium (SeqCode)
ACCAGCGTCGAGCCTGCCGCTCCCGCGCCGATCAGCACGTACGCTCCGATCATCGCGCCGTAAGAATGAGCCTGGCTGGCGCCGATCAGACCTGCCGCAGCAATCGCTGCACCGGTTGCCATCACGATCCGCGCGTCCAGATGGTCCAGCAGCCACCCGGTTATCGGCGCGCCCAGGCTGAGCATCAGCAGGTACACCGTGGGCAGTGTGGAAACGCGCGCGTGACTCCATCCGTAATGCTTGATCAGGGGCGTAATTAAAATCGGGATGGTCATGGCCGTGCTGCCAATCACCAGGAACATCACAACCGACAGCGTGGCGATCACCAGCCATCGCCGGCGTCGATCCGGCGGCGCGATTTGTCCCGCTTGGGCGTTTGCAATGGAGGCAGAATCGGTTGACATAGCTCTACCTCTCATAATGCGCGGCTACCCTGCAACCGGGCCGCCGACTTGCGCGCCACCGCTCAGAGTTGCGGCGAGCATCAGAGGATCTCGGTCAGCCACATTCAAATGCAAAGTGGTAACTTTTCGCTACATCTCGCCAGTTGTAGCGAAGCCAAAAGGAGGCAGTAGGAAACCCGAGGGACGCGTAAAGCGAGCAAATGCGCGGACTTTACCCCGATTTTTGTTGGTGAAATTGTAATTTTTTAATGGCACCGTATTTGCTTACCAAGGCACACTACATCTTGTAGCTATCGACTGAATTTTATCAAACAACTGAAGGTTTGATCGGAGAGGAACACCGAGTTGGCGAAGAACATCGAAATGATTGACGACAAGGGCTTTGCCCAGATTATTCGAAACCGGCGGCGCCAACTGGACTTGACGCAGGAAGACGTTGCCCGCCGAATCGGTACATCGGTCGCGTACATTGCCCACCTTGAGGCGGGCAGGCGCCACCCCTCGGAGAAGGTCGTTATCAGCCTCGCCGAGGTGCTGGGATTGGATCCGCGCGAATTGTTTTTCCTGGCGAACCCGGAAACCAAGGACCTGGTTTCACAGGAGCCAACCTCGGGCAAAGCCTCCGCTTGGGACGCTTTCTCCGTCGACGAGAACCTGCGCAAGGCTCACAGGATAACCGGCTCGGAGATGGAAACCCTGTCGCAGGTCGCGCTCATGGGCGAGGTGCGGTCTTCACGCGACTTCATTTTCATCCTGAACACCATCAGGCACGCGTTGGGCAAATAGGCCCGTACCAGCCGGCACATCCCGGCTGGCGACGCCCTTCTTAACAGCCCCGAGCTCAAAATCGCGGAAAGCAATATTCAGCGCTGATCGTAGGTCGATCTCAGCTTCGGCCGGTCAGCGCTCAGGATAATTTCAGCCCCTTCATCTGCCCGTCCGCATGCCATTGGCGAATGATGTCGTGGAATTCAACCGGTCCGCCGCCGTATTGCTCGCCGAAAAACCCCGCGCCTTCAGCGGGCTTACCTTCATTGTTGTAGTATCCCGGCGTGCATTCCCGCTGGAACCGCCGATTGTATAGCGCCTTTTGCTTGATCGTTGCGACCCACTCGGCTTCCGCCTCGGCCGTGGGTTCAATGCGCCGCGCCTCATGCGATTTCGCGTGCAGAATCAGTTCAGTGATGTGGCTCGCCTGCTCCTGGAGCATGTGTGGAAAGTTTGCGGTCAAGGCATTTTGCGTGGTGCCCATGTGGAAGCAGTTCGGGAATCCGAAGCTGTAAAAGCCGTGCAGCGTTCTGAGACCGCTGGCCCAGTACTCGGTAAGTGACTTGCCGCCGCGACCGTAAATCTCGAAGCCCGCCCGCCGGGTGTATGCGGTGCCGACTTCGAATCCCGTGGCGAAAATGATGCAGTCGACTTCGTATTCCACCCCGTCGAAAACCAGGCCCTTGTCGGTGATTCGATCGACGCCGCGGCCCATGGTGTCTACCAGTGTCACGTTGGGGCGGTTAAAAGCCGGCAGATACTCGTCGTTGAAGGTGGGGCGTTTACAGAACTGACGGTACCATGGCTTGAGCGCCTCCGCGGTCCGCTTGTCCTTCACGATTGCGTCCACTCGCGCACGGACCTGGTTCATCTTTTTGAAATCCTCCAGCTCCAGCATGCGCCCGCGCTCCTTGGGCGTTACGTTGGTTGCCGGGAGCCGGGTCAGATTCCGGAAAATGTCGGTCCAGCCATCGCCTACGAGGTCCTCATCCTGGCTGCCACCCGAAACCAGGATGTTAAAATTATCCATGCGCCTCTTCTGCCATCCCGGGGTTAACGTCTTCACCCATTCGGGGTCGGTCGGACCGTTCCCGCGCTCGTCGACCGAGGACGGCGTGCGCTGGAATACGTAGAGGTGCTGCGCGTCCTTGGCGAGGTACGGCACACATTGGACGGCGGTCGCTCCGGTGCCGATGATTGCCACCCGCTTGTCGGCAAGTTTGTGCAAGTTTCCGGTGGTATCGCCACCGGTGTACGCATAATCCCAGCGACTGGTATGGAAAGTATGTCCCTGGTAGCTGTCGATGCCGGGAATCCCGGGAAGCTTGGGCCGGTTCAACGGCCCATTGGACATGACCACGAAGCGGGCCCTGATGCGGTCGCCGCGATTAGTGGTAACGATCCACAGGAGATTGTCTTCGCTCCAGGTTATTTCTTTGATCTGCGTCTGAAAAAAGGCATTGCGATACAGATCGAATTTTCTCCCGATACGGCGGGCATGTTCCAGGATTTCCGGTGCGTAGGAGTATTTCTCCTTTGGAATGTACCCGGTCTCTTCGAGCAGCGGCAGATAGATGTACGACTCAATATCGCATTGCGCGCCCGGATAACGGTTCCAGTACCAGGTGCCGCCGAAGTCGCCGCCCTTCTCGATAATGCGGATGTTATTGACGCCGGCCTCGCGCAGGCGCGCTCCCGCCAACAGACCACCGAAGCCGCCCCCGATGATCAGAACATCCACCTCCTCGCTCACCGCTTCGCGGGTAAAGCCGGGATCGACGTAGGGATCGTCCACATAACGGCTGAAGTCGCCCCGCACTTCGATGTACTGTTCGTTTCCATCAGGACGCACGCGCTTGTCGCGCTCCTCACGGTACTTGGCGCGCAGGGCATCGGGGTCGAAATCGAGCCCCTGGTAAGCATCGTTGTTAGACGAAACTTTCGAAGCGTCACTCATCGGGCAAACTCCTTGGCCGTGGAAGCATGCGAAGAATCAAGGGCAATTCGTCGCCTGGTCACGAGCCATACTCAACTAAAGCAGCTAATTCAAGCATAGCGGGAAGTTGCCGTTGGCTCAATTTGCCGAAGTCATTGTTTCATGCTCTTCCATCCGCAGATGCCGATGAAAGGTCGACTGCGATCTGGTGAGCGCGGCGGAGCTCCAGCGCACTACCACGTATTCGTCACGCCAGTGCGAGACGCGCTCCAGAACGGCGGGGACTCAGCTCAAGAGAGCTAGGTACATGTCGATTTGCTCGTGGCTCAGGCTGATCTGAGCCGCGATTCGATCTTTTGACTCCTTCGGGCCATCCGTGGCACCAGCGTGCCATGCGTTTCGGCGCGGCTGAGGGCGGCTTCAGTAAACTCGCCGGCTATCGCTACAAAAACAAAAGCGCGCGGTGGAGAACCGCGCGCTTTTTTTAAGCCTGACACGCTTACGCCGGAAGTGCATCCCACCGGACATTACGCCCGGGGTCCCTACGATGTTAGGGGCGCCGGCGACGTGGTCTTGGCGATCATCGGCCTCTTTCTGATTTCAGGCGTCGAGATTGACGATGGTGGGACGCCCGGGATCCTCGACCAGCGTTTGGGTCTCGACACGAACCCGCCCAGCATGGTGGCCAAGGCGGCGCCGTTGGCGTCGGCGCCGACTAGTGTGAGTACAGCGGCCTCGGCGCCGAAGGCGGCCGGACTGGCGCAAACAAAGGCGGCATTGCCGGGCCGCTCCTCGCGCCGGCTTACCTGAAGAACCGGGATCGGCGCTCGATCCCTACCGCTGCTCCACGCAACAACCCCGGATAAAAATAAACCGCGCTGTCGCTCATTAGCGCGCTGTTGCCTCCGCTCACAGATGCTGCGTTGCGCCAGTGTCGCACACTGGCTTCGACTCCGCTCTTCCCACCTGAAGGGGGGCCCATTGGCCTCCACCCCTTATTGCCGGCCCGAAAGTCCCCTTCCGCCAACAATTTTCCCACCCAAGTGCCAGCGGGGCACTATCGCTCGCCGGCGAGTCGTCCGGCCCATGATGAGTTCTCCGTAACTGACCAGAAGCCTTTTAAAAACGGCTAATGGAGGCGAGTCACGAAAAACCCGGTCAATATTTAACACAACGTCATCTAAGACCGGTAAATATTAACTATACGTTATCATTTATAACATTTTTGCTGTCTTGTTTTACCATACTGCACCACGTAGCCTCGTTGCTTAAACTACTCCTAGTTACTTTTACAACCAGTTATCACTTGTAACTAGCCGTAAGTTAGTTATTTCAACAAGGTGTAGGCATTGGTGTATTCAACAAGCAACGACGAGTTTCCAAGCCAGACTAATCTGCCTTTACGTACTCAAATTAAGTGTAAATACCCGCAGCGGAGCGTCTCCAGAACCTTCAACGTTTTAATGGGGATCCTGGCGATCGGGCTGGGCCAATGGCGGGCGCAGCCACTCTGGGCGCAGCCTCCTACCTCGACCTCTGACTGCGAAGCGCGCGTTTTAAAAGAAACCCGGCATGACGGCTGGGAGGCGTCGGTAAGAGAACTGCTTAAAAGATGCGCGATCAGCGGTCATGCGACCGCCATCACGGATTCAACGCGGTCAGAGGCAGTGCCAACCACTACTGGCGTTTCCAACCTGGCTGATAGCCCGGTCTCCGCCCCACTTGCGCAAGCGGACACCGATGCGGATCAGCCGCCGCCCGTCTTAGCGCAAGCCGGCCCGACCAACCAAAGACCCCCGGCGGTCTACGCCGGCCGCGGAAATAGCGTCCGCACCTCCACCGGCGCCCCCATCACCCAAGTCCCCGCCGGCGCATCCACGGTAAATGTGAAAGACTTCGGCGCCTCGGGCTCCGACAACAGCTATAAATGCTCGATCGCCGCCGGCTCGACGACTCTAACCTGCACCACATCAACCGACTTCCAGGCCGGCCAGTACGTCGCCGTTCCGACAGCCGGTATCCCCAGCCCGCTGACGCCAGCTGGAACACCAACCGTTACCAACCTGGGCAGCCTCGGCTCAACCACTGACTGTTACGAAATCGTCGCCGGAGATCCGGCCGAAGGTTTGACCGCACCCTCTGCGCCGGGATGCATCACAACCGGTCCCGCCGCCCCCTTCACGACCGCCTCGGGACTCGCGGTGTCTTTTACTGGGAACGGTAATCCAAACTCTGCTTACGGAGTCTACCGGTCCATCAACGGCGGACCATACTTTCTGGTCAATGTCGTAACCGGCTATTCCTACAATGACTACGGCGGTGACCTTCCAACTTCCTATGACTGGCCTGCGGTGGCACCGGGCGCGCGCAACCAGACGCTTTACGCCGCAATCTCGGGAGGATCCGGCGATTCCTGGGCCCTCGACACCTCTGCTGTAAGCCAGGCGACAGGCGTCAAGGTTTGCCATGATGACACGCCGGCAGTACAGGCAGCCTACGATGCCGCGTCCGGAAAGCAGGTTTACTTTCCCGCCGGCACCTACCACCTAAACATGATTCTTCTGCTCCTCGGCTCCACGCCGGCGGGTTACCGATTTACGCCGGCCACCCTGCGCTATCACGCCGCAGGCTCCATCCTTCAAACCGGCAGCTCGATTCTCTCCACCGGCAACACAACAACCAATACCATCATTCAGCGCGACTGGGCCTGGCGGGTTAGTGTAGGCGGTGTCATCTGGAACGTCGCACCCGCTCCATGGGCCGGATATACCGGGCCTCAAAAGTCGGACGGAACGCCCTCCTTGCCAAGTTACGCGCTCAACAACGCGGCCCATGGCGCGCTCTCCGTCACAACACACCGTACCCCGGACGCCACCAACTTTCATGTCGGGGACTTTGTCTATATAACCGGAGGACAAGCTGTTAACGGGAGCTACAGTGCATCCAACATAACCCAAGTACGCACCGTCGATCTTGCCACGGGGACCATCGGGATCGCCGATCCCTTAACAGTCGATATACCCTGGGGAACCGGCTATCCCGCGTTTATCGAAGATCTCACGACCAACAGCGTCGCCCAGCACAATATCGGTTTTCAAAACATGACCATCCAGACACCTTCCACACCGGTGTCTCTTAACGACACCTATGGCGTTACCTGGCAGAACATCTCTATGCCTAAAATGGAGACCCACCTCGCCGAGCTCTTTTATAATGAGTGGTCGGCGCGGGTGAGCATCTACGATAACCCACTGATCACATTAGATTCTTTCGAATTTCCGCTCTCTTCTTATCTAACTGTCGGTCCCAACAATAACTGGTACATAGGACAGCGCTCCAAAAATGCCTTCGTCGTTAACGGCGCTTCCACCCCTCTCGCTGTCTCTGAGAATGCCTTTGTATTTCCGTGCGGAGGTGGTTTCGCTCTCGAGGGAACCATTGCAGAAGCTGACATCCAACACAACCACTTTGCCACCCTCTGTTCAGACCCTGGCGTCCAGAACGACTCATCAACGGTAACCTTTGGCGTAAGCATAGGCAACTCTCTCGGCTATTCGTGGGTCTTCTCCAATAACGACATCTACACAAATAGCTCCAGAGCCATGGCGGTAAATAGCCATAACGCCATGCCTACAAGCACCGTAATTTCGCACAATCTTATCACCTGGGACCGCGGACCAACCCAAGCTTAGGAATCGGCGTATCTTCGCCGGCTCAACTAAGCGCCAATACTTTGACTCTCAGGGGCGTCGGCTTAGCGGCCGCCACTGCGGTCTATCTGATCGTCATACCCGGGCGCAACCCGCCATCGGCTCAAAGAAACACCGTGTCGGTCTATGGCGGCCAAGCGGGTGCTTGCTTCGGTGTATCCGCTCCAGGCTCGGTATATACCGACTTAATAATGCTCTCAGACAATTCGTGCACAAACACCCGCCTGGGAATCAATATCGACAGTTCCGACGATACCCCCAATGTAATTTTCTCGAACAACGCCGTCATAAACCCCGGCATATCATATTCCAGAGTTCTTCTTCACCCCCCGAAGTAGACTGGAATGCGCACTCGCTTACCGGCAAGTTACAGGCAAACAAAATCCCGCATTCTCCAATACCAATGAGAACACGGGCTGTTTCATTTGGCGTCAGCCGTGAGCACCGCCTTGCCCTATGTTAACGACAGTCTACTATAATTTGTCTACCGTCTGTTACTTCCGGAGTAAGCACTAGATCTACGCCGGACTCTGTGGCCGGCGTTTTAATAGCCGCCGAACCCGCCTCGAGCATCCGCTCAACGAACCGCTCGCGCCGGCGCTCAATTGGCCGGTCGTGAAACCACAACACCAGAACAATGGCTCCGTAGGTCAACACTATAGAGGTCAATACGTAAGGAAGGCGTTCACCTCGCGATAAAGACCCCCGACAGTAGTTCACGATCAGAAACCCCGATATGTGCAACAAGTACACTACATAAGAAAGATCGCCCGCCAGCCGATCCAGACCAGGCGATTTGAGACGCACTGTCCAAAAGGCGAGAGGTATGGCCGCAGTCGTCAACAAGACAAGACATTGGCGAACTCATTGTACCTCAGAAACTCGGCCCCGGGTGCTTTGCCTCCAATCAGCATGGTACGGGTCACCGGGATCAACGGAAGCACGAGGATGGCAGAAACCCAAAGCAGCCCTGAGCCTGCTGCCCACATCTTACTCGGTCGCCAATTGTAATGCGCGCAGAGAGTACCCAAGAAAAAGAACCCGAAATAGTCCAGCAACCAATTAGAGTGACCCCAAAGATAAAACAACACTCCAACCGTCCCGATGGCTGCAAGAAGGATTGGCGCGAGAGTTGCAGAACGCTTTAAGAACCTCACTATGAAGGGTGCTACAACATAGAATTGTAATTCGATATCCAGCGACCACGCCGGTCCTAATGCCACACTTCCCCGAGGCGCCGATGCATATCCGAAGAGCGTCACGTTGGCGACTATTCCGCGTAGGACATGGGCCCGAGCTGTCTACCACAGGCGCGGGCGACTACGATGGTCAGAAGATTCGCCAGGTAAAATATCGGTAGGAGCCTCCATACCCTCGACACGATAAAGGTGAGGTATGTGCTGGTGGCCTGCGAGTACTTGCGGTCGTACATTTGGTAGATCCGGTAGCCGCTTAGCATGAAGAAAATGAGCACGGCCATGGTCCCGAGAGCGTACGAACCGTAGTGGTGTTGAACCACGATGGTCGCCAATAAGAGCCGAAATGCGCCTGGATACAGGTAATCCACCTTCGTTCGGATGGGTGCGAGTGTCAGACTTTTGGTAGTCCTCTATGGCAGGATGCTAAGGATGGAATCGTGTCTCATTGGACCATCAAGCAGAATAATTGGCAGTTCCGGGTCATGACGCTGCTTTTCTCTCTATTCCGCGGCGGCCAAACAGGGCATCCACTTGTAGAATTTCTGCGGTTTGCGGATGCGGTAGAAAACCAACGGGACGGAGAAAGAAAAACCCGGAATTTTCCATCATTCTCGCCAACTCCATGAACAGAGTCTCACCCTCGTACATCGGTTTGAGTGACGCTTCGGCGACAACCCATTGCACGCGCTTTAGCAGTTCGGCCCCACCACGAAGCGTTTTCGCCTCATACCCTTGCACGTCGAGTTTTAGCAGCACCGGGCTTTCCAGCTCGACTCCGTCCAAGGCCTCATCCAAGGTCGTCTGCTTCACGTTAATCCGCTGCAGTTCCACCGCACCCGGGAAGGCAGCGCGGTGAGCGTCGGCCAACGGCAGCAGGGAACTGGAATGGCTGTGCGAATTAACCCGGAGCTGCACTGAACCAGTCGTCTCACCGAGCGCCGCTTGGACGGCGGTCACCTGAGGGAATTTGCCCACGTTCTTAACCAGGCGTTCGAAGCACGCCGGCAGCGGCTCGAAAGAGTACACGCGGGCGCCTGCGAACAGGTTCGCCGCTGCGATAGCAAATTGACCGACGTTCGCGCCGACGTCGATCACAGTCATTGGCTTGATCTCCTGCTGGACCAAACTGCGGACCATCTTGTATGACGAGACAGAGAATACTGGCCACGAGGCGAGCGCCATCAGTGCCATTGGATCGACAGCCACGTCCAGGAACCTTAGGAACCTGGCTCTCACGGTCGCTCCTGCAGTCATGGCGCCGGCACAACCTCTCCCAAGCCGATGTCTCAATGGCGGCTGCTCCCGACAATCTGGACGAATCTCCTTTGCCAGCTCTGAGCAAGCTCCAGAAGATCGCGATTGAACCTGGCGGGTAGTGCAACGAAATTAGACGTATCCTCTGATGGCGCAGCCATCGTTTCTGCATCCGCGACGGTATAGCCCTTTTTGTACAACATCCGATTGATTTCGCGACCACCATGAAAACATTCAAAGATGACAATGGGCTCGTCGTTATTGATCAGCTCGCGCGCACCACGAATCACCGCCTCCTCATGACCCTCCACATCGATCTTGATCAAATCCACTCTTCCGGTGGCGGCCCGCTCGTCATCAAGAGACACCGCCTGGACTGGTACAGATTCACCCCTTATTCCCCAATTCCTCTCCGAAAAGTTACTGGACGACGTGTCTATTTCCCCGGTGAAGCCCGAAATCGTGTCACGGATAAAGCTCACCTCCGCGCGCTGATCGCTGACCGCCACCGGCCGCACAATGACGTCATCGAGGCCAGCACGTCGAATGGTTTCCTCGATGAGTCTGAGGTTGTCTGGCTCCGGTTCGTGTAGCCTAACTGTGCAGTCAGGCACCAGGCTCTTCACAACCCAGCTATAGTAGCCAATGTTGGCTCCAACGTCCCATAGAGAGCGCACGCCGGTTTCCTGCGCGATTGTGCGAAACAGGCAGGAGATTCCCGGTTCCACTCCACCCGCAAGCAGAAAGCTACTCGCATGGCGTACCAATCGCGCCCGTACTTTCCATTTCACGCCCGGCATTCGCGTCCACACCGGAACATCGAAGACATTGAGGATCTGCCGGCAAGCACTGTAGCGTCGTACCCGGTTGAGCGGATGAAGTCGATCGCGAAGTTCACGAAATGTGAAATTCATAAAGCTGAAGCCGAGTCTCTCGTCTTGACCGAATTCACCGATCCGACTCCAGGTGCGCGGCAAGTTCCGGCACTCGCACTTTCGCCACCATATCCAGCGCTGCTTGCCGGTCCTTCACCCGATCCAGTTCAAAAAATTTCGCATCGATCAAGAATCTGAACCACAAGGACTGCAGGAAGTAAAATATCAACCCTTCAGTGCCATCGAGAAAGCCCAGCCGACCAATATAGCGGTAGACGAACAAAAGTCCTGCCCGCCAGAACAGTGGCCCCCTGTTATAAGTATTTCGGAAATACCGCTTTCGCTGGAGGGGATTGCCCCTGAGCTTGGCGCACAGACCGGACGAATCAGGGGAACGGGACAGTTCATGAACCTCCGCGTCGGACCAGCGATTATGACGAATCACCCACTCGCCGAGGGGCATGCGGATATCGTCGATAATTGGACCTTTGAGCTTCGCGATTTTCCCATTAACCACAAAATGTTGATCGTACTCCCGCTCCTCGCATCGTCCCTGGCCGCGCCTGAACAGACGCATATGCCAAATCGGAAACATTCCTCCATGCCGCAACGGGCGATTCATGAAACGCACCAGACGTGGAACACAATATCCTTGAATTTCCGGCCAGGGCTCCGTTTGTTTCAGCTCAGCGAGCTCGGTCGCCAAGGTTTCGGAAATTCGCTCGTCGGCATCCAGGTGCAGCTCCCAATCATACTTCAGAGGCAAGGCTTCGATGGCCCAGTTGCGTTGAGCAGCGTAATTTTGAAACGGGTGTTGCACAACACGAATCCCGTGGCATCGCACGATTTGGCAGGTCTGATCGTTACTGTAAGAATCGACCACGTGGATATCGTCCGACAATGGGGCTGCTGCCCCGAGAGTCGCCCCAATGGTGGCTTCCGAGTTGTACGTGAGTATTATGATCGAAAACTTCATCGGAGATAGGTGATTTGGCAACGTGTTCGGTCCTATGGATTAGCCATTAAAAGACATTTGGACATGTCGCCCAACTCGAACCGCGCCGCGTCTGCGTTGAAGCCGTTATCCTTGATCAACACACTGCCGATATTTTCGTCCAACCCGATTCCGACCGCGGAGTGGTCGATGGTGTTCCGATCAATGACCAAGTCACGCGCAGCGCTGAAACCAAGTCCGCGCCGGCGTCCCCCATAGCCGAACATCACCAGGATCCGGTAACCGTAGGAAAGGGAATTGCCACGAATCACTATGCCCCGTACGTATGGAAAGGGAAGCGGCAGGGTGGTGATTTGCCCTACCATCACGAATCCCACGAATCCGTAGGGGACTCCCAACTCCGGCGTGTCTTCACCGGGTACGCCTGCCGGACCGACTCCCTTATGGTAGGTTACCGCCGAAACCAGGCGATTATTGAGCCACGCGATGAACCATCCCGTAGCCCCCCACATACCCTGGCTACGATCGACTTCATTGGCGTCAAAGGTAGCGTCATAGAGAAAACCCCAGATCTGTAGCAGGACGCTGGTATCTTCCGAGCTGTTGCGATATGCTATGCATTCCCCTGAGAGCTGATACAGCAACACGAGGCGTCGCGTTGCGGAAGCATGTTCCATGAGCGATCGACGTTGATTGAATCAGCGGTGTTGTCGGCGATCCGCGCCGTTTGGCCGGCGCCGGCCCCATCGAGCACCAACACGTCGAGCCCAGCATACGCGTGTGGCGTCAGCGCGGCGCCTGCGAGCAGAATCTCGCGGGCGTGCGCGGAATCAACGCGTCCCTGCCACGGTTGTGCCGGTTGTCTTGCGATCGCGGGATACCAGGAGGACTGGCGTAATCGGCCCTTGACCCGGCCGATGTCAAAGGTAAGCGCCTCGCGTTCGCCGCTCACTATATTGGTGTTGCGATTGAAAGCGATGTAGAGATCCCGCACCGGAAGTTCGCCCGCCCGCCAGCTCGAGGCACCACGGATCGTGTTGCGCTCGAACACGATATATTCGCCGCCGAGCTCGGTCCACGACAGAATTCCCCATTCATTGTCGAACTCGTTGTTCTCAAAGCGCGCATTCATCGAATCGATAATCCGTTGCGTACCGCCGACGAAGCGACAGCCTGAAATCTCGATGTTACGAACGCCGCCAAATGCAATAACCTTGATCAGTTCGTTATTCTTCCAGCCGAAACCGTTTAGAATCCAGCGCGGATCTTCCGCGGCCCTTGACGGACGTCCTGAGTAGTACAGAAGCTGGAAATCCACATCGCGTAAAAAGACGTCGTGCTCCGTACCCAGGGGGGCATCTGTCGCTGCAATTCCGGCGCTGGAGGCTTACCGGAAGCGGAATCCCACGACAGATCCCTCAGGATCGTCTGAGTGTTGCGCGCCATTAAGGAGAGATGCTCGATTGCAAATTTTCCAGAGGAAAAAAGTACCGCGGGAGAGAAATCCGTCGGCGAACGCGCTTCAACCTCCGGCCATTTAAGCCAGGTCACGTCACGGCGCTCGCCGCGCAAAATCACTTGATGGGGAATGACAAACCATCCCTGAACCCTGTAGGTACCGGCCGGAAAGTATACGATCCCGCCGCCATCTCGCGAGGCGGCCACCAATGCGGCTTTAGGTGCTTCACTGTCATCATGAACGTTGTCGCCATGGGCCCCGAAACTCCGGATGTCGAAGACGGCCTGGGGCCATTTGGCCGGCAGCTTGATCGCCACTGACAGGCCGCCGCCCCATGCCGCTGGGCCGCCGTAACCGTTGTGAATCCAGAGTTGATAGTCTCCAGCCGGCGCCGCCGCCGGAATCGCGACAAGCAAGCTGTACTTATCGACCTGGGTGACCCGAAGCGGCACCAGCCGGACGCCACTCTGAAGCACGGCCTGGACGGGTCCGGCCCTTCCACCGGCGGGAATGAAGTTACGTCCGATTACTTGGAGAATCGCACCGGGTTGGCCTTCGTTCTGCGCGAGCCCCGGAATGAGTCGGGTTGGCTGGCACCAATACACCCTCGGCTGATCGATGAGCACCGGCAGTCTCTCAACCATCGCCAAGAAGACTCCGGGGGACAAACGGCGCGAGAGGATAAACTTTACCGATTCGTCAGTTGGCTGCAATGCGGCTACTACTAATTCGCGCCGCGCCGGCAGAGAATGATTACCTGGTTCCCCGGGTGAGGAATCGGGAAGTCTGCTTACGGCGAGCGTGCGCTGAGCCGACAACCCACCGCCATAAAGAATCACCGCATCGCCGGGAGCGACGGGCTCCGATACACGAAAGACCGCCGGTGGCGCCGCGTTCCCGACGCCATACGCCAGGGAGACGATCAGCAGATTCGCAATCCATGCCACATTGACTCCAGACCTCACTGACCGATGCCGATCGCCCCGGCCCTGGCTGTCGTGCCTACGCCGGCAGCACGTGCTTGCGACACAACCCGCATATAGAGTTCCATCAATTTGGGCCCGGCCGAGTTCCAAGTGAAGCGATCGCGTACCAGACTCTTACCATTCCTACCCATCCGCTGAGCAAGCGCTGGATCATCGAGTAGTGTCTCCATCGCCTGGGCCACTTTGTCCGGGTCAGTGTCCACCACCAGCCCCGCCTCCGCGTCTGCTACTTCCCGGCAGATGTTCACATGCCTCGAAATCACCACTGGCTGACCCGCGGCCATCGCCTCGACCACGGCAATTCCGAAATTTTCGCTGTACGATGGCAGTACGAACACCGTCGCCCCGGCCAGAACAGCATTCTTGCGTGCGCCGGTCAGCATCCCGGTGAAGATAGTCCGGTTCCGGACTCCTTCATCTTCGAGCCATCCCCGTACTTTCGCGCCGTATCCTTCCGTATCCGGCCCCGCGATGACCAGCACTATGTCCTCGCGCTTGCGCGCCAGCTGGCCAAAGGCCCGGGTCAGAATGTCCAGCCCCTTCTTGAAATTGAGTCGTCCGAAAAACAGGATAACCTTCCGGCCAGCGGCCTCGGGCCACATCGATGCAAACGCGGCCGGACTCCTCTCGCCGACCGAACGGTCAACGTCAACGCCCAGCGGTGCCAGCGCCGGGGTAAAACTTCAGACCCAGGGAGCAGGCCAGCCTCATTTCCTCGCTGCTGACGAAATGCACCGCGGCGGCAGATCCCAGATTCCGGCGTTCAAACGCCATCTCGTACAACCATTTGCGCGACCGATGCCGCCGGAACAGATAGGGATCGAGCGTCCCATGCGGCCGTAGCAGGTAGGGCACCCTGAAGCGCCGGCAGTAATGGGCCGCGACAGTCGAGGGGAACTGATACAGGGAATGAATATGGACCACGTCCACCAAGGGAATTTTCGCCTTGAGCGCCACGGCAAGCAGCGGCGAAATCTTATAGTAGTTGCCGCCCACTATCGGGTAATAATCTATTTTGACGCCCCTGGCGTCGAGGGGCGGCCCAGTGGCTCCCTGATGCACGCCCTTTCCGTCGGCGTTGGTTGTGCAAATCTCGGCCTGCGCGCCGCGGCGAATGGCTTCGCGGCACATCTCCGCCACGGCTTTGGCCGGCCCACCATCGCGCGTTGCCACACTCGGAATAACATGTATTACTCGAATTGCCATGGTATCTTATTGGAATGCCACTCTGGGACCTCCTACGCACCTTAGGCAGTGTAATTTAGTCATCTTATTGTACAATTGAAGTTGCTGTAGTTATGTTACGCGCCGGCGGAGATTTCTGGTGCGGCTCTTGACCGGTCGCGGTTAAAATCACACGTCGTATCCGATCAGTATGTCTTTCGGTAACATAGTATATAAGGTAACCATACGTTAACGCCAAAGCTGCGATGGGCGGCACCATCAACAGATGAGCCCCATCCATAGGCCAACGAGGTCTGGCCACGGCGCAACTGAGAATATTAAGCAGTGGATTATGAGTTAAATACAGAGTATATGAGAAGCTCGCCATAGCGGCCGCTACTGTTCCGTACAATGCACCGCCGGCCGCCGGTCTGGGATCGTGTATGAGTACATAAATAAGGGCCGCGCATGAAATCGCCACGAGCCCGTCCCCGACAAAGTCCAGTTTAGCTGAACCCGATGTGCGATAGCATATAGTTCCGGCGACCAGCGCCAGCACAAACGGTATCGAGACCAGGTGACGCGCCGCCTTCAGCGCCAGGACTTCGCGCCGTGGCCATAAGCAGATAGTGAGACCCAAAAGCCACATCCCAAAGTATGCGGTTATCGTGCGCCCGGTCACGGCCAATATCACCAGAGCCGATAGGCCAAGCCAACCTGCCAACAACGTACTTTCCGCCGCGCATGCGAAAATCAGAAGAGGACCGGCGACATAGTACCAAAACTCGTAGGCCAAGCTCCACAGCGGATAATTATTGCCGAAAGTCGGGGTCGCAACCTTTTTCAGAAACATCAGATTACCGACGAATGTAGCCGCTGAGTCGCTGCCGAAGTTGGGACTGCGTGATGCTGCACCGAAAAACCGCAGTCCAAGGTTATCCCACGCCGCCGTAAGAATGAGCGCAGGCAGCAGGACGAGCCACAGCCGAATCAGCCGGCTCGCCGCGTAAGCACGGCTGGACCAATTCTTTCTGGCAACCGCTTGCAGAATCGAGCGCCCGATTAGATAGCCGCTTAGTACGAAGAAGATTATAACCGCCTCATGAGCGAAGTCCGGGTACCAGAGGGTCCGTCCAATTGACTCACGGAAGAAATGCAGTCGAATATGCCCTAGCACTACCGCAACGGCAGCAATGCCCCGCAGGAAGTCGAGGTGAGCACCGGCGATCGTTTGCCGAAGACTTACCTCAAGGAGATTATTCCGGCTGTGGAGTCGATCGAGAAGGCGTTTTCGGAGGGCAGGCATCTGGCTCTTGCGCGGTGGATTAGCGCCAACGGTTATACCTTGTGGCAGGGTAAGCCGGGGAGAGTGAATGGACGATTCTTATCGCAGTTCACCGAGTCCGAGCGCAGCCCGCAAGCCGAGAACGTCTTCCTCAAAGCTCCATCGGTTGATGATCTCAAGGCTACGGCGGCCCATCTCGCGGAGCCTCGTGCGGTCGCTGAGTGCCGTGTGCAGAACGCGATGCAGGTCCGTTATGTTGCCTGCTTGATAGACCAAGCCGTTGTACCCATCGCGCACCAGGTCGGGGGCGCATCCGACCTGATCGCTGACGATAACCGCGGTGCCAGCGTTCATCACCTCGTTCACCACCAGGCCCCAGGGCTCAAACACGGTTGGCATAACGAAGAAGATCGCACAGCTCATAGTATGCTGGCAGCTCGCTTTGATTCTTGAAACCCAGGAATCGCACCGCCTCGGAACCGACTTCCCTTGCGCGGCCCTCAAGTTCGGCGCGCAGTTTTCCATCGCCAACGTAGAGCAGATAAGGACGCTGCTCCGGCCGCGGCGCGAGGTGCGCCCATGCCTCAAGGAGATCGCCCGGCCGTTTGCGCGGCATTAGCTTGCCGGCGAAAAGAATGATTGGGCGGTCCGGCTGGAGGCCCAACGCCGCACGTAGTTGTTCCCGGCGGGGGGCCGCTGCGCGAGCGGCGGCCTGAAAGGCGCTGTTGTCGACGGCATACGGGGTCCAGAACAAACGCGAGGCGGCGATATTGTTCGCAAGGTAGTAATCGCGATTTCGAGTGCCGATAGCGAGAAAGCCGTCCGCAACCCGTGATAGGAACGAAAAAAAGGCGGGTTTGAGGGCGCGCGCAAGCTGGCTCCGGTCCCTTCCGATCGCCGTGGCTTCATCTCTGATCAGCACCTTCATTTTGAGTCGTTTGGCACTGACGAAGGCGGCCCAGTGGTGAAGCCGCATGTAGCCATGCACCCACAACGCCGAGAAGTTCCCGGCACGTAGCCGGCTTCCCAAACCAACGCTGAATGGGCGTGCCATCGAGATCCGGTCGGTGGACCCCAGAGCGGGCAGAAACTCGTGCTCGTAACCGTGGAGCAACTCGGTATCCCAGGAGATTTCGCGCTTGAAGCCGGAGTCCACGAATTGCCGGGTGGTCAAGTCACTGGCGAAAAAAACCTTGAGCCGAACGCCGGGCTCAGCCGCGATGCGCCTCAGTAACGGCGCCTGATATTGAATCGGGTGCGCCGTAAGATATGCGATCCGCACTTCACTCATGCATCAGGTTTCCACCGAGCCTGGGGTGCGAGGCTTTCGACATTGACATGGCGATCTGCGGCGCGGCATTTTCATACACTTCCTCCACCGTGATCGACTCGATGCACTGCTTGCCGAACTCTGTGCAGCGCTCGAGTCGACAGCCGGCGCAGGCGGTGCGGTGGTAGATCACCCGATGGTGCTCGCCATAGGGGAACCATACCCGCGGAATATTGCGCGCACTGAAGATCGCCGTGCACGGTACTCCAACCGCCGCCGCCAAATGCATCGGTCCGCTATCATGGCCGATAAAGCCCACGGCGTGTTCAAGCACCGCCGCGGTCTCGCGCGGAGTTAGCCTGCCGCACAAGTTGACCACCGGGCCGCACCACCCACGCCCAACCCGTTCGCTGATCGTGGCCTCCCCCGCAGAACCGGCCATTACCAGTCCGAGACCCCTAAATTCTTGTCCGAGTTTTGCCAGGAGCCGCCCCCACCTGATCTCTCCCCAATCCTTCACCTCGATTTTGGTGCCTACGCTGCAGGCAAGGAATCCACGCTCTCGCAGTTCTCGCTGGTTGACGATCTGGCTCGCTGTCGCGCGCTCCGCGGAACTGAAGCGAAGACTCCAGCTCGAAGGGTCATCCAGCCTTGAATCCCCGACTTCACTAAGGCATCGCGCCAAACGCTCGGCCACGTACTCAAGAGCCCCGCGACCGGCCACGGGTTGGTTTGCGCGTAACTCCTCAGATAGCGGCGCCCCCCAGATCCGCCGAACACCGCAGAGCCGAAAGAACATCAGGTCGCGATAAACAGTCCAGGGAGCCCGTGGCGCCGCAAGGTACACCGCCAAACCCGGCTTCCACGTCCGAATCGCCCGAATGATCTCAAACAAAGAGCGCGGACTTCTGGCGCCAACTCTGTAGCCATACCAGGAGTGGACCAAGCCGGAACCCGTCAGCACCTCCCGCATAGCTGGCGCCTTCGAATGAACGGGCAAGTTTGTTAGCACTCGGCGCTCTGCCCCGGGAAACGCCCGTTCAATCAGATGAAAGCTCGGGAGCGCCACCACGGTATCGCCCAAGCTTCCGAGGCGATAAATCAACACCCGGGAGGAACCCAACGCCGACCCTCTCAGCGATCGCCGCAAGTCCGGCGCAGGCGCTCTAGTTCGTCCTGGCCACATCCACTTGACTCTCATTCCGCTCCGCGCCACGGCGTAGATTGTGTCCTCTTCACCGCCGAGGCACTTACCAGACAGCAGCTTCACCGCCGCCCTCGGGAGAGCCCCGATCTTACGAATCCTGCCTACCCGGAGCCGGTAACCGGACGCGAGCAAAAGCCTCCATCGCAGGCTCTCTATCGGAGGGACTGTAACAATCCTCTCAGCAATGTAGCCATGTAGAACCAACTGATCGCGTAGAAACCGCTCCGACAAAATCAATCGGTGATATTGCGGAATACCGTAGCCATGCCAGCCCTCTCCGTAGATCCGGCGCCACTTACTGTTCTTATTCGGCGTGGTGAGAATCAGCCGTCCGCCCGGCCTGACGAAACGATCCGCTGACTCGAAAAACGCGCTTGGGCTATCAAAGTGCTCGATGACGTCAAACGCTGTCACCGACCCGAAGTTCTGAAACACCTCTGCCGGATGATAAAACTCGCCATCATCGAACCTTCTCGCGACGTCAACCATCGCACGATTGACATCCACCCCTACACCCTTCCATCCATGAGCCGTGAGCGTCGCCACAAAAGCTCCGTCGTTGCACCCGAAATCGAGACATCGAAGTCCTTCCAAGTCCCTTCCAGCCAATCGCAGTAAGAGGTTGGCTCGCTGAAATGATCTCGGGGATCGACAATTGCGCAGTGCATAGTAGTAGTTCGCATCATAACTCGCCGATGGCACGGTGCTCTCCATGACGTCACAACGCTCACACGTCCTATAAGAGCTCACGCTCCCTGTGGAGCCCCCACAAAACGAACAACTCGCACCACCATCCATCACAGGTACGTCTTACCCAAGCTTCTTCCGTATCACTTTTCGTCAACAGTCCGCTGGCACCCGTCGTGTGGAGAATCGCTCCCACACGGCAACCCACAATGCAACCAGGTACAAAAACCCCATGGTCGTCAACAGACCCCCGAACTGCATCGAATAATTTCCTTCGATATCGCATAAACCGACATACACAAACGCCAAACCCACGATCGAGCCCCCCGCAATCCGACTCAACTACAAATATGTCCTGTACAATCCGATAAGACATGCCGACAATAAACATCGCCGCGACCACGCCGAGTACGCCGAAATTTACGTAACCCTCGACGAGTTGTGGAAGCTTGTACGCGGTCGTTGGGTCGTCTCTGCCGACAAAGCCGTATCGTCTTGAAAACGTTCCAACTGAATCGTCGACACGTTTTGCCGGCTAAATCGCCCGCGGAATAAACTTCGTTAGTAGTGGATAGTATGTATAACCATGCCAAAACGGCACCACGTCCGGAGTCAGGGTACTGACATCCGCGAATGTGGTCAGAAAATTCATCCGGTCCACGCCCATTCCGAGGCACTCCTGGACAGAACCGAACTTTCCCGCCGCCTCCTGCTGGATTAGAGACCCCATAAACATGAAACGCCCAATTAATGAGGCTTCATCACTCGTTCCACTCCTGCCAAACGTTTGGCGAAATGCCGTCTTAATCGGGTGTAATACCAGAAATAAAGAAATTCCGAGAACAAATAGCGCCCACGGAACGCGTTGCCGACCTATGCGTCGAATTAGGATAAAGAGCAACCCTAGAGCGAGAGCAGGCCCGAGAGCCCCGGTTGAAATCCCAATTACGGTGATTGCTGGCACGACTATCAGCCAGAGCACTAGCTTGTATGTTCTACCAAGTTGGCCTCACTCCCATTGGCAATACAATATGCCGGCGCCAACGTACGCTGTCTGGCTCATGAAATAGAATGCTTGTTGTGTCCCCGGCGCGAGTGCGTCAGTCCCGCCAAAACGAATATATTTGAAGCCCAGCACCATGACTGCGCCGCCCAGTGCCACCAGACCCATTCCGGCCCTGCTTACAGACTTATAATCGCGCCATTCGAACCGAACTGTCGGCGTTATTCTGCCGATCGCGCTCGAAAGCGGATTATAAACACCCGGCAGCATGCAGCTTACGCCAAGCAGACTTAGTGCTGACGCTAATTCCATGGCCGAGTCAGGTATTCGTGCAGCCAAAAACCATGCCCTTGAATAGTGAGTCAGTACGAACATAGGAAGGCCGGCGTAGATCGCATAGAACATGCCCACGACAGCGAAGACGGGGGGCCTTCTGGATGATTCCTAATGCGCTCATACAAAGAGGAAGTAAGGCGACTGCGATCGTTGCAGAGGCAAACAGCCGTTCCGCAATCGTCGGACTGGCGGGCGCATACCAGTTCAGTGTCAACACTGTCAGGCAGATTACACCAAGTGATGCCAAGCCTGCGCCGGAAGCGAGTCTGGATCGCGAGGGTGCCTGCCAGTCGTTACTGCCGGTGACTAACAATCTGTTTGCTCCCAGTGGCAAGCGAAAGGAACTCGATGAGTCTGCGAGTGTAAGTATGACCCTGTAGGACTTCCGAAAGGCCCAGCCTCGGAGAGTTTGCTTGGCGCTGTTGCGCGAGATGATATCGGACTTTCCCGATTAGTTCGTCCGTTGAGCCGAAGTAATCGACGTTCGCCTCAGGGGGCAAGAGTTTATCGTGCATGGCTGTTCGCTCAGCCAGCATAAAAGCACCGCACGCCGGAAGTTCAAAGCTCCTCATCACATGGTCGTCTCGGTTGGCGCGACGCACGAGATTAACCGCTATTTTCGCTCCCGAGACCGCAAGGCGGAACTCGCGCCCAGTTGCGAATCCCCGCCAATAGCGGCGAAGGCTTGGCCAGCGATTCCATTGCCCGCCATATAGGGCCAGGTTCAACTTTGGGATGGCCTTTAAGAGTGCCAAAAAGATCGGTGCGCGATCGTTATCGCATCCTCCGATGAATGCCACGTCGGACTCAAACTTGGAGCGCTCGGCCTCGCTCGCGGCAGACTCTGGAAAGTGCACCTAAGGCTTGTAGCCGAACGGCACGTAGGCGACGTTCTTACATCCAGCTCGAGCCACGTCGTCAATGATCGCCAACTTCGTGCACGCGTAAACATCGTAAAAGGGGATTCCGGCTCGCATGTACTTCGTACTGACCCGCGGATTAAATGGATCATCGGTAGCGTAATTGACCATTATAGCGCCAGTCTCGGCCTTAAGACGGGCAAGACTGTCGCGCGTGAGGAAGGCACCCTTTGGGATCAGGCACACTTCGGGCCGGAACGAGCGTGCCTGCCTTAGTATTTCGCTATTCAAGGCTTTCACGTTGACCGAGGGTCGACGGAGTATCCGTCTCGCGGCTCCGGCCAAAATTGTGCTCGGGATGCGTCGGAATCTGGCTTCGTCTACGAATGTGTACTGAAGCTGGCCGCCGGAGTCTTCCGATAAGCGGACGAGCGCCTCAAGAAAGAGCGGGCTTGATGGGTAGTACGCGGTGGTCTCAAACAGCAGTACGCGCATCTTGAATGTGCCCACGAGTGGCAAGCGCTTCAACGTAGATACGCTCTGCGCGCTCGCCGTACTCAACCTATCCCCCCATCGCCCGAACCCGGCGAAGCGCGGCTTGTGACATTTCCTCGCGCAAATCCGGACTCTGATAGAGCAGGAGGAGCTTTTCCCGAATCGCTTCCGGATCCCGAATCGGAACGATAAATCCCTCAATCCCGTCGGTAAACAGATCTTCGGCGCCGGTGTTGCTGGTAGCAATCACTGGGAGGCCACAGGCCATCGCCTGACCCTGTACGAGCGCAATGCCCTCTTCTATAGAGGGCATCACAAACACCGAGCCCTGGCTGTAGTACCGATGAAGCTCGCGGCGATCTTTAACGCCCAGATAGCGACAAAACTTTGAATAACGAGCCAAAATCGCTCGGCTTTCGGGGGCCTCGGGTCCAATCAACCAGACCTGAAAATTCGGCAGGCGCAATTCGGCGACCGCTTGCAGCAGATAGATTATCCTCTTGCGGATGGTCAGTGCTCCGACATAGATGACACGAAATACATCGTCGGCCTTTTCGATCGGGCGAAAGACGTCAAGTTCGGCTCCATAGGGATTCTTGCGCAGTTTCCATGCCGGGACGCCATATTGGATGAACGAACGATACGTCAGCTCGCTGGGGACAAAGATCAAATCGCACAATTCATATTCGGCCAGTTCCCGCTCCACAAGCCGTTTGTCGATATCGGGAAAGCGCGTTGCTTGCCGGTCGAACTCCTCCGCCAGAAGATTTTGCTGGTACAGGATATGAGTGGAACCGCGATCGCACACGGTGAGCGCACCGTAGCGTTCGCGCGCCCGCTGATGAGTTCGCAGACCGGTTCCCGATATGCAGTGGAAGACGTCGCACTCCTCCAACCGGCTTGCCATCCACATATCGAACGAAGCATTAATCGGATACCTAAAGCGATCCAGAGCGGAATTCAGACCGGCGCGCCCCAGTGCCATGTATGGGCTCATCAGCCACGGAAAGGTGCCTACCCTCTGATGAGGCAGCCCTTTGACCTTGAAACGCGGATAGCCCGTGTATAAGCGACCGAGATGGCCGAGACGTTCCATCTGACGCGCGAGGTCGAACAGATGAAACCTACCCTGGCATCCTATGGATACCCTCATGACTGTAGGTTAACGGCGTGGCTGATGTCGGTTCTTAGGGCACAGAGCAGAACTTCATCGGCCGAAAACCAGGGCGCCCCGAAGGGAACATAGGAGGTCCCCGCTGATCTGAGGGGGATGACGAAAGTTCGGGCCGCCCAGGCCCGGAGCATCCGGTACTGAAAATACACGCTATACGAATACGCCAGACCGTCGCCCTCGGAAATGTGATAACCCTTGCCCTTGGTGAGAATCAGCTTCGCCAATGTCCACAGGCCGCACTTGTAAAGTGCCCATTTCATCATGCGGGAGGACATAGTCCCCTGGCCGAATATGTTGTGGTCGGAAATGAATATGGCGCGGTTCGCCACACGCTCCATTTCCTTTACCACAATTTCCGGCCGTTTGACGTGATGGAGAATCCCGGTTTCGATCACGACATCGTAGGCATGATCTCCATAGGGCAAGTGCCGTCCGTCTCCGCACACTAGTCCGTCGCGTCCCAATTTTTGTCGTACAACGTGCAATAACTCCTCGACAGGTTCTAACCCATGGATTGTCATCTCAGGGTGATGCTGTCGGAGAAACTCCACCGCCCGACCTGTGCCACAGCCTATGTCAAGGACGCTCTTCGCCCCGATGAGGGGCAGCAAGGCTGAAATGAAGCGACACGCTGTCTCATGTTCTGCTCCAGCCTGGAAATGGACACTGTCGTATTTTTCAGCGGTCCTCTGATAATAGCTCCGCTGAATGCTATCGCTCGGTTTGGTTGATATTCCGGGATGCCAGGACGTTCCTTTTGTTTAGTTCGCCAGCGTTCTACGCCGATTTGGTGTCAGATCATGCGGGAGTGGTCCCGATATCCCGCGCGGCGGCGGCGATACGCATCACGCCGCGCTTCATCTCGGCCGGGCGTGGTACGAGGAGCGACGCCATCGAGGTTCCCGCAATCTGCTTCGCGCTCGCCAGTAGCGCGACCGCCACTGTCGAATAGCCGAGCATCGACGCGACAGCCGCGCCGATGATCCCAAAGGGACGCAACATCAACACCAGGGATATCGCAGTAACCGCTAACCCGAGAAGTTCTGCGCGGAACACGAGATATGGCCTTCCGAAGCCACGAATTCCCTCTTGTACGCTGAAGTTCACGCCTAGCACGCCCGCAGCGGGAATGAGAATCAGGGCCGCTGGAATCGCGCCGCTGAAGCGGACTCCATACAGCGAACGAATCGCGAATGGCGAAATGGCAGCGACAAGGGCGCAGACCGCAATCGCCAATAGGGCGGTCATCCGTACTCCTTCGCTCATCCGCGCGCTGGCGCGGGTGTGATTATCGGCCGAGGCGACGGCCGGCAACAACGTGGTGCCGATCGAGGTCAGCAGCGGTGAGACAGATCCACTCCATGCTACTGCGACTACGTACAATCCCAACTGGCGTGGCGGCAGAAATACCGCCATAAGCATCTGGTCCAGACGCAGGTTGAGCATCTGCGGCAGCCCGGTCATCATGCAGGGAAAACCATACCGGAGGATTGGCGCGATTTTCGCCGAGTCCGGAATGTAAGGTCCACGAAGACGTTTGCGTAGGGTGAAGAAGCACGGGATGAAGAGCAGTCCGGTACAAAACAGGTTTCCGAAGGCGACGAACGCCGGGGTCGCGCATCCGAGCACGAATGCGGTAGCAAGCACGGCAAGAGCTGATGCTGGAAGCACCAATCGAAGCAAATTCCAGGCCGCAAAGTCGCCGGTACCGCGCAGCGGTACGTACATCATGCCAACGGTTGCATACAACGGCGCTATCATCAGGTACAAGCGCGCATCCAAAATGACGTTCGTAGTCTGCGCGCGAAGCATGAGTGGCATCGCGAGATACGCTACAGCCGAAAAAGGAATGCAGGCGGTCAGGGCGAGTGCGATCGCGGTCCCCAGATAGCGTCCCGCGTCGCCGCCTTGTTGAGCGGAGAAATAGACCAGCGCTTCCGGAACGCCGATCATCGCAAGTGTTGCAAAGGCGCCGGGCGTGGTTTGAATCGCGGCCAATTCGCCTCGGCCGTGCGGACCAAGCAAGCGCGCCGACGCTATTCCAGTACAGAGTCCTACAATCGCGACCGTGACGTTGGTCGCCGCAGTCAGAGTGGCATCCGTGCTCCGCGACCGTGACGTCCACACCCGGGTCCATATTGCCTTGGCTCTCATGGATGCCGCGATGGCCCTTGCCAACGTTCGAACTGGTTTCAGTTCGCGACCTGCGCGCCGCGGTTGGGTTCCCCTTGCCGGCGTCGCAGCCGCCGCTTGGCCCCTTCCAGGTACTTTGTGACATATTTGAGCTTCCCATAACGTAGAGTGCTTACGCTTCCTACGTCACGGTTGATGAAAAGAACATCGGTGTTATCCGCGAGAAGTCGATCATCCAGAACCCCAGCTTGCATAAACGCCGCTTCACTGCTTCGACTCGCGGCTTGAGATTCGGATAGATAAAATCGTGAAATTCTATCGTGATCTGTCCGATCAGGCGCAAGTCCGACTCCAAGACGGACTCGAAGATATCCAATTCCGCGCCTTCCACGTCGACCTTCATCAGATCAACTCGGCCTAGCCCAGCACGCACCAGGAAGGTATGGAGGTCCACTACCTCCACTTCTTCCTGATTCACCGTCTCATCATTCTCTCTGGCGCCCAGCAGACTCGCGCATCGGCCACCGTAGACCCGCAGCGATGCGCTGCCATTTTGCCTGCCGAGAGCAACGCGAAACAGTTTCAGATGCGGGGAGGAATCGATTTTTGCATGAAGACTGGACAAGGGCTCGGCCGCGTAGACCGTGCATCCGGACCGATTTATCAATTCGCGCGCAAACTCGCCATGGTTCGCTCCTAGATCGACGACAATTGACCTCGAATTTAGCAGATCGGGAAGATAAGTATGATCGCATAGCCGAGCAACACCCAGCTTGGCAGACGCGCCAGCCGCTGAAAACATCTTCACGATATCTCCATCGCGCCGATCATGGCATTGCGTAGATCTCGTCTCCGGCCGCTGCGCCGCTGACCGAGACATCGGCAAGATCAAAGACTCGGTAGCCGCACGACCGGAGAAATTCCGGACAGAAGTTCGCGTGTTCCGGGCCATGTAATGCCAGCAAGACTATCGGCTTATGCCTAAGCAGAAACGCCCGCGCGCCCTGAAGGGCATCCGATTCGCCGCCCTCGATATCCATTTTAATCACATCGGGCGGCGGTAGCGTTAATGAATCCAAACTAATTACCGGCACCAGGAGCTTGTCATTCTCCTTCGTGAGGCGGTTCTGGCAGATGGCGCGATCGCTCGAAAATCCGCAGAGTGACGGCGAAGCTCCTACCGCCGCCTGGACGATGCTGACGTTGGCGAGATTATTAATCCGCACGTGCTCCAGCAAATAGCGGGCTTCGCTGATGCTCGGTTCGAAAGCAATCACGCGGCCAGTCTCGCCCACCAGCTTCGAGCACAGAAGCGTATAAAAGCCGGCCTGTGCGCCCACGTCATAAACCGTCATGTCCGGGCGTACGATGCGTTCGAGCAATTTCTGCTTTTCCAGCTCATATGTGCCAAGCCAACAACCGTGAACCGCGCTGCCCGAGAATCCACTTCATTCCACGCGCCGGACCCCGCCGAATGCGCATTACAGTTGACTTGGTCAATAGTTTCGCCGGCAGCCGAACTATTTGCCCTCGCCTTGAGCGCGGATCTAATGCGGACCAATTCATGATTCCCGCCGGCGCACTGACAGTAGTCCTTCCAGAGCGTGGCTTGATACCAGTCTTAACCAACTGCTCACGGATGCGTCCGCAACCCCTCTGCATCCAATCCGTTTTTTTCTTGTTGGAGAGGACTTTGTGCGGTGAAGTCAGCCTCGCGCGAGAGTTTAACGGGAGTCGGGCGGAAGAGAATGTAGATTGCCGCCATTGCAAACGTGGCAAATGCCGCCAGGAGACAGAAAAGCGTCGTCGACGGCCAGACCTTGATATCGGAAGCTGCGGATGGCTCGATTACGGTGAACGCAAAATCCGCCTGTACTTCGGCCATTTTCTCACGCTGGATCTGGGTCGCAATGAGCTGGTACAAGGCGCTCTCGATCATCGGATCGGAAGACCGTTTGGCCTCGTCTTTCAACGATTCAACCGCCGCCGTTGCCTCATGAATCTGCTTGTTGCGCACCAGTTCCCTTAAGTCGTCGACTACGTAGCCCAGCACCGTCTGGGCTTGCGCCGGATCCGTATCTTCGTAGTCTAAAGCAATATTGCCGGTTTTGATCTCGTTTTCGCAGGTGAAGCGGCCCTTCATCTCTTTATATAACTTCCACTGGAGATGGCGGGAGGAGTCGAATTCAGCCGTGGACACGTTTTCCGAGGGAAAAAAGATGGGCAGGAGATTATGCCGCCGGACCAGGCCACGGGTGAAGTTAAAACTCTTGAGGATACCGACGTATTCATCGGCGTCGGTGCCGCCGGAAGCGCCCAGGAGGCCGCCGAGACCGGTTCCACTGCTGGATCCGATGGCGCCCATCAGGCCCATGAGCTGTCCCTGGACCGCGGCTTGCGACACCGGCCTCAGGATCGCGCTCGCTTTGTACCATTTGGTCAGATAGAACTTCGATACCGCTCCGGTGATTCCGGAAACCACAAGCATGCTGATCAGGATCGATTTCCACCACGGGTGCAGCGCTCTGGCATAGACGCGCAGTACGTCGATTTCATCGCCGCGCTCGCGCCAGAAATGGGCGTGCGCCCGCGCCAAGTCGATTTGGGGGCCCGCCGCCGCTCCGTTGACGTAAGGCTGATCGCCGGTATTCATCGACCAAGTGTCTTCGCTGGGCGCAACGCGGTTTGGCGCCATTCAGGCTGACCACTGGCATTGGCTGCGTTCGCTTTGCGGTTATTCGATTGCCCCGGTTTAAACGCGCGCCGATCCCGCAGTCTCCTGATCTGCTCGATCTGCGCAAGCCAGCGGTTGTCACGTTTGGTTCCGTCAAACCGTGAAGATGGGATATTAGCCCCACGATGCCGAGCGGATGGCGGCACCGCAACCTGATCACGGTAGTGCAACAGATAGGCCAGCAACACCTTGCGAACGTATTCACGGGTCTCAGCGTAGGGCGGGATCCCCTTATACTTTGCGATAGCTCCCGGTCCGGCGTTATAGGCGGCTAGTAGGACCGCCAGCTTAGGCGCCGCTCCCGTTTGAATAGCAACGGGCGTTTGCAGGAAGCGAATGAAGCGTGCGGCGCCAAGCAAGTTATCGACCGGATCGAACGGATCAGCTACATCGAATTGCTCCGCGGTGGCCGGCATCAATTGCATCAGGCCTTCAGCGCCCTTGGCCGAGACGGCTTTTTTGCGGCCGTCGGACTCAACCGTGGCAATCGCTTCCAGCAGTGCCGGATCAACGCCGTAGAGAACACCGACAGATTCATAGAGTTTGCGGGTGGTAACCGGATCGGCTCCAAGGTGATCTTCGGCGAGGCCTTCTGCCGCGCGTGCAAGCACCAACAGCATGAGCGTCAGGAAGCAGGCCGCGCTTAGGTAGGATCGCTTGACGCCCGGTGGCGCCAGATGGGGTACGGCGGGTACCATTGCCAACCTTCTCGGCCCCTTCACGAAGAAACTCATTGTCCCGCTTATCGACCTTTTCAGGAAACCGCTAAAGGTTTGTCGCCAGAAGTCCGACGACGGCGAGCGATTGGACACTCTGTGCAATGATTGTGGTTATGTCCTTGGTGATCTGCAAGTTGGTAAAGTCCGGAATTTCATTCGGCACGTAGACCGTATCACCGACGCCGAGGGCGGCCTCAGTCAAGCCACCCGACACCAATGGCAAAAACGGAAAGGTTCTATTCTTTTCGGCGTTGCGGTACCCATCCCTCGTTATCACTTCGCCGTCCGCCTTGATCACCATGATGTGCTCCGAATCTGCCAGGGTAGTCGGACCGCCGGCCAGGTCCACGTAATCCTGCACCCGAAGTCCCGGGACGAGAATCGAGGTTGGGCTGTAGACCTGGCCAAGAACGTTTACAGACGACGGCCGCCGAGGAATGTCGATCGTATCTCCTTCTTCCAATGTAGGGTTGTCTGCCATAGCAGTTTCGCCCTGCGGAAGATGAACCACAAGCCTGCCAGTGGCCTGCATCGCAGCGGTGCTGGCGAGAATCTGTTGCAATGAGGCGAACGATACGGCCGACTCCGTCCCAGAGCGTGAAGAGCCCGGACTGGCCAGCAGTTGCGCCCCCACCAGTGAGACTTGTGCGGCCTGCTGTTGGATCTCAAGACGGGCCTGGTCGAGCTGTTTCTGCTCGGCATCCTTTACGGACTGGCGGATGAAGACCATACCCGATGGGAAAGCATCGGGCAGTAAACCTCCTGATTTCTCGAGCAACGCCGATAGGCGCTGGCCTTCGTGAACCGTATATACTCCCGGCCTTGCTACTCGGCCGCTGACGGTTATGGTCCAGGGCAAATGCCAGTTCGTCGCTGAGCGGATGTATACCTCGTCATTTGGCCGAAGGGCGACATCCTCCGGTTGAGCGCCATGCAGTGCTTTTCGAAGGTCAACGTCCACATAAGTGTGCCGCGTTGTAGTACCGGCGACGACCTGGGTCCGTGCAAGTTCCGCGACTTTCTCGTACGCGCGGTCGGTCAGTCCGCCAGCCAGGTAAATGAGATCGCTGATCCTCATGTTTGGGTCAAGTTTATATGTTCCAGGAATACGAACCTCCCCCGTAACTGATACTGTGGGGATGTCCCGCAAATCGTCCTGATTGTATATTGTGACGGTATCGAACACCTCGAGACCGGGTCGGGGCCGCTGCGTGGTGCATCAAGAGCATGCCCTAAATCTACGGGTAAGTAATGAGGATAGAGCTGTCTGCCTTCCAGCCGTTTCACCAGAGCGTACCGGAAGTAGGTTTTCGGTTGCACTCCCTCTCCGAGGTTTATCAAATCGCTCAATCTCAATCCGGCATGCCACTGGTAGTCGCCCGGCCGAAACACATTACCGAGCGGGGTGACCTTGTTTTTTTGATTCGGCAGGACGGGGAAGATTTTGATGAGATCGCCGTCCACGACGGCGAAATTCTCAAGGGAAATTCCGTCCAGGCGCGCGTCCACAATTATCCGTCGCTCGTGGTTCTCGACTCGCTCTACCTGGATTCTCTGCGTGGAGGCGAACGCGGAAATGCCTCCGGCAAGGCGGATCGCGGAGGCCAGGCTCTGTTTGGGTGTCGACATCTCAAAAATAGCGGGTCGCTTGACATCGCCGGCGATGGCGAGCACCGGGCCGATGGTCGGAACCAATACGGCATCGTGGTCCTCTAGCCTGGAGTCGGCGGCGGTATCTCCCCGCAGCAAAACATCATAGAGATCGACAACACCGATCAACTGGTTGTCGCGCTTGCGTTCTATCCTGCGAAGACTGCCAACCTTTGTGGGTCCACCCGCCGCTACCAGAGCGTTGGATATCCTGGCCAGGGCATTCAGCGTGTACGGACCCGGGGACGCCACCGCACCTACCACAAAGACGGTGATCGTGCGAATTTGCCCCATCGTTACCGACGCGTGTACGCCCGTGATCTGCTCCACCTTACCCTCGATGGTCTTTTTTGCTTCGTCGAAACGAAGACCAGCGACTTGAACCGGTCCAACGGCGGGCACCTGGACGGACCCGTCGCGGCCGATGGCCAGTGGATCCGTTTCGTTTCGGGTTCCCCAGACTGTAAGCTGGAGCTGATCGCCCGGCCCTACGACATAGTCGGCATTAACCGGAATGTTTTGAGATGCACTCAAGTTGGCTGTGCTCGCGGGAGAGGAGAAGAAGTCATATCCGAACTGGGTCAGCTCTTCGGGGCCGGTGAACTCCGGCACCTGCCCGTTAGCAAGATCCATCGTTCGAAAAGTGTTCTCAACGTCAGAGTAATAGCTGGCGCCACCCCAGTTTTGTGTGCGGGGCCATGGCGCGGCGCCCTGAGGGTTTTGGAGCAGCGCCGCGGGAGCAGCGGAGCCAGGCAACACACCCTGAGGCGAAATCATTCCGGTACCGGTCTGAATGCGCTGGAGATTCTGTTGCAGCTGAGCCATTTGCGCATCGCTAAGACCGAGGGCTTTTCCGATGGACTGCACCTGAGCGGAATTGATCCCGGCAACGCCGAGACGCACGCTCATTGAATCTATCTGTTCCGGAGACACCCTGCCGCTGCCGATCGCCCCTTGCAGCGCTTGAACCTGTTCGGGCGTCATTCCCATCGCCCCGGCAACAGCGTTCATCTCCGCGGGAGTAACATTCTTCGCGATTGCGGCAGCTTCGGCAGGGCTTATCCCTGTGCCGCTCAAGAGTTCTCCGACAACGCCCGGTGCAACACCCGGTGAGGCACCCGCCGGTCCGGTACGAAGCGTAGGTGTGTCTCCGGTTAAGGTCCGACCTGCGGCGGAGGTCGTCGATCCAATCCCCGTGCCGGCGGCCGTCGCGCCGGAGCCGCCAAGCGCTGAGCCCGGCGCTGTTCCAGTCCAGCCGCTATACGGTCCAGCCACGGTTGAGGCAGGACCGCCGTATGACCCGGGCGGGGTTGCGCTGCCTGTAGCATCGGAGGGGGTGACAGCGCCTGGACCGGCGCCACCCCCAACTTGCGCGTAGACAACGGAAGCCGAAAACGCCAACACAAAACTTGCGAGCAAGCCGCTCTCTATCAAAAAGTGTCTACAACCCCTTCGCTCCTGCATTTCGACACTCCCCGTCCTGGACTGTATTTGATGCCATTGGGGTTGAGACCTAAGCGAATCGCAGCGGCGGGTTTCCGAATTTTTGCTTTCAGGCATAGTCACCAACCTTCCGCGCGGGCCATGGTCAGCAGGGTTCTGCTCAGAATCTTGCAGTCCTGCCAGAGTGACCAGGTGTCTATATACTCACAGTCGAGCTTAACCACTTCCTCGAAATCGCATACCTTACCATTCCCATTAATCTGCCAGACACCAGTGATGCCGGGTTTGAAGCTAAGGCGCCTGTAATGATGACTTTGGTAAAGGCGCACCTCGTTTTCGGTCGGCGGGCGGGTCCCGACCAGACTCATGTCGCCTTTTAGAACATTCCAGAACTGCGGCAACTCATCCACGTGCGTGCGGCGCATGAAGCGTCCAGTTGGGGTCACACGCGGATCGTCTTTGATCTTAAAAAGCATGCCACGCATTTCGTTCTGGTCCGTTAGTTCGCGAAGGCGCTCCTCCTCGGCATCGGGATACATCGTGCGAAACTTATATAGTGTAAAAACGCGTCCATTTTGGCCGATGCGTTTTTGACGAAACAGAACCGATCCGGGCGACTCACGCCTCAGGCGCCAGGCGTACCAGGGAAAAACCAGCCCGCATACCAGGATTCCCGCCGTCGCAACTACGACGTCGATCGCGCGCTTGGCGGTCAGCGTCAGCATCTCCCGAGGGACGGACTCGATTGATACGAAATACTCGCCACGGCCGAGATCCTCAACCTGATATTCGCCCGCCACCGGCTGCGGCATCTTAATCAGAAATCGAAAAACGACGCCGCGTTCGGCACAAAGCGTTGCGAGAGCGTTGAGGCCGGTGCGCCTTCCCAAGGACAGACCGCCACCACCTCATCGACCACGGATACTATGGGCGCGCTAGTCAAAGCCCCCGCTTGCTGGTGGTTGCCATTGACGTAAACATTAACTTGACCATTGACCAATGCGTTCGAATCCTTCGGGTCGACCAGGCCCACTACATCGATACCCCAATGGGGGTGCTCCTGAACAAGGTTGAGGTACGCATTGGCATGGGGCCGAGCGCCAACCACCAAAACTTTCCATTTCCGGTCTGATCGCCGGCGACGGGTACGGTTGTCTATAAGGCCTTACGGCAAGCTTGACAGCCACGAGCAGAACGAAGCTGACTGCAAGAAAGGTCTGAAGGAGCAGACGGCTCACATCCATTCGCATCGCCAGGTACATCACACTGAGTAACGCCAGTCCGACCGTCACGTGTGCCTTGACAATTGCCGTGGTCAAGCGTGATGAAGACCGGTAGGTAGCCGATTCGTAGGCCCCGAACCATCGAAGCGTTCCGATCCAGATTGGAGCGATTACCCATAGGATCCAGACATAGTGATGAAACGGCAGCATCCGCGAGTAACTATCCCAGCCGCCCCGCAACCCAAAAGCCGCCACAAAAGCCGCCCCGAGAGTTACCAGGTCGCCTACCAACATCACCTGCCGAAAAAGTCTTTCCTTTCTTTGCACCACCGCCTAAGGGTCCCGTTCAAGACCAGCCAGACTTGTGTGTATCGCACTATAACCGGGCACGTTGAGATCGATTTGCAGGCGACTACAGGAATCGAGGTGTTGAGAGGCAGGTTCAGGCGGCCACGAATTCAACCGAGCCCAGCCAATCGCCAAAAAAAAGAAGAAAACGACCTTCAAAAGTATGAACCAGTGTACGGACCCGCCAGATCTTCAGTGAGGGCACCCATCAGGCGCCTTTCTGGCGCACCTGCTGCTCAATCCAGCGATAAGTTCTGGCAAGTCCGTCCTCAAGGGATATGGCCGGCTCCCACCCAAGGACATCACGAAGTCGAGTATTATCCGAGTTTCTGCCGCGCACGCCCTGGGGACCCGAGACATGTTTCTTTTTTACGCTGATGCCCGCGACGCCGGCGACCATATCCGAAAGCTCATCAACGGTAACCATCCGGTCCTGGCCCAGATTCAGCGGTTCGAAAAATGGTGATCGCATAAGCCTGACCAGGCCGCTGACGCAGTCGTCAATGTAGCAAAATGATCGAGTCTGTTTACCGTCGCCCCAAACCTCGATCTCGTGGTTTCCGGTCAGCTTCGCAACAGCAATTTTGCGGCATAGCGCGGCCGGCGCCTTTTCGCGGCCGCCCTCCCAGGTCCCGAGTGGCCCAAAAATATTGTGAAAGCGGACAATCCGGTCTCGATGCCATATTCTTCACGGTAATGGGTACAAAAGCGCTCAGCGATGAGCTTTTCCCAGCCATAAGCATCCTGGGGTTGAGCCGGATACGCATCGTCCTCTTTAAGCGGCGTCACATTGGTTTCGGTCTGCTTGTACTCCGGATAAACGCACGCAGAGGAAGTGTAAAGGTACTTTTTGACATTGTTGAGGCGGGCTGCCTCCAGCGTGTGGATGTTAATCAGCGAGTTGTTGTGTAGAATTTCCGCGTGGTGCGATGAGATGAAACCCATGCCGCCCATATCAGCCGCCAATGCGTAGACTTCATCGACGCCTTCAGTTGCCTTGATACAGTTTTCCCATCTCCTGAGATCCGTCGGCATGAACTCATCCGCGTCACTCCGACAGTACTCCGGCGCCTTTAAGTCAGCCCCCGCGAACCCAGCAGTCCGCTTTTTTGAGAAACGACACCAGATGGTGACCGATGAATCCGCCGGCTCCGGTTACGAGCACTTTCCTCTTCATTATATATACCCTGTCATTTTGCAGTGCTTAGGATCGGGTCAGCTTCTCTAGTTACACCACCGCCCCGGGACGAACGCTGCCATAAGGCCTGAAGTTGCCCTTCCATGCGGGCAAGGATTTGATCGCGGTCCCACTGCTGACGCGCATAAAGCCGCCCCCTGGCACTCATCGCGGCCCGGCGGCCGGCGTCGGCGCGCAGCGCGGTGACGCTTTCGAACAACGCAGATGGGGTTTCCGGTTCAACAACTACGCCGGCGCCGGCTTCGCGCAGGACGCGGGCGACCTCGCTGCTTTCATTCAACGAAGCGACCACCGGACGCGCGGAAGCCAACAGCGTGAGCACTTTCGAAGGGAATACGATGTCGGCAACCGATCGCTGCTGGGTTACAACGGCGAGATCGGACGCCGCAAGCAGGTTGTGAAAAACCTCGGCGGGCTGAAGTGCGATGAAGTGAACATTGCCCAAGGCACGTTCTCTCGCCCGCTGTTCGAGGGGCTTGCGCATAGAGCCATCACCCACCAACACGTATGCAATATGCGGGATCGCGCGAGGACAGTTCCGCGGCTTCAAGCACTACCTCGAGCCCCTGCTTCACGCCCATGTTGCCGGCATGCGTTACCAGAAACTTGCCTTCAAGTCCGAAAGCGCGACGGAAGTCTTCGCCGCCGCTGGCTGGTATGTCGAACAGGCGCGGGTCGGTCCAATCCTGAAATAGAACCACTTTGTCTGCGGCAATGCCCTTGGCGACAATACGCGAGCGCATCGCGGGGGTGAGAGTCGATACAACACCGGAACCCGCATAGGAGGTGGGCTCGAATCTGTAGAGGAGATTAACCAGACGGCCTGCCTGCAACATGCCGAGGTCGACCGCGGCGTCGGGTTGAAGGTCGGCGACGTGGAAGAGATATGGCACGTTCCACAATTTGCTGAGCAGCAGGCCTGCCGCCGCAAGGCCCAAAGGCGGCGATACGACAAAGATGACATCGGGACGACGGCGCGCCAACATTCGCGACAGCGACGCGGCTACGAATGATCCTTCATGAAAAAGTCGCTTGAAGGAATTCGGGCGCGACGGCACGTAGATGCGGGTGCGCAAAATAGTCACTCCGCGACGAACCTCGCGGCTGATCAAAGATCGGCGATGTTCACGGGCGAGCTTCCATGCGGGATAGTATGGGAAGGTAGTGCAAAAGGTCACCTCGTGGCCGCGCGCAGCCAGGTACTCGGCGCGGCCGGTGCTAAAAGGCGCAATACCGGTTTCTTCAGGCCAATAGTTGATTCCAACGAAAAGAATTCGCATGACAGTCTAAACAAAACGGCGCCCTGCTAGTGGGTTGAGGATTTACCGGGGACTTTCAGACGGTCAGGTTTATGCCCGGTCAGTGCCAGGCGAAACTGAAATGCGGGTTTATCGCACCAGTGAGCTGAACGGCCACCCGGAAGGAATTGTTACCTGGGATGGTGTTGAGATCATGAACCCATTCGAAGGCTGCTAACGCCCGCAACTCCCCCAGCGAGTTGATTCCGGGAATCGGGTTCGGAGATTGAAAGGTTTCGATCGCAAAACCCTCGCTGGTCTCCGTGTTGCGGTGCGGAACCACGAGTTCCGGATCCCTCGCGGTGAGAAAAACGTCCAGGTTCACCTTCCGTGTATCATGAAACCAGCGTCCGATCTGGAATTCATACGAGGTGCCGTTGGGACCAATGGGATCGCCCATGAGCCGATCCTTATAGGTCCAATAGAGCGAGTCGCTGTGAAAACTGTAACGCTGCGAGAGCAACGAATATTCAAAGTGGGCGGTGGTGCGTCCATCAGCGGTCAGGCGCGGAATGTCGATTCCGCCTTTGAGGGAAGGTGCCGCGAACGGCAACAAACGCCCGATCTTGGGCACCTCTAAGGTCAGGTTGTCCTCTCCGTTAACTTCCTGATACAGCGATATGTTTCTGAACCCGGTCAGAATGAAGCGCCCGTAAAGCCCCGCCTGCGAGTTGGTATTGCCCTGCGCCCCACTGCCAGTGGAAAGGCCGGTGGCGCGTCCGATCAATCCCGACCACCCGTAGTTGTCATTGAACCGGCCCCCGAACATTACGCTGTGAAACAGACCAAACTCTAACGAGGGTAGGGGCTTGAAGGAGACCATCTGCCCTGACAGCCACGGACGCGAATACTTGCGGTCATGATCGAGTTGCCCAAAGTAGGCCTGAAAGCGGTAAGGACCGAGATAACGTAGAAATAAAGGAAGGTGGGAGGGATGGACGTTCTGAACCCGCAGGGCTGGAAAAGTTTGCGCGTTGTCACCTTGGGAGAGTGACGAGAAATAGCCGGTGCCCCACCACATCTCCGCCTGTCCAAATGAAATTGCAGTATTTCCCAGACTCACCACTCCTTCGCCACGCAGCAACCGAAAGCGATTCGTGGTCGAGCCGTTCAGTCCCACTGGGGCTTGGCTCACGGGACCGGCTATGCTGCCCTCGCCATAGGCCGTCACGAAGCCCAGGGCACCCATCCAGGACGACGCGCGCGCGACTTCATTGGAACCTGGCGATGTTGGCAGGTCGTCGTTGTTAGGGATTAGCGGGGTGGCCTTGAGTTGCTCACCCAAACGATCGGTGGGCCCGAAAATCCGCCGCTGGACCGCGGGAATACACGTATTGCGCTTCGAGCCGGTCCAGCGGATGCACCATGAGCATCGGGACCCGGTCCTCCGAGTTCGTTTCAATCCAGAGAATTTCGTCCGTCAATTGCTCGCGCAAAGAGTCAATCAGCCGCATTGCCAGGCTTCGTCCATCCAGGGATTCCCTCAATGCAAGATGGCGTTCGGCTTCCAGGGTCAGTCTCGCGGCCTCCACCCGGCTAATGGGCCGAATTTCGGGCAAGTAGGTATCCAGCAGCCCGAGACCATTAAGTGTGTCCAATTGCGGTTAAATCGGCGAGTCCAACGGCAGATAGACTACGTACGTTGATGCCTGGGCAAAGCTGGCGTACATGACCAGGACAATCAGAGCTGCTGCGCCACGATTCGCGAAACACTTGCGCAGCCAGACATAACGCCAGCATCTTTCCTCCACGCTGCCCTTGAGCGATCTGGAATTAACCTTCACTGTGAGCACGAATTTACCCGCACATGAAAAAATCGCGAAGGTTCGGATTATGGGACTTCCTTAGTGTTCATGCTCCTCGTACTTTTTAAGCAGCCATTCCTGTACATCTGCGAGGTCAACGCACCACTTATCTTCAACTCTGACGGCGGGAAGCCGAGCTCCCTCTTCGGACTTGAGCAGACGCTCGAGGGCGGTGCGGGGGACGTCCAGATAGTCTGAAAGCTTCGCCAATGTCATCAATTGCTTTGCCAAGAACGGCAGCGCAACTCTAGATAATAAACGCGGGCTTCTAGCCCCGTATGCAACGCATTTGGCTCCGTAAATGGTGAGGATGCTCGTCAGCGTTGGCAGGCTCTGAGCCGCTTTTGACCATGCGTCCGCCATCCCGGTGCGGACCGGCTCTGCTCAACGCCTCGTGTTGGGGATCCAGGAAGTTAGAGGCGTTTGTACTAATAGGCGTTAGAAACGAGAGCACAATGTAACAGCGAGGTATAACAATTTGACATATTTCTTAACTTACTGTTGTAGGAGTCAATCACGGATAAAATTTAAGCCGTTCGCGAACTGATGCGATGAAAGGATTACGGAAAATTGCTGAACGGCTTTCCCATGCGGCGGATTAGATTCGGATCGCGTCTTCGTGTGCCTGGTAGGCCTGCGGCGGCAGTGGCGCAAGATCGCTTTCGATAGTTGCCCTGCGGGCTGCGGGAAGGACCGTTTCCGTTCGGCTGGTGTGAAGAGGAAGACAACAAGCCTCTTTCTGGGCATTTCGTTTGGGGTGCAAAGGCCCGGGCGCCATTTCATACCATCGGCGCCCCTTCGAATGTAGTGATTTTGACAGTGCGGCGGCGCGGACCTCGGCTATAACTCCCAGACGATCGTTGCATCGGGCTCCGGTTTGTAGGAGCAGAAAGTACCAGTCTTGACGTTGTCGGCGAAATGGCGCGCCAGAGAGGGGTGATGTTTCGAGATTTTATTGATCGTAGTTTTGATCGCGTTGGTTACGCGCAGGCGGGCCCGTTCGGCTTTTGAACCGGGGGCTCGGTCACGGCCGCGCAGACCCACTGCGCGTGCGAGTTCGCGCGTTAGAAAGCGCATTTCTTCTTCGAGTTTCGAGGTTCGCTCAAGGTCGTTAAAGGACCGGGCCTCTTCGAGATTTTCGCGCAACTCCTTAATGCGTTCGCGGTAAGAACGCTTTGCCGAAACGTCGAGTATCGGCCCGAGATCTGACTCGGCCGAGCCATGGCCGGTATTGTGCGCCGAGAGTTCGGGTGCGGCCATCGCCGCGAGGTCAACAGGTTGAAATTCCTGATGAGGATGTCTCAGTAAGTGAGCAATGAACAGAAGGCCCTTGCTCTGTCTGAGATGGATGAGGTTGCCGTCGTAATTTGCCGTCCACAGTTCTCCTTCCTGACGGAAGATCGCCGCATCGGAGTGCCCGTTGCCGGAAGCGGCTTTTTTCCCAAGAGATGAGGTTACCGGTACGGAGACTTCCACGACTAAGGGGCATGGACACTCAGAAATAACGTCACGTGTAACATTGTCTGGTTTTCCCTCACCGGCGAGTTTGCGGTCGGCGGTAACTCCGCGGAGCGCCTGAGTACATCGATCGGCGAGACTGTTCATGCCCAAGGTCCGCGCCTCGGTTCCGGCATCGGCAAGGAGCGCGAGTCTCCGATCGCTGCCGGCGCTGCCGCCGCGGGCTAGCAACGCATCAGCCAGTTCAAAGCAGGAGTATGCAGCCCACGTTCTTGCCCCAAATTTGGAATTAAGGTTTTCCGCCTCCTGGAAATGCCGGGTCGCATCGTCGGAACGGTTCAAAGAAAGGGCCAGTTTGCCAAGATAGAGAGAGGCCGACCCAAACGCGGCGACGTGGCCCAGTACTATGTTTCGCTCCGCATAAGGGAGCAACAAATTGTAGAGAGTCGTTGAATGGTCAGGCACATTGCCCAGGCCAGCGCATATTTCCGCGAGCAAAGCCAGGCAACCGAGGTAACCGCTGGAGCGTTTCAGGTCTGCAAAATTGTCGGCGGCCAAACGTTCCAAATGGAGTTTCGCCTCCAACGATGCATGCAAATTGAAGAGCAGCCAGCCAAGTGCTGACCGGTAAACCGGAGAGTTCGGGTATCTTCGAAAGCGATTGTCCGGGCTCGCCTCGAGCCTGTGGCGCGGCGGCACAGAAGCGAGCTGCCACCATCGACGCAGCGGCAACTTGACGTCCGGCTCCGTATCCGGGTAAGACTCCGTATTGGGGGAGTCAGAAATGGGGATTCCGATTAAATGCGAGGCTTGGACCGATAGGCGGCCCGAGCTGGGCGGGACGCCCGCCGGGTTTGATACCCGCGGGCCCCCGGTTTTGTTGGAGGGCACTTTGGAAGCCTGAAGGCGCGCCGCGCACGCTTGTTTGGACCCCACCAAAGCTGCAAGGAATCTGCGAAGGAGGGCATCGCGATGGTTGGACGGATAGTGATGATTGTCCTACTCAGCGTCGGTGTGATGGCGGCGCCGGCGATGGCCGGGCCGGCCACGATTCCACCCGGAACCAAGATCAACGCGCAGAACTGGGAGCAGTACAAGGATTTTTTTCCTGAAGGCATCCAGGTAGTGCTCTCCGGAAAGCATCGAATCTGGAAGTTGCCGGCGGATTGGGAGATAGACGTCGGACCAACCATCGACTATCCGCTCCCTAAATCATTTCTGGAGGCAAGCGAGAAATACAGCGGCCAGGCCCGGCTAAGAAAACTCGACAATGGAGCCTATACCATTGAGAACTATACGGCGGGTATTCCCTTTACTGAGATTAGCGGCCCCGACGCGGCCTACAAGCTGCTATACGATCAATACTATCACTACAGCGGGGCGATGGATTACTATCGCACCACCGGCTACGAGGTCGACCGCTACGGCAATAGCGTAGCCAACGATTCCTACCAGGTATACTTGCAATTCACTCATGTTACCGATCCCGGCTTTCCGGGCTACGCCGGCGAGATGCCGGGTTACTTCGTCGCCTACTACGACGAGCTGGTGACCCCTGAACAATCCAAGTACACCAGCCCGCTGGAGCTGATTTTCGACGATCCGCAAAGGATTCCGGAGTTTTATGTATTCCTGCCCTCGCTGCGCCGCGCGCTTCGGCTCTCCAGCAGCGCGCGATGCGCGCCGTATGCCGGCGGCGACTACGTCGGCGACGACATCTATGGCACGCCGCTGCCGCTGGGATATTTCCAGGCCAAAATAGTGGGCGAGAAGAACATGCTGCTGTTTCGGCCGGAGCCCGGAAACCGCGCGCAGTACGATATCCAGCACAACTATTACCTGCCGATGATGTTTCCCAAACCAGCGATCGGCAAGTGGATGGTTTTCCCCGCCTACGTTCTCGATGTTCAGCGCGTGCCCAGTATGAACAGCGGATACTGTTACGGGCTGCGCCGGATGTATCTCGACAAGCGCAACCTGGGCTTTGCCTTCACCTGGACCGATCTCTATGACCAAAACCTCAAGTTCTGGAAGCTTTTCGCCGGGTGGGAGTCGCCCGAGCGGGTCCCTCACGGCGACGGCTACTTTCTTGGCGTCAAGGGACTGAACTGGATGGTCGACTTCCAGAACGATCACGCCAGTTTCGCGATGGTCGGAAAGGATGTCTTTACGCTAAATGAGACTGTGCCGCAGGAGTACCGCGACGTCAGCCGCTACGGCTCGCCGGCCGGCTTGAGCAAGATCATGAAATAAGCCGCGGTTGGGAGATGTCGTCACGCCGAGCACCACGCCGCGCGCAGCACCTCCAATCAGCGGAGACCTGCGAGCCGCTGGCTTGGAACTTTACCGTTGGCATTTCCGCGCCCGGTGGGTTTTCAAGGATCAGAGGTGCAAAGCGATCGGTGCGGACCAATGTGTCATGCTCCCCGTAAAAGGCGAGTCGCCGAAGTTTGTTACTTTACGACCGGTAAGTCCGGGTCGTCCTGCCAATTCCTGTAGCTTAGATAATAGAGTTCAAAATTCTGGAAGCCGGCGTTCAACATCGCCAGCGCGCCCAGCGAAGATTTCGCACCATCCTGACAGTAAACGATTATGTGCTGGTCGGAAAAAAGACCTGCTGACGCAAAAAAGCCGACCAGTTCCATGGGTGACATCAGCTCGTTGGGTTGGTCGGGCAAGAAGAACTCTTCGATCGGGAGCTTTTGCGCGCCCGGGATGTGACGGCCTCGCGTATCGGGAGGTATCACATCTTTGCCATCGAATTCGTCGGGCGTGCGCACGTCAACCAGCTTCGCGGTTGGCGGGTCGGATAGCGCCTCCGCCGCGACATCGTCGCGGAAAACCATCTGGATCGGTTCTTGTTCTTCATGCGCCACGTAGGTGCGCGGTACAGGAACCGAGGGCTTGCTCTGCTCTTTAAGGGCACCGGACGCAATCAGCGGCTGCATCGCGGCGAACCCGCCATTGACCAGGTTGGCATCAGCCACTCCGAAGTGAGCCAGCAGGAAGCGAACTCGCGAGGCAAACTTGAGCTCGCCATCGTCGTAGACGAAAACCCGGCTGCTTCCATCGATACCCAATTGCCCAATCATCGTTGACCAGGCCGGGTAATCCACCAGGTCGTCGGCACTAAAGCTGAAATTGGCCCACGCGTCCTCGTCGACCAAAACCGCGTTATTTACGAAGCCCAGCGGCTTCTTTTCCTCCGTGCTCGCCGCGGCGAGCAGTACCACGCCGGGTTGCGCCAGCACTGAGGGCAGTTGCTGCGCTTCCACGATGAATTGGAGCGGAAGCTGAGAGATATTGGCGCCTCCGCCACCCCCTCCGCAGCCTGATGTCAGAATAACGATCAGAAACGGTACCAATGCCCGGAGCGAAAGAACGCAAACGAATTTGCATCTTCCAAAATGTGGTCCATGTTCCACGCGCGTCGCGGCCTCTACGTTGGCAGCGAAATAGGGCGGCACCCAGCCCCTATTTATTCAGCACCTGGATCTTGAAGGCGTGGAGCGTTTTGCTCTTGGTTTTTATGTAATCCGTCACCTGCGTTATCTGCTGAACAGTGGCCGACGAGATTACTCCCGTCGTACAAGTGGCGGGGGTATAATCGGTCGTCACGATCACGTAATCACCCAGCTTACTTACCTTGTTGCAGGTACACGAAGCCGCTTCCGGATTGTTCTTGTCGATGAGGCAGGGCTTGTCCAGGCACCATGCCTAGGGGCGATCATTCGAACACACCGCATAGCTGTGCACGGGGTAATAGCGCGACCTGATCTGCTGACCTTCAGGAGTGTCTTTTATTCCCTGGCACTCCTTCTGCCCGGCGGAATAGCTGTGATTGACGGTGCAATGACACGCGACCTGCTTGTCATTCCCGGCGATCGGGTCACAGGGAGCTATCGTGCATAAAGCGAACGTGCCGTTGCAGACTTTAAAGTCCTGCGCCCGCGCGCTCCCAGCGGCGGCCCCAATGCCGAAAGCCAGGAACAATATCAACATCCTTTTCATCGGTATCTCCTCGTGTTGCCGCCTAAGCAGCAATCGTAAAAAGTCTTAGCCCAAATACGGCGAAACTCTGCAAATGAAATCATACTAGTGATGTTAGGATGGCCCTTAGCCTTCCAACCGATTAACGGCATCCATTTAACCAGACAAGGATTGGAATTGATAGGTGATGCCGCGCCAGGCGCGGAACTTCGCGATGGGAAGACAACGGTACAGTGCGACGCCCTGAGGCGACCAGTCAGGGGAATCGGCTCGGTGCGCCCCTCAGCGATAGTGGCGCATCAGGCCGACCACCACGCCGCGCACCCGCAGGTCTTCTTCTGACGCGTAGATTGGCTGCATGGTGACGTTGGCCGGTTCCAGGCGGATGCGGCCGTCGTGCTCGCGGAAGAATTTCTTGACCGTGGCTTCGCCGTTGACCAGTGCCACCACCGTCTCGCCGTCGTTGGCGACCTCTCTGCCTTCGACGATGATGTAGTCGCCGTCGCGGATGCCCTCGTCGACCATCGATTCACCCCGAACGCGCAGGCAGAAGGTGTTTTGGCGGCGAATGAACTCGTCGGGGACCGTAATCGATTCGTTGCCTTCCGGCGATTCGATTGGGGTGCCGGCGGCAACGTAGCCCAGCATCGGCAGTTCACGCGCTACGCCGTGAATCGTGTTGTCCACCATCTCCAGCGCCCGGCTGTGGTTCCATTTGCGCTTGATACATCCCTTGGCTTCGAGGTTCTTGAGATGCTTATGGATGGTGGCCAGCGAGGACAGGCCGAAGTAGGACCCGATTTCCGCCAGCGTAGGTGCGTAGCCAAACTGACCGATATAAGCGTTGAGGTAATCGAGAAGCTGCTTTTGCCGTTTTGTAAGCGTAGCCATCTTGCCCCCATGCGGTTTTTATTGCGCCTTGCGCCGTTACCGCTGGCCGCCGTTATCGGGTGGCAGAACAAGAAACGAGAAAATAGAAATGAGGCACCAGAGACTAATCCCCACTCCTCTCATTTCTCATTTCTCATCTCTAAATTCCAGCATGCGACATGCACAATCGCTCCAGCTTGATTTGAATTCTGGCGAAAATCAGGCGAAGGGTCAAGCGCCACTAGCTACTTTGTTGCGTAAACCTCGTTAAAAAACGCAGGATGGCGCGGCAGCTTATCCGTAAAGATGCGGCTCGGTCAGGGTGTAGCAACCACGGGGCAAAGCTGAGGTGGGTGTGCCAGGCGCCAGCAGTCCTTCGCGCACCAAGCGGGTCATCGCGCGGGCGACCAGCTTGGGCTCGATTCCGAGCGAGCGCGCGATCGCGCGCTCGCCGCCGTAGCTCGCTATAAGAAAGTAGCGTTTAACTATCTGATAGGCGGCCTCTTCGCGGCGCAGTTTGCGCGCTTGCGCCATCGCGTCGGCCCATCGATGCCCGATCGTGCTCCAGACGTAGGTAAACGGCTCGTAGCGCTCCTCGACTTTGAGCACCATAAATTTTTCCTGCAGCTCCTTCATCGCGCGGTCGAATTCCACCCGGCGCGACGCCCGCGCATAGCCGGCGGCGACCTTCAGCTCCGCGGTGGCGGCCACCGCGCGCCGGCGCAGCGCGTCCATCACCAGCTTGCCGCACAGGCTGAGCTCGCCACTGCGGAAAGCGGTCAGATAGGAGGTGCGCGCGGCGCGCAGACGCAGGAAAGCGGGGAGCATTTGCGGCGCGATGAACGCGGGCCGCCCCGCAATCGCCTTGCCGTAATATACCGCCCGTTTCGCCGTCAGCACGTCCTTGAGCCGCCACGTCATCCCGATCGCGTGATCGTGCTGGATATGAAGGGGCAGCGGCGGCTCGCGCTCCCCGACAATCGCTTCGCGCAGACAGGGGACGTTGAGGCCGGCGGTAAACGCGGTGCAAAAACCCACCTCATTGATAAAGTTCAGGGCCTGGCTCTCGGATTTCACCCGCCGCGCCGGGAGGCGGCGAAAATGGAAATCACGATGGCGCTCAAGGCGCTCGACGAGCAGATCGGGCTGCGTTGTGGACGCATGAGCCATCGTACGCAGCCGCTCAGTCTTTGACGTTCTCGACGCACTGGCGGAACATCGCGTGATAATTGGCCACCACGCCCAGTTGCCGCACGATGCCTTCGGCACCGATCAGGGCGCGGATCAGAAAGACGCTGTGCGCGGGCGATTTGTACAGGCGGTGTTGAAACGCAATCTCGCCCACGGTCGTGGCTTTCGTCACCGACTCGTACTTCTTGGGGTCGAAGCGGCGATTGACCAGCACCGGCTCGAACAGGATTCGCACGATTTCGATCAGCGGCGCCGCCGGTTGCGTCCGATCCAAAAAGCCCAACGCCACCAGTGCCTGCGCCATCGCGCGATCGTTATCGCCCAGCAGCGCGCGGGCAAGCTTCAGGTTGGCCTTGCGGATCGGCTCGGGGAAGCGGCGGATCGATCCAAAATCCAGCATGCCCAGGCGCGGATGGTACGTGACCAGGTAATTGCCGGGATGTGGATCGGTATGTAAGACGCCGAATTCCAGAACCTGGCGCCAGATCAGGGTGAAGTACTTGCGCACCACCCAGCTCTTCAGCTCCGGATCGACCACGGGTGCGAAAACGTCGGTCAGCGGATAGCCGTCCAGATACGTCATCGTCAGCACGCGGCGCGAACTGAGTTGGGGAAACACCCGCGGAATCATCACCTCGGGATCATCGCGCAGCAGGCCGGCGAATAGTTTCATGTTCGCGGCCTCGCGCTCATAGTCTAGTTCCTCGCTGAGCCGCTCCTCCAGTTCGGCATACACCGTACGCACGTCGATCTTCTGGCGCATCAGGTCGTGCGCGAAAGCCTTGAGCGTGGTGAGCAGCAGCTTGAGATTCTTGAGGTCCTGCCCCACCGTCTGTTCCACGCCCGGGTACTGGATTTTGACCGCTACCTGCTCGCCGCCGGCAAGGCTGGCGCGATGGACCTGGCCCAGTGAGGCGGCGGCAAAAGCTTCGCGGTCGAAGCTGGCGAACAATTGCTCGGGCTTCTTGCCCAGTTCGCGCCGCACCTGTTCGGAGATGGTGGCGTAGTTCATCGGCGGCACGCCGGCCTGGGTTACGCTCAGCACTTCCAGCGCCTGGGCGGGCAGGATGTCCTCGCGCGTGGAGAGCATCTGGATCAGCTTCAAGAAGGCGCCGCGCAGTTCCTTGGAGCCCTCCACGATCCGGCGGGCGTTTTTGATGTGGGTGTCGAGCAGGGCCTTGGTGTGGGCGTCCTCGCTCAAAAAGGGTTTGCGCAGCGAGGCCCACAGATAGCTTGACCCCACGTGCGAGGCGAGGCCGCCAATCTTCATCGCGCGGCGGGCGCGCCCGCTGGTCAGGCTCTTATCGACCGCCATCGGGTTCGCTCCGATTAAGGCCCACGCGGTTGATCAGCGTCGCCGCCATCGCGGCGCCAAAGCCGTTGTCGATATTTACCACCACCACGCCGCCCGAACAGGCATTGAGCATCCCCAGCAGCGGCGCGATTCCGCCTAGCGCCACGCCATAGCCGATGCTGGTCGGCACGGCGACGACGGGCTTGTCGATCAGCCCCGCGACCACCGAGGGCAGCGCGCCTTCCATCCCGGCGACCACGATCAGCACGCTGGCCGCGGCCAGATCATCGAGGCTGTCGGTCAGGCGATGCAGTCCGGCCACGCCCACATCGTATAACCTCGATACCCGGTTACCGAACATTTCGGCGCACACCGCGGCTTCCTCCGCCACCGGGATATCCGAGGTGCCGGCGCTGAGCACCATCACGGTGCCATGTCCGGTGGGCGGCTGCGGATGGATGCGGACAATTCCGACCTGCGCCTGCGCCCGATATTCAAAAGACTTGAGTTTGCGCGCCAGTGCGCGAGCCTTGGGCGCGTCCAGGCGGGTCACGATCAGGTTCTGCCCGGCCTTGACCACCTGGCGGCCGATGGCCGCGATCTGCTCGACGCTCTTGCGCTCGCCGAACACCACTTCGGGGATTCCGCGCCGCAGCTTGCGATGGAGATCGACCTTGGCAAAGCCGAGGTCGGCAAAGGGCAGATGGCGCAGGCGCACGAGCCCCTGGGCGACGCTCAGCTGGCCCTGGGCCACCTGGTTGAGAATTTCGCGGATATTGGCTTCGGTCATGTATTGGTTTGCAGTCAGTGATGGCGCAACTGTTCGGGGCGCAGCGGGTGATCCAAAACCAGCACCAGGTCGCGCACCGCGCGCGCGTCGGCGCGGGTCACCCTGATGGTAACGTCGGCCACCGAAAGCTGTTCGCCGGGCTTTGGAATATGGCCCAATCGCTCCACCACAAGACCCCCGATGGTAGCATACTCCTCACCTTCGGGCAGACGCAGGCCGAAGCGTTCGTTGAGGTCGGTAAGGGCTGCGCGCGCCGATACCGCCAGGGTGCGGGAATCGATGATGCGCGCCACTTCCTCGCGGACGTCGTATTCGTCCTCAATTTCGCCCACTACCTCCTCCAGCAGGTCCTCGACCGTGATGATTCCCGCAGCGCCGCCATATTCATCGACCACGACCGCCATGTTTTCGCCCGTGCGCTGCAAGGCGAGCAGGATTTCGTCCAGCGGCGCTGATTCGGCAAAGTAGCTGACCGGCCGCATGATCTCGCTCACCGGGCGGCTTAGATCGGGCGCCTCCAGCAGGTCGAACACGTGCACCAAACCGACGATGTTGAGGATCTGGCCGTCGTACACCGGCAGGCGGCTGAAGCCTTCGCGACGCACCACCTCGATCGTTTCGGCTTGGGAGAGCGTGATCGGAACCGCCTCAACCCGCACCAGCGGCACCATCGCCTTGCGCGCCTCGGACCGGGTGAAGCGAAAGATGCGGCTGATCATGATGCGTTCGGCGGGCAGGATCGCATCACCCAGCGGCACCGTCTCGCGGCCGCGGCGATGTATCAGCAGGGCCAGGTCCTCGCGCGAGACAAACGCTTCCCGGCTGTCCGACGCGATCCCGAACATGCGCCGGGCCGCATGGCTGAGCCAGGTCTCCGCGCTCAAGAGCGGCGCCAGCACAAAGGTCAGAGCGCGCAGCGGGTAGACGGCGAAAATCGCGAACGCCAACGGGCGCTTGAGCGTCAGCAGCTTGGGCAGCGACTCGCCAATCAGCAGGCTGAGAGGCGAGAGGATGAAGGGCGCGATGAATTCGTGCCTGGGCGCGGTGGCGTGCAGGAAACTGGTAAGCACGGCGGCGGCAATCACGGTGGCCAGGTTGCTTCCGGTCAGGATCGCGGCCAGCAATCGATCGCGCCGCGTCAGCAGCCAGTCGAGCAGGGTGGCGGATTTTTGTCCGAGATGGGCCGCGGCCTTGATCTTGAGCTCATCGGCGGACACCACCGCGATCTCGCTGGCCGAGAAGAACATCTGCGCGGTCACGCACGCCGCCAAGGCGCCAATCAGAACGACCAGGGTCATGCCGCCCTCTTAAACGTCATCAGCTCGACACTGGCGCCGCGCACCTTTTCCACGGTGACGTCGAAGTTGCCCAGGGCGAAACGTTCGCCGGCTCGCGGCACCCGGCCGAGCTTGCGTAAAACCAGGCGGTTAAGGGTGGGCTCGGCGCTATCGCCCAGCGCCAGATTTTGCGGTCCCAGCACCTCTCCCAGCCGGCGCAATTCGATCGAGCCGGCCACGCTCCAGTCGCCGCCGGGCAGCGGCGTCATCTCCGGCACCTCGGTATCGAACTCGTCCTTGAGCTCACCGAACAGCTCCTCGAGCAGATCTTCCAGCGACACCAGCCCCAGCAATTCACCGTATTCGTTTACCACCATGGCGATTTGCTGATGGGTGTCGCGCATCTCGTCGAGCAGGTCGCCCAGAGCTTTGCCGGGCGGTACAAAATAGGGCGGCCGCATCAGCCGTTCGATCCGGGTCGGAGCGCGGTCCAGGCGGCGCGCGACCACGTCCTTGGCATGGAGGATGCCGACGATATGGTCGGGATCGCTTCGGTAGATCGGTACGCGGGAGAAGTGGCCGCGCGCCACCTCGGTGGCCAGATGCTCGGGCGGCGTGTCGATCGGAAGCGAGAAGATCATGTGGCGCGGGGTCATCACTTCAACTACGCGCCGACCGCCCAAATCGAACACCCGGTGGATCATCTCGCGCTCAGCCGCCTCGACCTGGCCCTGGGTTTCGCCGGCATGAAGCAGGGCCTTGAACTCGGTTTCGGAAACTGGCTCGGGTAATGGCGTTTCCGTGAAGGGAGTGAAAAGCGCAGCCACCGGATGGAAAATTTGGGTCAGGGCCGCCAGTGGAGCGGCGGTAAGTTTCAAGATTCCCATCGGATGGGCCTGGGCAAAGGTTTTCGGTGTGATGTCGGCGATCAGCAGAATCAGTACGAAGTTCACCGGTACCGCAGCCCAGGCGCCCCACCCGCCCACCACGAAAAGCAGGAACGAGGTGGACAGGCAGGCGGCGAACACATTGCAGGTTTCGTTAAGTCCGATGATTATGATGAGCGATTCCAGCGGCCGCAGCAGCAATCGATTCACAGCCACGCGCAGCCGCCCTAAGAGCGCCTCGCGCGTGCCTTCCATTCTCACCAGCGAGAACAGGGCCGTTTCCGAGGCCGCCAATAGACCGGACATCACCAGCAGGACGACGACTAAAAGAGGCAGGCCCCACATCCTAACGTTCCTCGCCGCCGAGTTGGTCCCATCCGCGCATTCCCGGGGCCGGGATCAGGCGGCCGTCGGGCTGGCGAAGGCGAAGCCCGCGCCGGCGATCGACGATACGCCCAATGCGATGGACCGCGATCCCTAGCCGGCGGCTGAGAGTCTGCGGCGAATGGCGGCCCGCGGGCAGGCAGAACAGCAACTCGTAGTCTTCGCCGCCGCTGAGCGCCAAATCCGTGCGATCCCCGGCCACCGCCAGATAGTGCCGCGAGCGCGGGACCGCCGCCAGGTCCACCTCGGCCCCTACGCGGCTGCGCTCCAGGATATGGCCCAGATCGGCAAGCAGCCCGTCGCTGATATCGATTGAGGCTGGGGCCGGCCGTACGCGCGAAAGCCGCTGACCCGCCGCCAGGCGCGCCTGGGGAGCCACAAAACGGCCAACCAGGTATTTGCGCGCCGCCCCCTGCGCTTGAAACTCTCCCGCCATAATCCGCCATCCTAGCGCAGAGTCGCCCAGCGTGCCGGTGACAAAGATATCATCATCCTGACGAGCAGTGTCGCGCCGCAAAGCCTGGGTAGCAACCTCACCCAGCAGGGCAATGGTAATGGTCAACTGCGAGCACCTGGTGATGTTGCCGCCCACCACGTCGACGTCCGCGATGCGCGCGGCGCGCCCCAGGCCTTGGTACAGGCGGTCGAAAAACCTGGCATCCAGGCCGGCGCGAATTCCCAGATTGATCACGCACGAGCGCGGCGTCCCGCCCATCGCAGCGATGTCGCTCAGATTAACGGTTAGCGCTCGCGCGCCTAGTTGGGCCGGGCTGAGCCATTCAAGGTTGAAATGCACGGCCTCGACCATCGAGTCGATGGTAAAGAGCTGCGGGCGCCGGGTGGGCGCGATGATAGCGCAATCGTCGCCAGGGCCCAGCAGCGTCCGCCGGCCGTAGGGCAAACCCCTGCACAGGCGTTCGATCAGCTCGAACTCGCCCAGCGGTTTCATCGGCATTGCGCGACTGGGTCCGGACCGGTCAGGGCCATAAGGTCGGGGACGGATGAAGAGTCGATGAGCAACAAGCGCTTCCGTAGCCAGCTCTAGGAAAGAAGCTAAACTATCGCAGCCCAATCGGCAATAGCGTGCCTGCGTCGGCCAAATCCGCTATCCGCAACCTGCCGAGGCGGCCTCAAAGCCTGCGCGTAAATTGCTGACGATCAGTACGGCCAGGGAATCTTTGCCGCGGCGGTTTGTCCGAGTTTTTCCATATCAAAGTTCATCATCGCGGCGGCGTTCATTCCCACGATTGCCTCGACCTCCTCTCTCGGCACCGAGCCGAAGAGCTTGGCCAGATGCCGGCGACTGCTGGGGTAGGTGCCCTCCACGTGCGGGAAATCGGAACCCCACATCATGTTGCGCACGCCCAGAGTGTGGCGAAGGTCCACTTCGTCCTCTGCAAAAAACGTGGTGACGAAACATTGCCGGCGCCACTGCTCTATCGGCGACATATCGCTACGATAAGACTTCAGCGATCCCGCTTTTGACTGCGAGCGCCACCACATGTCGATCTCCTTAAGGACGGGCGCGATCCACTGCGTGCCGCTCTCCAGAATACCGATGCGCAAATCGGGAAAGCGCTCGGGCACTGCTCCCGCCAGCAGGTGAAAGAGATATTCGTGCTCCCCGACCAGGATATCGTGCTGCACCAGCAGTTCCCATCCGGGCTCGGCCTGGCCGCTGGCCGACCATGGCCATATCGTACCGTCCCATCGCAGCAGCGGCTTTTCGCGTCCAAATCCCTGATGGAAGATTGCCGCCATTTTCCGCTCAGCCAGCGCCGACCACATCGGGTCGTAGTAGTGCGAGTTATAGGTGGGAAGGTCGCGCGAGACGAAGGAAACCTTGCCCGGCAGGGAAATCGCGCGCAGACCATGATTGTAAGCGTCGTCTATTTCCGCCAGCACCGTGTCCATGCCGCAGATGAGGTTTGCCACTGTGGAACCGGTGAAACGAAACGGCGCGGCTGACACGTAATCCTCAAAATAGCGATGGTAGGCCACGCTGCATTCATGCAGAAAATCGACGTTGTCGCTGAAGGCGCCGATAAAGGGCGTGATGAACTCGGCCGCCACACCGTCGCCATCAATCATCGCCAGACGTTCCTTGATCGGAAGCGGCCGCACGTACTCTTCGAAACCGCCGCGGCGTCCGCTATCGGGGACAGTGGTAAAGCCTACCTCCCCCAGGTTGGTTCTGTCATGCGTTAACGCGCTGAAGGCGTCGATTATCTTGGAAAAATAGCGCTCCGCGAGAACCTCTCCCGTGTCAAATTCCGCGTGCCATTTGCGCGCCAGGAAAGGCTTTAGCTTGGCGACCAACTCGGTGTGACTGTCCATCGATATGACGATCATCTGGGCCACCTCCGAAAGCTTTAAATAGGAAAGTCCGGGTTAATACAAGCCTCTCTGGTTTGACCGTACCAAGCCGCTCCCGCGCCAGCGGTTTTCCCGCGCGATGGTTATTTGCACACCTCAGCCGCGGCGGCGGTCGGTGGCCTGGCGCTCGACTTCGACCTGGCGCACGGCTTCGACCAGCTTCAGACGTCCGGCCGGCTTGCGGAAATTGTGCCACCAGCTCTCCAAATCATCGAACAGCGAGAAGGCCACCGGCGTGATCAGCAGCGTGATCAGCAGGCACAGCGTTTGGCCGCCGATGACGACCAGCGCGATTCCGCGAATCGAGCTTCCGCCCGGGCCGTGTCCGAGTGCTACCGGAATCATCCCGGCGACCAGCGCGGCGGTGGTCATCAGGATCGGCCGCAGCCGATCGCGATTGGCGGTCAGGATCGCCTGGCGGCGCGGCAATCCCGCGCGCAACAGATTCAGCGTCTGATCGAGCTGCAGGATCGAGTTCTTCTTGACGATTCCAAACAGCAGCAGGATGCCCAGCGTGGCGAACATCGTCAGGTGCTCGCGGAACGCGAGCAGTGAGAGCAACGCGAACGGCACTGCCAGCGGCAGCGAGAGCATAATCGTGATGGGATGGACGAAGCTTTCGAATTGGGCCGCGAGCACCATGTACATGAAGATGACGGAGAGCAGGAACGCGACCGTGAAGCCGGTTACCAATTCGCCAAACATCTTGCTCTGGCCGCCGAACGCGGTGATGTAACCCGGCGGCAGGTGGAGCGATTTGACCAGCGCCGATACCTGGTCCATGACTTTGTTCATCGCGATGCCCGGGGCGAGATTGAAGCCAATCGCGACATTGCGTTGGCGCGCCAGCCGATCGATCTGGACCGGGCCCGTGCCATGGGTCAGCGTCGCGATATTGTCCAGGCGCACCTGTCCGACCGTGGCTGACGGAACCGTCAGGCCGGCAACGACGACCGGGTCGTTGCGGTCCTTGTCCGCCAATTCCAGACGCACGTCGTAAGTATCCTGCCCGTCGCGAAAACGCGTGATGACGTCGCCCTGCACCATCGTGCGGATGGTGTGCGCGATATCATCGACAGACACTCCGAGGTTGGCCGACTTGGTGCGGTCGATATTGACCTGCAACTCCGGAAGCCCGCCCTCGTAGCTCGAGTCCAGGTCCACGATGCCGCGGATGCTGCGCAGCCGCGACATCAGGGTGTCCGAGTAATTCCTTAGTACATCGAGGTCGGGGCCGCGTACGTCGTACTCGATCGCGGCTTCCCGAAAGCCGCTTTCACCATAGTCCCGGATTGCGTCAACGCTGACCCGCAGCGCGGGAAAATCCGCGACCCGGGTGCGCGCCTGCGCCATGATCATTTCCTGGCTGCGCCGGCGTTGTTCCAGCGGCAGCAACTTCGCAACGATCTGCGCAACCGTCACGCGGTCATCGCCGTTGGTGTCGCCCACCGTGGTAAACAGGTCGCGCACCTCCGGAATCGTACGCAGGCGATCTTCGATCTTCGCCACGACATCGTTGGTGTGCGCCAGTGAATAGCCGGGCGGAGTGCGGACGTTGACCGCGAACTCGCCCGAGTCATCATCGGCCATGAAGGTCGCTCCGACCATGCGGCCCAGGAACGGGATCGAGGCCACCAGCGCGATCGACACGACGACGACTACCCATCGATGGTCCAGCGACCAGCGCAGCGCCAGGTCGTTGTGGTCTTCGATCCAACGGAACACCTTCCATTCCTTGGTCGAGGTCTTCGCGGCGCCCGGCCGGTGGAGGAAGCGCGAACACAACATCGGGGTCAGGGTGAACGCGACCAGCAGCGACACCATGATCGAGAACGCCATCGTCAGTCCGAACGAGTTCAGGAACCGGCCGGTCATCCCATGAATGAACGCGACCGGCACGAAAATAACTACCAGCGACAGCGTGGTGGCGCTGACCGCCAGGCCGACCTCGGCCGTGGCGGCCTTGGCCGCGGCGATCGGGTCCATGTGCTTTTCTTCGATGAAGCGCCAGATGTTCTCGAGCACCACGATGGCGTCATCGATTACGATGCCGACGGCCAGGGTCAGCGCCAGCAGGGTGATCCGGTTGAGCGTGAAACCCATCCACAAAATCAGCGAGTAGGCCGCGATAATCGAGACCGGAATGGCGCCCGCGGCGATTAAAGTGGAGCGGATCGAACCGAGGAAAAAGAACACCACGACCGCGGCGCACACTGCCCCCAGGATTAAATGTTGCTGCACCGTGTGGACGGCTTCACGGATGAACTCCGAGCCGTCGCGGCTGAAGATTACCTCGACGCCTGGCGGGAGCGAGTTCTTGATCTCCTGGTAGCGCTGCTTGACCCGATCCACGACCGCAATAGTGTTCTCGCCCGACTGTTTGCGCACGATCAGCGCAACGGCGTTCTTGTTGTTCCAGCGCGACAGCGAGCGCGGCTCCTTGACCCCATCCTCGACCCGGGCAAGGTCGCCGATAGTGACCGGCCGGCCTCCGGTCTCGCTGACGATCACCTTGGCGAAATCCGGCACCTCGGTGATGCGCCCGAGCGTGCGGAGCATCTCCTCGGACATTCCCTGCCTGATGCGGCCCCCGGGGAATTCAACGTTCTGCCCGGTCAATGCCGCTCCGACCTGTTGGATCGAAACGCCGCTGGCGTGCAATTTGTCGGCGTCCACGTCGATGTGGATTTCGCGCTCGCGGCCGCCGACGATTTCGATCGATCCGACTCCGTCCACGGATTCGAGCGATTCCTTAAGACGGCGGCGCGCAACCTCGGTCAGCTCCTTCAGGCTCTGGTAACCGGTAACTGTAAGCGTGACCACCGGCATCGCGTCGAGGTCGAACTTCTGGACCAGCGGCGGCTTGGTGCCCTCGGGCAACTGGTCCAGCACCGTGCTGATCTTGTCGCGCACATCCTGCACGCCGGTATTGAGGTCGTGCTCGAGCTTGAACTGGATAATAACGCGCGAGACGCCTTCCAGCGTGGAGGAGCGAAGTTCGTCGATACCGCTTACGGTGTTGATCGCTTCTTCAAGCGGCTTGGTGATCCGGGCCTCGGTTTCTTCGGGCGCTGCGCCCGGCAAAAACGTGGTGACGACCACCGCCGGCACTTCGACCTTGGGAAACAGATCAACGCCCAGCCGCATGTAGGAGAACCATCCGAGCACCACCAGCACGCCCACGAACATGGTGGCGAACACCGGGCGGCGAACGCACAGGTCGGCGAGAATCACGACTGCCCCTCGAAGGTCACGGCAGTTCCGTCGGCGAGACGATCGACGTCACTGGTTGCGACACGCTCGCCCTCCTTCAACCCGCCGGTGATTTCAACCTGGTCGCCGACCACGTTGCCGGTGGTGACCTCGCGCGCGCGGACCACACCGTGGTCGATTACGAACACGCGCGCCACGCCCGCGTAGCGCAGCACGGCGCCGATGGGCACCAGCAGAGCGGCATCGCGGCCCAGGTTTATCGTTACGTGGGCGAAGAATCCGGGCTTCAGCGCGTGATCGGGATTGGCGACTTCCGCCTCGATCAGCAGGGTGCGGGTGCTTTCCTCCAGCGCCGGCGCAATTCGCGTGATCGCGCCGACGTAGTGGGCTGCGGGTTGCGCGTCGATCGTCAAATGGATCGGCATCCCGACCTTCACCAGCGGCACGAGGCGCTCGGGCAATGGCGAGCGCAACCTGATCGGATCGGTTGCAATCAATTGATAAAGCTGGTTGCCGGTCGCAACGTATTCGCCCAGCGAAACCATCCGCTTTTGCACCGAACCGGTGAATGGCGCCCTGATTTCAGTGTCGGCGAGCTTCTTGCGCACAAGTGCCAGGGCCTTTTCCGCGGCTTCGGCGTCGGCCTGATCGACACCGAGTGCGGCCGCCAGCTGATCGAACTGCTCGGGCGAAATGGTGTGCTCGTCCCTGAGTTGCTGCGCGCGCAGGTAGCGCGCGCTTGAATTGGCGAGCTTGGCGCGCGCCTGATCGAGTGCGGCCTGGGCGGTTCCAACCCTGAGCTGATATTCACGCGGGTTTATCCTGATCATCACCTGGCCGGCCCTCACCGTGTCACCGAAATCAGCATCGACTTGCGCGATCGCGCCCTCGACTTCGCTGGAGATAGTCGCGCTTTCGCGCGCAAACAGCGCCCCTTGCATCTCCGCCGTGCGCTCGAGGGTCTGCCGGTGCGCCGGGGCGATGCTGATCGAAATCGCCTGAGGACCGGTCTTGCCCTTGCCAACTTCGGCGTCGGCCGGTTGACGGCATCCCGGTAGCGAAGTGGCGCCAACGGCGATCGCAATTGCCACCAGCACGCCGCGATGGAACGCTATGGACCGCATCAAGCCGCTTGAACTCCCTTAAGGAATAACTCCGCGACCGCTTCCGCATCCGCTTCCAATGGACTGGCCGCAAACTTGAGCAGCCGCCGGCGCAGCGATCCGGTGATCATTTCGGCCAGCATGAAAGCCGCAAAATCGGGGTCGATTGACCGAATCGCGCCGCGGACGGTCGCGTCGCGTAGAATCGAGGCCGCGAAATCCAGAAAGGCGCGATAAACACGCACGAATTCCCGCCCGTGGTCGGATTCCAGGTCCAGGTCCATGGAATTGCCGATCAGCAGCGTCTTCAAAAAATCCTGGTTCGAAGCCAAGGTCCGGTATTGGGCCATGATCAGATTGTGGATGCGCTCCAAGGGCGGTTTGGCGGGGTCATCCGACCCAAGCGTCTCGGCCGTCATCGCGCGAATTCCGGCCAGCACCGTGGCATGGACGAGCTCGTCCTTGCTGGGAAAGTACAAGTAAATCGTGCCCTTCGCGACGTTCGCCATCTCGGCGACCCGCTCAATCGTCGTCCCCTGGATACCGAACCGGGCGATGATCTTGCGGGCTGCATCAAGAATTTCGCGTTCGCGGAATTCCTTTATGAGGTCTTCCTTGGTCATCCTACCGCTCGCGCCACCGGACTGGCCAGTCAGTCAACTGAACGAATAGTCAGTATCTAGGCTTTTCAAATGGCGAGTCAAGCGCGTGCCGCCTAAACTTGAGCGAGCCGGCTGTAAGAAAGCCAGGCTGTAGAAAGTCCATCGGGAGTCGGCGCCACTGCTGGTTCCCCCTGACCTCCCCTCAAAGTTCCCGAAAAAATGCGCGAACGTCGGCGGCCAGTGCCGCCGGCTCCTCCATCGCGGCAAAATGGCCGCCCGCGGGCATCTCGGTCCAGCGCTTGATGTTGTACACGCGCTCGGCCCACGAACGGGGCGCCAGCGTAATTTCCCTGGGAAACAGCGCCGCGCCCGTGGGAACCTCGATGCGGCGTTCGGGGCCGGGTCGGAAAGGATTGTGCTGCTGCTCGTAGTACAGGCGCATGGACGAATTGATACTTTACGTAACCCAATAGATCGTGATGTTGGTCAGCAACTGATCTTTGGTAAAGCGCCGTTCGACGTCGCCCTCGCAGTCGCTCCAGGTACGGAACTTCTCGGCGATCCATGCCGCCAGTCCCGCCGGCGAATCATTCAGCGCATAGGCCAGCGTTTGCGGCTTGGTGGCGTGAATCCAGCGGTAACCCATCTCCTCGCGCCGCCAATGCTCCTGCTGGGCGAGATGACGCTTTTCGCTTTCATCAAGATCCTTGCCACGCCGCTCCTGTGGCATCGGCACGCCAACCAGGTTGAGATGGATACCGATAAGGTCGTCGGCATAGTCGTAGCCGAGACTTGAAACAATCGCGGCGCCCCAGTCGCCCCCCTGCGCGCCGAATCGCTTGTAGCCGAGCACCCCGGTCATCAGCTCATCAAACACCTGCGCCATCCGCCGGGCGCTCATTCCACCGCCCGGGTCGTCGGAGAAGCCGTATCCAGGCAGTGAGGGCGCGACGACGGTAAATGAGTCGCGCGGGTCTCCGCCATACGCCGCGGGATCGGTCAGCATTGAGATGATCTGCTGAAATTCATAGACCGATCCCGGCCATCCATGCACCAGCAAAAGAGGTTTGGGATTGGGGCCACGCCCGGGTTCGTGGATGAAGTGAACGCCGCATCCGCCGATATCCACTTTGAATTGTGCGAACCGGTTGAGCTCGCGCTCGTGCGCCCGCCAGTCATAGCGCGTGCGCCAGTAATCGATCAGTTCCCGGAGGTAGGCGAGATGGGTTCCGTACTGCCAGCCCGAATCCGAGACTTCGCCGGGCAGGCGGGTGCGCGCCAGCCGCTGCTAGAGGTCGGAGAGCACCTCGTCGGGGATTGCGATACTGTACTTGCGAAGGTTTCCGCGCGTCATCGATTAGATCTCCATGCCGCGCCGCCCTTCACGCGCGGTTCTCACGCTTGACTATGTAGAGCACCGCGCGCGCCAGATGCTCAAGACCATAATCGAGCGCGAAGCCGGCGCCGGGCGCAGCGAGTGTGGTGTGCCGGCATGATTGAAGTTGCCCCCACTTGAACGATTGTCGAAAAATGGCCTCGTCCGCAAAAGCTGATCGCGTCAGCGAGTGATCGCCGGGAGGAAGGTCGCAGGTCAGTTTGGTTTCGACATCCGGGCGCGGAGGGCCGGTGATGCATCGGCCACGGTGCGGTTCCCGCCGCGCATCGCCTGCTCCAGCGCCGATAGCTTTGCGCTTATTTCGGCGATTTGCGCCGAGAGTTGGTTGATCCGCTCGGCCTGCTGCTCATTCTCCCTGGTACGTTTTTGCAACTCGTTAAGCAACATCGGTATCAATTCGTGATAGCGTACGGTTTCGACCGTGCCGCCGGGCCCATATCCGACCAGGTCGGGATAGATGCGTGCGACCTCCTCCGCAATCAGGCCATAATGGCGCTGGCTGCGCGGATCGTCTTTGTAGCGAAAGGTCACCGGACGCAGCCCGAGCAATCTCTGACTGCCATTCCCCATTTCTTGAATGTCGCGCTTGTATCGGGCCGATGACATCACCATTCCCAATTTTCCGGCGCTGTTAACCATCACCGCATCCCCAGTCACCAGGCTGCCGCTGATGCCGGCGACGAACGCGGCAGTCTGCGTGCCCCCGACGCGAATCATGCTGGAATCCGCGGCCACGCCCGTACTTCCGATATCGATGTTGTTGCTTCCGGTAGTCAGATTGAAACCTGCCTTATAGCCCAGGGCGACGTTGCCACCGCCGGTGCTATTGTTCTGCATCGCCTGGTTGCCGACGGCGGTGTCGGTGGCGCCGAAGGTATCCAACGCCAGCGCATTGACTCCAGTGGCGGTGTTGAAGGATGCGTTGGCATTTTTCAGCGCTTGAAAGCCGGTTGCGGTGTTGTATATGCCTGCCTTATTGGCTAAAAGCGCCGATGCCCCACTGGCGGTGTTGTAGTAGCCGGTGGTGTTGCCGGCCATAGCATCATCCCCGCTGGCGGTGTTCTGGTAACCGGTGCTGTTGGCATTAAGCGCTTGAAAACCGCTGGCTGTATTGGCGTTACCGGAATTGAATTCCAGAGCGGTGACTCCATTGGAGGTATTATAGGAGCCGGAGTTCTCAAAAAGAGCATAAGCTCCGGTCGCGGTATTGGATAAACCGCCCGTATTATACGTCAACGCACTGAAGCCGGTCGCGGTGTTATCGAAACCGGTGGTGTCAAACTGCAGAGCGTAGGCTCCGGTCGCGACGTTATTGTAAGCGGTCATGGAATTTTCGAGTGCCCTGAAGCCGGATGCGGTGTTCTCGTGGCCGCTGGTATTATCCAGGAGCGATCCGACGCCGTTCGCGGTATTGAAATAGCCGGTGGTGTTGGAGTACAGCGCCTGAAAGCCCGCGGCGGTATTGTCCGATCTGGTGGAGCTGTTGACCGCGCCATAAAGCGCCAATGCCCCCATGGCTGTATTGCCGGTACCGGTTGTACTGTAAAACGACGCGTACGCTCCGTTCGCAACATTATAGTACCCCGAGCTGTTCGCGTTCAATGCATTGATCCCGACCGCCACATTGTCATAGCCGGCGGTGTTGAGTTCCAGGGAGAGAACGCCGACGGTGGTGTTGTTGTACCCGTACGTGTTCTTGAACAATGATTCCACGCCAAGCGCGCTGTTGTTCGAACCGCTGGAGTCGGCGTTGAGCGACAACTCTCCAACCGCGGTGTTGAAAGTGCCGGAGGTGATGTTCGCCAGCGCACCGATGCCGAGACTGGTATTGGTCTGAGCTGCCGCCGGTCCGGCGATCGAGAATGCGATTGCCAGAACCGCCGCTGTCAATTCTGAAAAGAAAACCACGCGCCGGTTGTGTTTTCGACTCCGTTCCATAAACGACTATCTCGCTTTTAGGTTAAGAAAGGTTTGTTGGAGCTCCATTTCATCCGGGGCTCTCGCTTTGGACCACAAGACTCGTTCCTGGATTTATTCAAAATTTGGCAATCAACTTCAATCGAGCGAGCGCAAGCGCGACGACGCCGCAGGCAAAGTCTTTTGAGGGTCTTTGGTTTAGTCCACTTGAGCGCTAAGGGGTGGTGTCGTCCGCGACCGTGCAGGAGATGCTGCCATTCGGACCCGGGGCCTGGGTACATCTGCACAGACACTCATTGAGATCCGGAAGTGGTGGTCCGTTGAGCTTTAGCGTGAGGAATTTCCCGGTCCCGGTTGCGGCTCCGACGGGGAGGGTGGCTCCATTGGCCGTAGGGTTAGGCACGCTGCATGCCGCGCAGGCGTTGGCGTCACATCTGCTTCCTTTGGGCGCACTCGGATGATACGGGCCAAATATCTGATATCCGAGGCTGTCGGAACTGCCCGGCGTCGCGTCAGTTGAGATCGGGCAGGAGCAAATGATCTGATCATCCCGAACCTTGCCATCGAAACCGGGGAACCTATGGTCGGTGCTGCTCTTGAAGCAAATGCCGCCACCGCATTGGCCATAGGCTACCGGCGCACTCACCCCATTTCCCGCGTCAGAAGATCCGGGGCAGGTGTAGATGGCGGCGGGACCGCCTTTCTTCACATCATCGGGCAAGCTGAAGGTGCTCACCATATAGCCATTGGTCTTGCCCTGCCGGTTCACATCACAAACATTTCGCTCGCCGGCGGGGCTGGAGTAGCTGAGCTGGAGACTGATACTGTCGCCCTTCAGGATATCGCATTTGCAATAGGCAAGTGAGTTGTACACGAAACAACTCGCCGTCGCGCACAGCGCGTACTGCTGGTTGTCGCAAATTACGAACGGAGGCTCGGGACCGAGTGAGGGATCCAACTGGAAGCCGAACGCTGATGCCGCGGCAAGAAGTTGAAGGGCTGCGATGATGCAGGTCGCTTTAAGGACCCAACGCATAATCCAAATCCTTGCTCCCACTGGTGCTGCTTCTCAGGCCCGGTTCGGCACTTGCGCTAGCCACTGATTGAGTACGGCGCACGCGTCAGCGGATACAGCTCTGATTCCCCTGTCCGGTGTTGTTGTACCAGACATTGCTGCCGCATTTGTTGTTTTCGTCCACCATATCCATTTTGTTCCCGCCGTTGCCGTTGTTCGTACCGAGTGTGACGGTATTGCCGCCACTATGTTTTCTGATCACTACACCCGCTTTGGTGTTGCTCGACGCCGTACCAAACACGATGTAATTGTTGTTACTACGCTCGTTGCCCGGGCAGTTCTTCCGGTCCAGGCCGCAGCCTACCACAAGTCCCGTGTTCGAGTTGTTTATATTGGCGTCATCGGCGACCACGTTATTTGAAGAAGTGGACAGCCAGGTTCCTAGAATGTTGGCGCCGGCGGTGCCCAGAATGTGGTTGTTATTGGACGAATCCAGCCACAGTCCGACCTCTCCATCGCCCGAGGTGGCGACATTGTAGATTTCGACCCTGGAGGAATGGTCCACCACTATTCCAAACCTGCCGTTGGAGTTGGCGAGAAGGTCCCCAACGATGCTGTTCGTGACCTGCTTGACCAGTACGCCAGTGGTGGAGTTGTTCCCGATATTCGCGAATAATTGGATGATGGCGTCGTTCGCGTCGTCCTCGATGCCGATATTCCACTGTGTGACGTTGGACTGACCATTCGCCGTCTCAGTAGTGCCCTCCACAATCGCATGGTCCGCGCCCTTGTCGATCACAATGCCGGTTCCTTTGCCGCTGCCGGTCAAGGAAAAGCCCATGGTGTTCAGAATCGCATGGTCTTTGGCGATTTCGATGCAGGTGGGCAGGGTCGTCTGCGCCGCGCTCAGATTATTGGCGACGGTATAGATTTGAGAATTCGTAATCTTGCAGCCGCAAGCGGTTATTGTGGCAGGGCAGGACGGCGCGGCGTTTGCCGGCTTTGGTGGCAGCACCGACAGCGCGACGCCTAATGCCGCGCTCAAGGATATCCGGGCGAGCAGGCGTACACAGGTTTTTTTTGTAGAGTCCATTTGTGTCTTCCTCGATGACATGGCTTGTGCGCTGCTTTTCATCCGCGCGTCGTCGTTGATGAGCCGCGAGTGTATCCCCTGATCCCGCGACCTCTTCATTTAATACAAGCCTGGGAGGGATTTCCGAGGTTGTTGTACCAGACGTTGCTGTCGCAATTCGGGTTGAGGTCGACCATATCGCTGTTCGGATTGCCGTTGCCCGGATTATGAGTAACGGTAACCGTGTTGCCCGTGCTTCCCAGGGTAATGACAATTCCTGCCTTGCCGTTGTTGGGCGCGCCCCCACTGGCGATGCGATTCTTATTGCTGCCGCCGGCCAGTCGGATGCCGGTATCATTATTGAACTGGTTGCCATTACTGTCGCGAATGGTGTTGCCCGATGAGGACTGGAGCCAGATGCCATACGTGCCGTTGGACTCCATTCCGCCGGGCCCGATGGAATTGCCAGTTGATGAATCGAGTTTGAGGCCGGCCTGGTTGTTTCGGTTGGCGCTGACATTAATGAGGCTGGCGCCGGTGGTATTGCTGAACAACACCCCGAACTGTTTGTTTCCATTCGCGTTAAGAGCGGTCACGATGCTGCCGTAGACTGCCTTCAAGAAGACACCTGTCGTGTTCCCGAGATTGGGAGGAATAAGGAGAGTCCCGACGACCTCGAACCGACCGATAACCGCGCCATCGCCGTCATCCTCCACACCGATATTCCACGCCGATACCGTCCCTGAGGGCCCGTTTTGTCTCCGCCTTCGACGATGACGTGCTTGGCGCTTTTGTCGATCAGAATGCCGGTGCCGGTACCGTCGTTCTTGCCGAAGAGACTAAAACCCTTGAGGTTGAGGATGGAATTGCTGGCGGCGATCTCGATGCAATTGTGGTTGCTTTGCGTGGCATTGAGATCGTTGAGGGCGAGATAGGTGTCGGCATGCGTGATGACGCAGCCACAGGCGGTAATCTTGATCGGACACGAGGTCGGCTTTGCCGGCGGCTTTGCCCGCGCGGACCCTGCCGCCAGGAGGAGCATCATTACGCTCAAGAACAAAATATAGGCTTGTGAGTAAAGTTTTTCGCTTCGGCGTCCCTGCATGTGCCTCATTTACTGTCCTTACCTTTCCAAAGGCGTTCGTGAACCGGTAGCTGGATGTTTTTGCTTGTAAGCGAAGCAAGGTTAGCAGTGCCCGCTAATAAAAGAAAACCGTGCCGAAGAAGAACAAAAACTGGGGACTTCTGTGGTGTCAAGCCAATCGACCGCAGCTAAAACAAAAAGGTCAGAGAACAGACTTTCGCAGGCGCCACTTTTTGTGTCCGCTTCAATCATCGCTGCAAGGTGTTGCCTGACGCGAGTTTTGTCTCTATTTCTTTGCAATGATTAATTTTTGGATCCGCGCGGCAGTCGCCGCGATTTTTGTCGGCATGCTTCAGGCCGGGCCATTGGTTTCGGCGGCCTCGGCGCAGGGGGTGAAAACCGGACTCCTCACCTGCCAGGTGGCCAGCGGTTTTGGATGGATCATAGGCTCTACGCGGACCATGCAGTGCAAATTCTCCCCCGGTCACGGCCACATTGAGGAGTACAACGGCACCATCTCAAAAGTCGGGATCGACATCGGATACCTGGGAGCATGCGTGATTGCCTGGGCCGTGGTCGCGCCAAATTCCGCTCCGGGGCCCGGCGCACTGTCCGGCAACTACTTTGGCGCGACGGCCCAGGCTGCCGCCATGGTGGGAGGCGGTGTAAACGTGATGACAGGTGGCTTTCGCAGTTCCATCGCGCTACAGCCGATCAGCGTGATGGGCAACACCGGTCTTTACGTCGGCGCCGGAATCGCGTCGATGACCCTGGATCTGGCCGATTATTAACCCGACGCAGCCCGCCGTATGAATCGATCGCTGGTGATCCTACGACACCCGGACAATCGAGGACCGGTCGGTGTGTCGAAACTTCACCCTCAGAAGCCGGACCGTTTCGCTCCACCACCAACCCGCCGCCATCCGCTCCAGTGCCGCTCGATCGGCGGCCGCGGCAAGCGCCGCGCCGTTACAGTTAACCTCCTTCACGGCGCCTTGCTGATGAACGTTCAGTACAATCGAGCGTTTCGGGTGGTAACCGGCGAACCCGCCTCGCACCTCGCCGATGAGGCACAATAGGGAATCCGCGTTCGCCCGCACTTCGAGGCCGGTCTCCGCATAGGCCCCGGTTTGATAGGCCGTAGTCTCACCGTCATCTTCGTACAGGATAAAGGAGCGATCGCCGCCGCGATAAATTTCAAGCGTCAGCGGATCAAGCGGCCGCTCTCCGGAGTACTGCATGTCCGGCCCCATGGGAATAATCGCGCCTCGCCGGATGAATAGCGGCAGCGAATCGAGCGGCGCCGGGACTGTCACGTAGCGCGGCCCCTCGATGATCTGGTCGGTCCGGAAGTCAATCCACCCGCCGGCCGGCAGGTAGACCGTTCGCTGCGTCGCTCCTTGCTCCAGGACCGGCGCCACCAGGAGGTCGGGACCAAACAGGTACTGGTCGCTCATATTGACGACCTGCGGATCGTCGGGAAACTCCAACGCCAGCGGGCGCATCAGCGGCAGCCCAATGGTGCACGCCTGATGCGCGCAACTGTAGATATACGGCAACAACCGGTAGCGCAGCTCCAGGTAGGTGCGGCATATCGCCTCGCATTGCGGTCCGAATTGCCACGGCTCGCGCAGTTCGGTCTGGTCTCCATGCGGCCGGCACAGGGGACAGAACGCCCCGAACTGGAACCAGCGAATGTACAACTCGGCCGTGCATTTGCCAGCGAAACCGAAGCCGCCGATGTCGGATCCCCAAAACGGGATTCCGGCCATCCCGGCGCTGAGCCCCACCGCGACCTGCTTGCGCAACGCCGCGAAGGTCATATCGACGTCGCCCGACCACAGCGCAGCGCCATAACGCTGCGAGCCGGGATAGGCGGAGCGGCTCAGAATGAAGCTGCGGCGGCGGGGCGCGTAGCGCTCATGCGCCCGCGCAATCGCCTGATGCATCCACAGCGCGTTCAGATTGTGCACCGCGGCGGCGGAGCCGCCATAATGCGCCATGTCCTCGAAATGTCTGGTCGGTTCGTTGAGGTCCGTCCACCATCCGGCGATCCCCATTTCCAACAGCGCGCGATGCTTGTCCGTCCACCATTCGCGCGCCGCCGGATTGGAGAAATCGATCAGAGCGCATCGCCCCGGCCAGAAATCGAAGCTGTAAGGCGAACCGTCATAATGTTTTGCGAGCAGACCTTGCGCCCGCGCCTGCGCATAATTGGAGCTTTGCTCGGTGATGTATGGTTCCTCGATTACCATGACGCGGAAGCCCTGTTCGCCAAGGCGCGCAATCATTTCCGGCGCGTCGGGCCAATCCGGGGCGTTGAACGCGAGGTCGCCCATCTGCGCGAACCAGAACAGGTCGAGGATCAAGGCGTCGCAGGGCAGGCCCTTGGCGCGAAAAGTCCGGGCAATCGCTCCCAGCTCCGCGCGGTTGCGATAGCCGTAGCGCGACTGAAGCAGGCCGAATACCCATCGCGGCGGATGCGGCGGAAAGCCGGTCAACTCCAAATAGGTGCGCAACAGCGCCGGGAGTCCATCGGCATGGAAAAAGTAATATTGCAGGGCGCCGCCGCGCGCGCTGTATGAAAAGGTCCTCGGGTCGCCGTGGCCGAGGTCCCATACCGCTTTGTAGGGATTATCGACCAGTAGGCCATATCCGCGCGGGTTCACAAACGCCGGAAAAACGGTAACCGCGGGCGGGGTATGCTGATTCCAGATTTCGCGGCGATGCCCGCGATGGTCCAGGCCGAGGTCCGGCTCCAGTTGGTCGGGCTGACCCATACCATAGAAGTGGTCTTCAGTTCCAAGTTGGTAGCGGAGCGCATAGTCCCAGTATGACCAGGACAACCCTCCGTCCCGTGCTTCTTGAAGCAGCACGCGGCCGTCAGCCGTTAAGTAACGCAAATGAAATGGATCGCGGCTCGCTTCGATCACCAGGTCCGCGCACCGGATCCGCACCATATCGCGGCTCTCAACGACTTCGCCAAACTCCGCTAACGGCCACTGCGTGCGTACGACCGCGTATGCTTGCGCGGCTGGTTGCTTGTGAAGCCGCCAATGTGTGGGAACCCAGGTGTGACGGATCACGTTGGGCCCCATCGGCGTCAGGATCAGGTCTGAACTCTCGAAACTGAAGACGAGGTCCGCGCCGCGCCGGCTGACGGCATTGAGCCGTCCAAGCGTGCCCGAGGTGATTGGCACTGTTGTCAGGGATCGCCGGTCGCCGCCCGCGCGACGTCGCCGCCCTCATCGCGCGCGATCTCCGCCAGGGTACGCTTGGACAGCACTGAGCGCGGCTCCTCGAGCGAGATGTCCGAGTCGCTGGCGTAGGCGTCGCGATGTTTGATCAGCAGCCATGAGGGGCGGGAACTCTTGCCGAAGCCGCGCGTGCGCACCAGCACCCAGGACCCCTTGAGCTTCTTGCCGTGCAGCGTGAATTTGAGTTCGCCCTTGCGCAGCGCTTCGTCGACGTCGGGAACCTCGGTCTCCCAGGTGCCCTTGTCCCACACCATCACGGTGCCGCCGCCGTATTCACTTTGCGGAATCACGCCCTCGAAACCGGCGTAATCCAGCGGATGGTCCTCGACCTGCGCGGCGAGGCGTTTGACGGAAGGGTCGATCGACGGCCCCTTGGGCACCGCCCACGATAACAGCACTCCGCTCCATTCCAGGCGGAAGTCGTAGTGCAGTTGGGACGCGCGATGCTTCTGGACTACGAATTGGAGAGCCTTTTTCCTGCGCCTGCGAGCCGGCGAATCTCCCGAAGGCTCGGTCGTCACGTCGAAGCGCCGCTTTTTGCGATAATCCTCCAGCGCCATTGGAACACCTGAAAATTGGGATCAACGGTTAATGGACCATTCCCGGTCTTTAAGTAAATCGGTTGCCGACGACACTATTGTCGCACAACCGTTGCGCCGATGATCGAGTTTTCTTACCGCGGCGGAAATCCGTAAAGCCGCGCCGCATTGTCGGACACCATCTTGCGCACGTGCGCGAGCGCAACGCCTTTGAAATCGCGCGCGATCTGCTCGCGCGAATTCGGAAACGTGCCCTCGGTGTGCGGATAATCCGAGCCCCACATCAAATGATCGACGTTGAGCAGTTCGCGGGTCAGGATGCCGGGACGGTCGTCTTCAAAGGTGGCCCAGAAGTTGCGCGCGAAATAAAAGCTGGGCGGCTCGTCCACGCGCGGTTCCATCCATCGCCGATGGTCCTTCCACCAATGGTCCATGAAGCGCAGCAGGCTGGCGATCCAGCCGATGCCGCCCTCGACGATCACGAAACGCAGACCGGGGAATCGCTGCGGTATCGCGCCGAAGATCAGCTCGCCGACCAGCCGGATGCCCTTGCCGATCTTGTTGTCCACCACATGTTTGCCATAGATGCCGAACGCCTTGATGCGGTCGGCGACCTGCGCGCCGCTGCTGGTGCCCATGTGAATCGCTACGGGCACGCCGAGATCCTGCAGCGTCGCCCACAAGTGATCGTACTCAGGTAAGGAATAAGGCCGTTCGGGCACCTCGGCCACCATCATCACCGACTTGAGTCCCTTGGCGACCGCGCGCCGGGCTTCCTGCGCGATCGCTTCGACCGGACCTTTGGCCGGCAACACGCCGGCTCCCGCCAGGCGGCCGGGATTGACCGCGCAAAACTCCGCCAGCCAGTCGTTGTAGGCCTGGAAGCAGGCGAGCTGATAGTCGGGATCGGGCGCGCCGAACAGCCCCAAGCCCATGCCGGGATAAAGTATCTCCGCGCGGATGTGATCGAGGTCCTGATCGGATAGCCGGGCCTGCGGGTCCCATCCTCCGGGTCGGCCCTCCTCGTGACGCTTGCCGCCCTTGTCCTTGATGCGGTCGGCGATCTTGTCGTTGATCATCGTGCCTTCAAGTCCCAGCGGCCAGGCGGGCAGACCGTCGATGACGATGTAGTCGGAGTCGGCGCGCGAATCCACCTGCGGAGCGCGCTCGCGCCAGCGCCGGTCCATGCGCGTAAGCCACAAATCCCTGCGCTCAATCACGTGGCTGTCGGCGGAAACGTAAACTTGCGGAATCTGCTGTTTCACGGCCGCCTCCGGATTTTTTCGCCCCCGAGTCCAACCCTGATTCCGTCGATCGCGGCGAGTTTACACCCGGCGCAATACTTTGCAATCGGCTCAGAGCGATTTGCCATCATGCGGCGAACCTTGCGATAATCGCGCGGCCTGCGAGGCAAATCCCGCGCTGGAAATAATTCGATGCCGACAAATACTCATTCAGTCCCCGCCACTGCCGATGACCTTCTCGCCGGCGTGCTGTCGTTGGAGCCGCTGGTCAAAGAGTTGCGCGACCGGATGGAGGCGGAGCGCGCAATGCCCGCGCCGTTGCTCCGGGCGATGAAAGAAGCGGGAGTCTTCCGCATGGCCGTGCCGCGCGAGTACGGCGGCGGCGAATTTGACCCCATGACGCAGGTGCGGGTGGTCGAGGAATTGTCGCGGATGGAGGGCTCGGTCGGATGGCTGGCGATGATCGGTGCGGCGAGTGGTCCGATGGCCGCCTTCCTGGAACCTCCGGTAGCGCGGCGGCTGTTTGGGCACGTCGACAGCGTCTTCGCCGGGCAGATCCGGCCTCCGCAGCACGCCGAGGTAGTCGAGGGCGGCTTCCGGGTCAGCGGCAAATACCGGTTTGCCAGCGGATGCCAACACGCGTCGATGATGACCTGCGGATGCGTCTTGTTTGAGAACGGCAAACCGCTGCTGCGTCACGACGGCCAGCAGAAGGGGCGCGTGATGCTGATTCCGGCCGACAAGGTCACCATAATCGATGTCTGGGACACCACAGGGATGCGCGGCACCGGCAGCAACGATTTCGTCGTAGACAACGTGTTCGTTCCCGCCGAAGAAAGCGTGAGCGTGCTGGAGCGGCCGCGCGTTCCCGGTCCGCTGTACACGTTTGTGCCGATTTACCTGGTCTGTCATGCGGGCGTGCCGCTGGGAATCGCCCGCGGCGCGCTCGATTGGGTGCTGGAGTTGTGCGGACGCAAGGAGTTGATGCCCAGCCGGGTGTTGCTGCGCGACGACACCCAGGTGCAGGAGACCATCGCGTGGGCGGAAGCAACCGTGGGCGCCGCGCGCTATTACGCCTACGGCATGCTGGAGGACCTGTGGAAGACGCTATGCAAGGGCGATAAGGCGTCGGTCCAGCAGCGCGCTCACTACCGGCTGATGATGGTCCATTGCCATCAGATCGCCAAGCAGGTGATCTCCGTCCTGTACGACCTGGCGGCGACCAGCGCGATTTTCCGCAGCCATCCGCTGGAGCGCTATATGCGCGATATCATGACCGCGTGTCAGCATCGCGTCGTGCATCCGAGGATGAACCGTCCAGGCGGACGGATGCTGCTAGGCTTGGATCCCGACGAGCCGTTTTTCTAGCCCAGGGCAGCCCGCCATAGGGGTCAGGTGAGTTATAGCCTCGCAAACGAACGCCGGGACCGAACGTGACACTCACACAGATCGAGAACGATTTACGTTCGAATAATCTCGACAAGCGCGACAGCGCCGTGCGTGAATTGCTGCTCTGGGCAAAGGGGATCGTACCACTTGGCGCACCACCCCGACCGAGAGATGTCAGACGGAATCAGTCAATATCAAGGGCGTAGATGGTGGACAAACAACCGTGGCGAATCATTGGCTCCGTATACGCTATCGACGCAGGACTGATGCCCTGAAACGCGGGTCGCTCCGTTCGCAGTGGCATATCTGCCAGCGGCTGAGGCCCCGCAAGAATAGGAGATACTTGACAGTGGTGGTTTGATTTAATAACAGACCGAGCGACCGGTAGTTTTTGTAGATGGACCGGGGGCACCAAGACAAGATTGGAACAAGTGTCTAACGCCGGCGTCGCTATTAGGAACTATGTTGCGGGCGTGCCATTTCCGACCCAAAAGTTCCCGATGCGTCGAAATGAGGAACTACACAATGACCTGTAAAGTGGTAGACGCTCCAATCGATATCGACATCGAGGCGCTGAAGCGGAAGTACGAACAGGAGCGCGACAAGCGTCTGCGCCCGGACGCCGAGGCCCAATACGTCGAAGTCTCGGAGGAGTTCGCCGGCTACTACGAGGTGGACCCCTGGTCGCCGCAGGCGGTGCGCGATGCGCTTTCAATCGACATCGACGTGGCGGTGCTGGGTGGCGGCTTCGGCGGGCTCATGGCCGGCGCCAACCTGCGCAATGCCGGGATCGACGACTTCCGTATCATCGACTTCGCCGGCGACTTCGGGGGCACCTGGTACTGGAACCGCCATCCCGGCGTGCAGTGCGATGTCGAGTCCTACTGCTACCTGCCGTTGCTCGAAGAGACCAACTACGTGCCCAAGGAGAAGTACTCCTACGGGCCCGAAATCTACGAGCATTGCCAGCGCATCGGCCGGCACTACAAGCTCTACGAAAAGGGGCTGTTCGGGACCATCGTCCGCGCGGTGCGCTGGGACGAGTCCCCCAAGCGCTGGCGCATTTCGACGGACAAGGGCGACGACATCCGCGCTCGCTTCCTGATCATGGCCATCGGCTCCTACAACCGTCCGTAGCTGCCCGGTATTCCCGGGATCACCAGCTTCAAGGGCCACACCTTCCACACCTCGCGGTGGGACTACGACTACACCGGCGGGAACACCTGGGGCGGGCTGACCAGGCTCGCCGACAAGAAGGTGGTGATCATCGGCACCGGGGCTACCGCCATCCAGGCGGTTCCGTTCCTCGGGCAGTACGCCAGGCATATCTATGTCCTGCAGCGGACGCCTTCGGGCGTTGACGAGCGCGGCAACCGGCCGACCGATCCGCAATGGGCCAGGTCGCTGAAGCCCGGCTGGCAGCGCGAGCGCCAAGCTAACTTCAACGCCGTCTTGAATGAAGGTCTGATGGCCGGCATAGAGGACCAGGTCTGCGACGGGTTCACGGAGATAAACCGGTCGCTGACCGACAAGATCGCGGCCGCGGCGCGGGGCGAGATCTCGACGGATGAGCTCAACCGGCTCCGGCAGATCGAGAATTTCCGTTACATGGAAAAGGTACGCCGGCGCGTCGACCGAACTGTCCACGACAACGAAACCGCCGAGAAGCTCAAGGCCTGGTATAAGTACGGCTGCAAGCGGCCGACCTTTAACGACGCCTACCTGCCGACGTTCAACCGCCCCAACGTCACTCTGATCGACGTCTCCGGCACGCGAGGGGTGGAGCGCATCACCGAGAAGGGCTTCGTCGCCAATGGGATCGAATACGCAGTGGATTGCATCATCTATGCGAGCGGGTTTGAGATCACCACCGAAATGAAGCGCCGGCTCGGCATCGACACGATCGAAGGCCGCAACGGGCGGTCGCTCTACGAGCATTGGAAGGACGGCTTCAAGACCTTCCACGGCTTGACCAGTCCGGGGTTCCCGAATCAGTTCTTCACCGGGTTCACCCAGGTGGGGGTCAACGCCAACCTCACCACCATGCTGTACGATCAGCTGACGCACATCTGCTACATCATCACCGAAACGATGAAGCGCGGGGCGGTGCTAGTGGAAGCTACCGAGGAGGCGCAGGAGAGTTGGGCCAGGACGATGCGCGAGCAAGGTTACAACCCCGCCGAGCTGCTCGCCGACTGCACGCCCGGGTACTACAACAACGAGGGCGGAAAGCAGAAACGCTCCCACCTTGGCGATGTCTACGCGCCAGGCATCAACGCCTTCAACATCCTGCTCGAGGACTGGCGCAACAAGGGCGACATGGAAGGGCTTAGACTCGAGTTCGCGAAAGAAGCGTCGGCTGGATTTAAGTCCGCGATGCCAGCTGACGACTGAGCCGCTCCGTGGCAGAAGCTCCTGAGGGGCACTCTCCGGCCTTGCTCTGGGATATTATTCCCGTATAAGAGCACTTCAAATTACCATTTTCTCGCGACGCAATATTTCATGGAGCCCTCCTTCGGTTAGCGGATGTGAATCAGGCTCCCGCATGTGAGCGCCGGAGCCATTCGTCCAAACCGATGCGGCCGAGGCGTGCTTCGCCCAATGGCACGAGCGAGCGCTCCTCGACCCGACCGCCGAAGTAGTGGGCCTCGCTGTCGCTCACGACCTCTCGCGGGTCGCCGACCGCCTTCAGATAGCGGGCGACGATCTCGTTGAACGGTCCTCGTTCCGGGCCGGCGATCTCGACGATGCCGCTTCGCGGCGCTGCGAGCGCCACATCGGCAACGATGGCAGCAACGTCCTCCGCCGCGATGGGCTGGAACAGGCCGGGCGAAAGCCTGACCGTGTTTCCATCCGCACTTGAATCGGCAATGGCGCCGAGGAATTCCAGGAACTGGGTCGAGCGGATGATGGTGTAGGGGATGCCGGAGGTCTTGATCAGTTTCTCCTGGGCGACCTTGGCGCGGAAATAGCCATTGTCGGTCCGGTCGATTCCGACGATGGATAGCGCGACATG
>DASZGF010000049.1:0-27960 GCA_035939115.1 Binataceae bacterium (SeqCode)
GCCAGGGTGATGAAGCCGTTCTGACCATTCATCAGGTTAATCACGGCCCCAGGAAAGGCCAGTGTGAGCCAGACCGAGTCGGTTGCGTCGTGCGTGATTCGCCGCAAGACCCAGAGATACAGAAGCAGACCCACTGCTGACCATACCGCCAGCGACCACAAATAAGGCAGGCTTGCCAATGGCGCTATCATTAGCAAGCAGGGCGGCGGGTACGGAAATGGTGTAAACGCAAGGGTCTTCGACGCGACGGCGGCTCTTTCCGCGGCCCAAAGGCTTGATTGCTTATATGCGCTTGCTGGCGTTCGACCGAGGGTCAGGTTAGAGGCAGACCAAAATTCAACGAAGTCCGCGCCGATCGGTTTGCCCTTTCGATCCGTCAGACCGTGGCCCATCAGAAGCCATCCGGCAACGCTCACTGCATAAGCGATCAGGAAAAGCTTCGGATAGGCACCTAATCTGGAGCGATTCAACCAGACCGCATCGCGAAAACCCCTGAGTCGAGCTGGCTCTTTTTTTATCTGAGGCTCGATTACGTCGCTCGATTCCATAGGAATTTTAGTTTAATCGTAATCAAAACTGATGAGTCCGCAATTCATTTTGGCATCATTTTTTAATCGCAGCTAAAAAACTTCTTTATAGCGCGTATGTTTCATCTTTTGCAAAGAGCCGTAATTTCCCGGTGAGGTTCGCGAGGCGAGAACCCCGACGCGCGTCCCGTTGAACGCTACGCCCTCGTCCGGCGCGATCCGGCATGATAAAAATCCCGGAGGGAAAGCGACGTCGTATGCGGTGCGAATGATCGAGGGTTGTTTCGTGTCCCATTAAACCCCGCAAGGATGCCCGGCTTGGTTAATGCCAACCTGGAACCGGCTGTGGCCGGCGACCGTGAACCGAGCGTTTTCCAGTACCGCGACTACCGGTTGTATCTCGCCACGTCGTTCTGCTCCGCGCTGGCGTCGCAGGCGCAGACGGTTGCCGTCGGCTGGCAGATTTACTCGATAACCCACAGTCCGCTGGCGTTGGGCTACGCGGGACTGATGCCGTTCCTGCCAATCCTCTGTTTTTTGCTTCCGGCCGGTGGGCTGGCGGACCGGCTCGACCGGCGGATTTTGATGGTGTCCGCCTACCTGGTCCAGACTGCCGTGAGCGTGCTTTTTCTGATCCTGACGCTGCGCGGTGTGAATCGCGCGTGGTCATTTTACATCGTGCTCTTATTGCTCGGAGCGGGGCGGGCTCTGGGATGGCCGGCGCGGCAGTCGTTTTTGCCGTTGCTGGTGCCGCAGGGCCGTTTCGCACAGGCGATTAGCTGGACATCGGCCGCATTTCAGACCGCGACCATCCTCGGACCCGCGCTGGGCGGGCTGCTTTATCTGCTCGGTCCCGCCGTGGTCTATGCGGTGTGCAGCGCCACGATGTTCGCGATGGCGGCGGCGACGCTGGCGATACGCACCAGCGGGCGCGCTCGCAGCACGGCCACCGGACCGGCGGGGTTCAAGCGCCTTATCGCTGGCATCGAGTACGTGTGGGCCAATCCGCTGCTGCTGGGCGGGATGGCGCTGGACTTCTTCGCGGTGCTGCTCGGCGGTGCGACCGCGCTGCTGCCAATCTACGCGCGCGACATCCTGCACATCGGTCCGAGCGGCCTTGGTCTGCTGCGCGCCGCGCCCGCGCTCGGTGCTGCCTGCGTTGGCGTGATGCTCGGTCGCGCCCCGATTCGCGAAAAGTCGGGGCGAAAGATGTTCGCCTGCGTGGCGGTCTTCGGGGTCGCCACGATCATATTCGGGTTGTCGCGCAATGTCCTACTCTCGATGGCCGCGCTTGCCGTGCTCGGCGCGGCGGACATGGTCAGCGTGTACGTGCGCGGAACGATTACGCAGCTTGCCACCCCCGACGTGATGCGCGGGCGGGTCAGCGCGGTCAGCGGAATCTTCATCAGCGGCTCCAATGAGCTGGGCGAGTTTGAATCGGGATTGACCGCGGCCTGGTTCGGCACGGTTGCGGCGGTGGTTATCGGGGGAGTTGGAACCCTGCTGGTTGTGGCCGCGGGATGGCGGACGTTCCCGGCTCTGCGCGACGTCGAAGACCCCGCCGAGGTGACGCCGGAAATCACCGATCGCCGCGCCGGGACTGCGGCACAGGCACGCTTGTAGCGCTGCAATCCGCGGATCGCACCTGTGGCTCTCGTACCGCAGGCGTCAATCATGGTAAACAGCGCGATGAAGGTACGAACCGGATGCAATCCGGCGAGGGCCAACTTCCCAAATGCGGCGACTTCCAGGAAGTCAGCCAGTTCAACCAGGGAGATCACGTCGATGGGACGACTCGATGGCAAAGTTGCAGTGATAACCGGCGCGGGCAGCGGAATCGGGCGCGCCAGCGCCGTACGCTTCGCAAGCGAAGGCGCCACGGTGGTGATCGCCGACCTCAACCCGCGCGGCGGCGAGGAGACCGTCGCCGAATGCAAAAAGGCCGGCGGTCGCGCGGTATTCCATCGCGTCGACGTGACCGTCGAGGCCGACATCAAGGCCGCCGTCGATCGCGCGGCCGCCGAGTTTGGCAAGCTCAACGTGATCTTCAACAACGCCGGACTCGCAGGCGCGGTGGGCAAGATTGAAGAGACCACGGCGGAGAACTGGGACCGCACGCTGGCTATCCTGCTTCGCGCCGTGTTCCTGGGGATGAAGTACGCGGTGCCCGAGATGCGCAAGGCGGGCGGCGGTTCGATCATCTCCACCGCCTCGATCGCCGGATTGCGCGGCGGCGCGGGACCGCATGCCTACAGCGCGGCCAAGGCGGCGGTGATCAATCTTACGCGCTCGGTGGCGCTTGAGGTCGGAAAGGACAGGATTCGCGTCAACTGTATCTGTCCGGGTGGAATCAACACGCCGCTGATTTTCAACAACGTCCCGGGAGGCTACGAAGTCGCGGACCGCCTCCTCAAAACAATCCAGCCTATTCCACGCTCGGGTGGACCGGCGGACATCGCTGCGATGGCGGCGTTTTTGGCCAGCGATGACGCGGAGTGGATAACCGGCACCGCGATGGTGGTGGACGGCGGCCTCACGGCGGGCAGCCTGCTCTTCGGACAGCAGCCCATTGGAGAGACGCCGCCGGGCGGTTTCATGGGGCCGAGCTTCGAGCAGAAGCCGAAGTAGGATTGCGCCCGGTGCTGGTCCTTGAAGTGTATCAGGCATCCTCACCCTCGCCCGCTCCCGCGACTGAATGTGGGAGAGGGGACAGAATGGAGAACTGACTAATGGCTATTGAAATATTGTCCAGCGGCTATACTTTGGTGGAAGCGCCCCGGGTGGATGAACAGGGACGGCTCTATTTCAGCGACGTGCGCGGCAACGGCGGCGTCTATCGGCGCGACCCGCAGGGCGGAATCGAGATGTTGATCCCCAAGCGCAAGGGCGTTGGGGGATTGGCGCTGAATCAGGGCGGCGGCTTCGTATGCGGTGGCCGCGGACTTACGTATTGGGACGAGAAGACCAGGCAAAGTCGCGACGTGTTCACGCAATTCGAGGGACGCACTTTGAAGGGCCTTAATGACCTTCAGCCCGACGACCATGGAAGTGTGTATGTCGGCTCGCTGGAATCCGACGAGTCCCAGCAGCTTCCCTGCAACCTGTTCAGGGTCGACCCCGACGGCACCGCCACCAAGCTGTGGGAAGGCATCGAAGTAACCAACGGCTTAGGCTTCAGCCCCGACCGCAAGCTGCTTTATCATTGCGATACTAACACCGAAGCGGTGTGGGTCTATGACGTGCTGCCCGACCGCACCGTGAAGGACCGCCGCATCTTCGCCAAGGTAGAGGGATGGCCCGACGGAATGGCGGTGGACGCGGAGGGCGGCGTATTCGTGGCGATGGCGCACGGCGGCGAGGTGGTGCGGATCAAGAGCAACGGCACCATCGATCGGCGCATCAAGATTCCGCAGTCCTTCGTAACCAGCCTCACGTTCGGCGGCACGGACCTCCAGGATCTGTACGTAGTAACGGCCCGCGACAAGGTCGCCGCCGGAACGATTTACCGGATGCGATCCGACATCCCCGGCTTGCCGGTGCCCAAGGCACGCTTTTCGTGAGATTAACCGCGATTTAATCGTGAAGCGAAAACACACTCACGTCAACAAACTCGGAAACGTGGATGCGGGCATATTTCTGACCCCCTCTCCCATTTATCTATGGGAGAGGGCTGGCGAGAGGGTGCCTTCAGCGATTGCGTAATGAAAAACATCCTCGATCTTTGTAGCGCGTGCGACAGCAGCATGCGGTTGCTAAACGGGTTTGCAATTTAATGGCCCATTTTTCCAGGCACCCTCTCCCCGCCCTCTCCCATAGATAAATGGGAGAGGGGGTCAGAAGAGGCAGTATCGCGGATTGGGTTGCGGGCGTCAGGTCAGTGCCAGGCTTTTGGGGCTAATACGCTTGAATCGATCAGCGTTTCCGCCGCGACTTTACCAGCGGCTGCTGCGTTTTGTTCAATTCCTCGATCAGGTCAAAGTACGCGGAATCGGGACGCGGCAAACCCGACAGCAGCTTTACGAATTCGGCTCCGATGAAACGGACGGGTGCGGTCGGGGAGATTTCGCCGACCGGATCCCGTCCACGTTCCACCACGAAGCTTTCGCCTCTGGAATAGACGCGGTCAACAAGATCGGAGAAGTTGCGAGCAGCTTCCGTTGCAGAGATCTTTATACGTAGCCCCACGATTTTTAATACCGCACGATCTCAGCGAATCGGCAAGTTCCACATCGTAACCTGCATGCGTCACCAGGCACTTCAATCCCACAACCCATGCCACCACGGGCTGGGTTTGTCCGACGGATTGAGGCCTGCTTTGCGCAACGCCTTTTCTATTTCCCATCCGGTCAGATCGGCCAGGTTCTGCGCTTCCTTTTGGCGGCGCTGATCCAGCTCCTCGAAGTAGCTCTTGGCGGCCGCGCATTCGTTGGGCGATCCCTGCCATGGACGATGCAGCACATAACGCGCCTGGTAGTTCTCCGTGTCCTGCGTTTTCTGGAAAACCAAATCTTCAGGAAACGTGTCGGCCGAATAGCGGACGTGAAGCCGCGTGATCATCACCGGCACCGCTCCTTGCGCAGGCATGAACATCGGACGCGGCACACCGCCCATCGCCGGGTTGGTGTCGTTTAGCCAGAACACGCCCAGCTTGTGCAACTCCTCGTGCGCAAGCGGCTCCGCCGCGCACGGATCGCACCATCCCATGTTCCACGCATACTCGGTGAACACCGTGCTCATCGCGCTCAACTTCACCTGATGGTCGAACATGTCCTTATAGAACGCGGGGAACTCATCCCTGACGAGCCCCGGCAAATCGATATCGGTAGGGAGTTTCTGAGTGCGGTAGTTGGTCGTCTCGACCCTGCCGTTTTGAGTCAAGGCATAGATCACCAGGTCCTGCGGCCCCTGCGCGTTCAGCATCCCGAGCCGGATCGGGAGCATGAATTTGGGTGAACTGAAGGCAAACTGGAGCGGGCGCAGATAGCTAAGCCCGATGGCGGCATGCTCCTTCAAGTTGACCTTGGCGACGAAGAACTTCATATCCTGCCGTAAATATGGTTTCAGCGCGCGGGCGGCGCCCAGCGGAATGTGATAGCCGTTCAGGTGCAGCCATTGCTCCAGTCCGTCGGACTGTTTGGCCGACAGTATCACGATGTCGTATTCGCCGACCGTGTATTGCGCTTCGACCGTGACTCCCAGGCTTTTGGCCTTTTCCATGGCCCGCATCCCGCCGATGCCGTTGGCGGGTGCGGCCATCATTGGCGCCTCGAACAATTCGGCGCGGCGGCACGGGTCCTCATCGTAGTACTCCACCAGGCGCGGGCTGCTGTAGGCGTCCAGGCGCTTGAATAGTTCGCGGTCACCGACATGAATCTGTTCGCGTTGCAGGACCTCGGGCACCGGCACCACCAGCGCGAACTCCGACGGCTCGCCCTGATAGTCGTTCATCAGGCTCAGCACGGTCTTGTCCCCATTACGCACCATCACGACCTGCGAGGCGTGGTTGTAAAGCGAGGTGTCGCTTTTGCCGACGTAAAAGCCGCAGAACGCGTGCGCTGCCGAAGGCGCTATCACTGGCCCAACCAGGGCGATTGCCAAGGGCAGGATGCGCCACAACTTCGAGATTCGCTTCACTGCTTTCTCCTTTCGTGTTCCATTGGAAACCGGGCGCCGGCCACAGCGCGTCCCAAAGCGCGACCGCCGGGGCCGCAAGCAGCAGCGCCCACAAAAGACCGTTGGTGCGGTAGAAATAGAACTGCCACAGGTAGGCGATGGCGGAGACCAGCGCCGCATGAGCCGCGCGCCCACGTCGATCGTTGGGGATGGTCATAGGGTCCGAGATCATGAAGAAGGCGAACAGCAGCAGTGCGCCGCTGCTCAACTGATGCGTGAGCACGGCGAATCGCTGGCCGAGCCACATTACGCGGATTGCCAGCGCGCTCACGTAAAAACCCAGAAAGGTCCAACTGATGTCGGCCCGCCGCGCCTGGCGCGTGACGATGCTGCCCATGCCGATCATCCATCCGGCCAACGCTACGTCCTGGCCCCATTGGCCCGCCGATATCCAGGTCCCGGGGAGCAACGCCAACGCGAACAGCACGCCGAAGTTGGCCGGGTTGAACAGATGCTTGCCGCGCAGCCGCAGGATGAATTTCGAAGCGATCGCGGCGATTACCGCGATCGGATGAATCCACCAGGTGGACGCCCGCAGAAGCAACGTCACACTGAACGAAGTAATAATCGCGCTGCGCAGCGAGTGTGATGGGCGGCGCGCGAGGCGTTCGCAAACGTTCTGGCAGCACAAACCGCATGCAAAGGTGAGTGCGATCTGCGCCGGATGGATACTGAAGTCGCGCAGGTAGGCGCCGGCCGCCAAAAGAAGCCCAAGGAACAGGATTTGCGCCAGCCGCGGGTCCGCGCAACTCGTGGGTAAAAGCGAGCCGATCCTAGGAATCCAGGTATTGGTATCCATTCCTGTCAAAGCCTTCAGAGCTTTGAACGGGATGGACCTCCGAGCTTGCAGAAAATTTTAGTGGCACAGGCTTCCAGCCTGTGATGTCTGACCTTCAAAAGGAGGCCCGAAAGCAGTCCGGCAGTCATCTGGACAACCGGCAGATCACAGGCTGGAAGCCTGTGCCACGGGGAGAGGCAAAACACCCTTTATGAGGCTACTTCAACGCGCGGAAGTTGGGCTTGCGCTTTTCGACGAAGGCGCGGGCGGCTTCCTGATGCTGCGGCGTGCCGAATGTTACCGCCTCCAATGCCGCCGAGGCATCAAGCACCTGGTGAAGCGCCTTCTTCACCAGCTTGTTCACCGACTGCTTGGTCCATCGGATGGCCCATCGGGGACCGTCGGCCAACTCGCGCGCCAATTCCCGGGCCTTGGGCATCACTTCGGCGGCGGGCACGGCATAATTAACCAATCCTAGCCGGGCCGCTTCGGTGCCCTTTAACAGGTTGCCCCTCATCAGGTATTCCTTGGCCCGGTTGGGGCCGATCAGAGGGGGCCAGATGACCGCGCCGCCGTCGCCGGCCACGACGCCGATACGGACGTGGGTATCCGCCAGGCGGGCGGTTTCGGCCGCAATGGTGATGTCGCAGAACAGCGCGATGGTGGCGCCCAAGCCGATTGCGTCGCCATTGATCGCCGCGATAATCGGCTGCTCGACGTCGAGGATGTCGTTGAGCAGTCGTCCCGGGTCGCGCGGATCCATGGGAAAATCACGGGTGGCCGCCACGTTGCGGGCGTCCATGTTCTTGACGTCGCCGCCGGCGCAGAACGCGCGTCCGGCGCCGGTCAGTATGATCGCGTCGATCTCCTCGTCGCGCGACAGATCGCGAAAGAGCGTGTCGAAGTCGGCGCCCATGTCGTCGTTCACGGCGTTGAGCGAGTTGGGGCGGTTAAGAGTCACGGTCGCGACCCGATCGTCCTTTTCCACCAGGACGGCCTTGTACTTGCTGTAGTCGATCATCGCGATGCTCCTTGGCTCTCTCCCCCGATCAGTAACAGGCATATCGGAAAGTCATCGTGTTCGCCAGCGTCCCACACTCTGCGCAGACGGTGCAGTCGATGAGCGGCTCTGCTATTTTGCCCGCAGCAACGCGACCTTAAAAAGCGAGCGGGAGATGAGCTTATGATACGCAGTGAGACGCGAATCCTTACCACCCATACAGGAAGTTTGCCGCGTCCGGAGGACCTCCTGGAAATGATGCGAGCGAGCGAGGCGGGCAAGGCCATTGACCGCACCGCCTTGCAAGCGCGCGTCAGGTCCGCTGTAGCGGAGGTTGTACGGCGGCAAATCGATATCGGCATGGACCTGGTCAACGATGGCGAGATGAGCAAGCCGTCGTATGCGACCTACGTCAAGGATCGGCTGAGCGGCTTCAAGGGGGCGAGCGGGCGTATTCCACCGGCGGCGGATTTGGCGGAGTTCAGCAGTTTTACCCGTCGGGCGACGGGAAAGATTGGAATCGCGGAACTGGGAATGCCGACCTGCGATGGACCTGTACGATATGAAAACACGCAAGCTGTTGCACAGGACATCGACAACCTGACGGCGGCCTTGGGCGGCGCGAAGGAGCGGGGTTTTTTGACCGCGGCCTCTCCGGGCGTCATTTCGTTCTTTCTGGGCGACGCGCATTACAACGATCACGAAAAGTATGTCGGCGCGCTGGCCGACGCGATGAAGACCGAATATCAGGCTATCTCCCAGGCCGGGTTCGCCCTCCAGGTAGACTGTCCCGACCTGGCGATGTCGCGCCACATCCATCACAAGGACAAGACTCTGGCCGAGTTCAGGAAAATCGCCGCGATGCACGTCGAGGCGCTGAACCACGCGCTGGCCGGGATTTCGCCCGATCAGGTCAGGATCCATCTGTGCTGGGGCAATTACGAGGGACCGCATCATCACGACGTTGCGTTGCGCGACATTATCGATATTGTGCTTGAAGCCCGCGTCGGCGCGATCTCCTACGAAGCCGCCAATCCCCGCCATGAGCACGAATGGGAGGTCTTTTCGCAGGTCAAACTGCCCGCCGGCAAAGCCCTGATACCTGGTGTAATCGACTCGGTATCCAACTTTATCGAGCATCCGGAACTGATCGCGCAGCGCCTGTGCCGGGTGGCCGAACTGGTGGGGCGCGAAAACGTGCTGGCGGGAACCGACTGCGGCTTCGGCACCGTGGGGGTATCGCGCGTGGAGCCCGAAATCGCATGGGCGAAACTCGCCGCGATAGTGGAGGGAGCGCGCATCGCCACAAAACGGCTGTGGCGGAAGTAGTCCGCGGACTGCGCGGCTTTGGAGATTGCCGAAGACGCGTGGCTGAGCTGATCCGTCAGGGAAAGCGCCTATAATCAAAAAGTGCTTTTTTCCGCTCCCTGTTAGGGGGTCATCGAATAAAGGAGAAACACGATGGGCAGCAGGCTGCAGGACAAGAAGGCGTTGATTACCGGCGGGGCCAGCGGAATCGCGCGCGCGACCGCGCTTTTGTTCGCGCACGAAGGCGCCGACGTATGCGTGGCCGATCGCAATCTGCCTCACGCCGAGCAGGTGGCGACCGAGATCAGAGGCTTGGGGCGCAAGGCCATCGCGCATCAGGTGGACGTGAGCGATGAGGCGCAGGTCGAGGCGATGGTGGCGCGCGCCGTGCGCGATTTCGGGCATATCGATATCGTGCTGTGCGCGGCCGGCGTGTCGCATGCCAGGTATGGACTGCCGGGCGGTGAGCAGTTCGAATTCCGTCCGTTTACGGAGAAGCCGCTGGCCGAATGGCACAAGGTGATGAACATCAACCTGGACGGCGTGTTTCTGACCTGCCGGGCGGCCGCGCGTGAGATGATAAAGGCCGGCCGCGGCGGCCGCATCATCAACATCTCCTCGATTGCCGCATTCTCCAGCCCGGGAGTTTCGGAATATTCGGTCAGCAAGGCGGGGGTGCTGAATCTGACCCGCGGACTTCCGGTCGAACTGGCGCCCTACAACGTCACTGCCAATGCGATCTGTCCGGGCGTGATCAGGATGCCGATGGGCCAGCCCTTCACGGCGGGGCGGGAAACGCCGCAGTCGGCCACCAATCCCAACGATCCGATGGCGCCGATGCTCAATCGGATCCTGCTGCCACGCTTCGGCGAGCCGCGCGACGTGGCCAACACCGCCCTGTTTCTGGCCAGCGAGGAGGGTTCCTATTTCACCGGCGCGTTTCTCAACCCCGACGGCGGTTATCTGGCCACGTAGCCGGGCGCGATCGTGAAGCGCATCTTATTACTGGTCTGCTTGAGCATACCGATCATGATTGGTTGTTCGCGGACCCAGACCTCGGCCCTACAGGATCGATGCTCGGCCGGCAGCGCGGCGGCGTGCGAAGCACTCGCGCGCGCCCAACAGTCGTCATACGCGGAGCAGCCGGATTCCGATCTCCGCCAGTCGCGGCCGATGATTCCTACGCCGGCGTCCGCAGTCCCTCCCACCAACCATTTCCCATAGCTCCCGCCTAGCGCCCCCTCCGCGCGAGCCCTGGCTGGTTGGGGCTTCTCAGTCGAGCAGGCACGCGCGGGTAAGAAAACGACATCGCATTTTAACGCCCTCTCCCTGACCATGGGTTAGGGTGAGGGTATTTGGTGTTCGTCGAAAGCGATTCGTCACCAGGAAAACCAGTGACGATAAAAAGTAGCTTCCCCCCAATCATGCGCGCCGGGACTTTCCCTCCGCCAGCAATTCCGGCGCGAGCGCCTCGACCATGCCGCGAATCCCGTTGCGCCAATCGACCTTGGTCTCGCCGACCAGCGAATGCATCCGCGTCAGGTCGGTGCACAGGCTGCCGAACGCCCTGGGATTGTCGGCGTAGCGCGGCTCCAGTCCCGTCAACTCGCCGAGGTAGCCGCACCACTCCTCGATGCTCACGCGCGGCGCGCCGGCAAAATTCGTCAGCGTCACGTCGGGACTGGCGGCGGCGAGCAGTCGCGGAATCTTTTCGATGTAATCGTCGACGTGCAAAAGATTGTAGTAGTTGGGACGTTCAGGATGGACGTCAATCGGCGCCCCGTTCTTCATCATCATGAGGTGAAAATAGGGCCAGCCGCCGACATCGCCGTAGGGGACGCACAGGCGCGCGATGGTGGTCGGAATCACGAACTGGCGCGCCGCGAACATGCACACCCGCTCCCCGGCGATCTTGGATATCGAATAGGTCGCCGACATCACCCGGTGATTGTCGGCCAGCGGGTCCGACTCCTTGCGCGGCTCATGACCCCGATATTCATACACGCCGGTAGTTGAAACGTGCAGGAACGCCTTGGCGCCGCGGCATCGGGCCATCAGGAAGCCCACGCCTTCGGCGTTGGCCGGAAAGTCGTACTCGAATTTGTTCGACCTGCCGACGGCGCAGTTGATCACGTAATCGACATCCTCAGGTACCGCCGACAAACTTTCCCGGTTGGCGAGATCCGCCGCAATCGGTATGCCGCCAAGCGCTTCGATCGCTTTGCGGTCCTCGGCTCTGGCATACCGCGCCATCGCATAGACTTTGCCAACCTTGCTGTACTCGCGCACCAATGGCCGCGACACCATGCCGGTCGCGCCCGTTATCAGAATCTTTTTGCCTGCAAAACTCACCGGCTCGAATGCCATGATTTTTCTCCCCGCGGTTGAACTATCCAACTTAGCCCGAGGACACGGTCAAGCGCCAGTTGGGCCGCAAGGGCCAGCAGAAAAGGAACCGGCACGGAGGCCGCCGCTACGGGGAGCTGATTCCACGAAACGAACACCAACGCCCAAAAGCTGCTTGCTTAAGTGTTTTCCGTAGCGCCGGCCTCCGTGCCCGGCTCCTTTTCTCCACAATCGCGTTTGCGCAGCGGCCTCTAGCTCCCGCTGCTCTCTACTCCCCGCGCGTTTGGCGTCGATGGGCAAGCGCGTTATAAGGGGTGAGCGTTTGGAATTTTGGCTTAAGTCCGGAGGATGTCATGAAGATAGGAGTGGCCAGTGTCATTACCGACCAGACCATGAGCATCGAAGACTATTATCGCACCTGCGAGTCGCTCGGATACGAGTCGGCATTCATCGGCGAGCATGGTCTAATCCCGGTCGAGCACGTAACTCCGTTCCCCGCCGGCGGTGCGGTTCCAGAGCGCTACAAACGCTTCCCCGATCCTTTCGTGGCGCTGGCGGTGGCGGCCGCCGTTACCAAGACCATCAAAATTGGAACCTGCATCTGCCTGGTTCCCGAACGCCATCCGCTGCTGCTGGCCAAGGAAGTGGCCAGCGTGGATTATTTCTCCGGCGGCCGATTCATCTTCGGCGTGGGCGGCGGATGGTTCCCCGAGGAAACCGAAATCATGGGCGGCAACTTTAAGCGGCGATGGCCGCAGACGGTGGAGTATCTGAAAGCCGCGCGGGAACTGTGGACCAAGGACGAGGCCAGTTTCTCAGGCGAATTCGTCAAATTTCCCAAAGTGTATTGCTATCCCAAGCCGATTCAAAAACCTCATCCACCAATTCATATCGGGGCCGGCGGCTTCAATCAGTCGTGCGCTCGCGCGCTGCGCAACACGGTCGCAATCGGCGACGGATGGATGCCCGTATATCTGCCGCCCGACCGGCTCAAGAAGGAATTGGCAACACTGCGCCGGATGTGCGAGGAAGCGCGCCGCGACTTCAACAAGATTGAGATTTCAGTCGTCGTGATGGACGCCAGATCACCCGACCCCAAGGGGGTGATCGCGCAATATGAGGAAGCCGGCTGCCATCGCCTGATTTTCGGCGACCAGATTCTACCCGCGGGCGGCGAGGGCAAGCGGAAGCTGGAAAAGATCGCGCAGGACTACATCAAGTGAAGTCCCGTCTGAGGCTTTTTTCTGCGCGGCACCGGCTTCACGCGATAATCCTAATTCGATGCCGTTGTCGAAGGGGCGGTTCGTGAACCGCCCGTGGAGGATCGAGGGGAAAGAAAATATACAGATGCCGGGTAAGCCGGGCCGGATAGTTTGACAACGCAACTATTAGGAGCACGTCATCCGTGGCGAAAAGGAGCGGAACGGCTACGCAATTAGATTTATTTTGAATCCAAACCGGAAAGGGCCTTATGAGGGACTGTCAGCCCGGTGCCGTGAGGCGAACAAATGAGCGTATCCAAAATACATTCTGCTGTTCTCGCGATCGCCGTTGCTGTGGTCCTTCCGGCTGCATCCAGCAGAGGTGCTTTTGCACAATCCCGACATCACGCGGGGCACGATCGATTGCTGGTGATGACGGATAAGGGGCCGGTGCGCGGTACTCTCGCGCAAGATCATCGCGAATTTCTCGGTATCCCCTATGCCGCGCCGCCGACCGGGGAACTGCGCTGGAAGGCGCCCGTGCCTCACGCGGCGTGGACGGCAGTGCTGGATGCGACCCGTTTTGGTCCCACTTGCGCGCAACCGGCCTCCGCGCCCGGACTTGCCGAGTTTAGTTCCGAAGATTGCCTTTACCTCAACATATACACTCCCAATCCGCCACGCCGGCACCTGCCCGTCATGGTCTGGATTCATGGCGGCACCTTTATAGTTGGATCGGGCCAGGAGACCGACGGGAGCGTGCTGGCAGTCAAGGGCAAGGTGGTCGTGGTAACCATCAATTATCGGCTGGGACCGTTCGGCTTCCTGACAGACAAAGTCCTTGATGCCGAAAATCCGCATCATGTGTCAGGCAACTACGGACTGCTGGATCAGCAGGCCGCGCTCAAATGGGTGAAGCGCAATATCGCCGGCTTCGGCGGCGATTCGGCGCGGGTTACAATTTTTGGCGAATCGGCGGGGGGAATCAGCGTGGCTTTGCAGATGATCGCGCCAGGCGCCGCTGGATTATTCGCGCGCGCGATCGATGAAAGCGGTCCAAGCCAAGTCGCCCTGCAACCGATCGCGCTGGCGCAAAAACAGGGAGATAAGCTGATCGCAACGCTGGGTTGCCGCGACGCTTCCGACGTGGTCGCATGCATGCGTGCCAAGCCAACCAATCAGGTGCTTGGTGCATTGCCGGCCACAGCCATGGCCAGCGGGCCAGGCGACGGCGCTTTATGGTTTCCGGTAGTGGACGGATTAGTATTGCCACTGGGCCCGGATGAGGCCTTCAAGTCGGGCAGGTTCAGGCTGGTACCGCTAATCAATGGATCCAACCACGACGAGGGCAGGTCATGGGCATCTGGACCCCTTGACGAGGATGGCTATGCAGCGGCCATTCGGAGGCGTTTTGGCAACAACGCCAAGCGGGTGATGGAGGAGTATCCGCTGCGCACCTACCCCACGCCGCTGCAGGCCTGGGCCACTATTTTCACGGACGCCTTCTTCTCCTGCCCGATTCGCCGCACCACGCGCCTGCTGGCACCGCAATTGTCCGTTTACGCGTATGAATTTAATAATCCAAAAGGGCCGGACGCGATGGTTCGACATAACGGCCTCGAGATGCGCGCCTACCATGGCGCCGAAGTCTTGTATGTCTTTCCGACCGCCAGCTACTTCAAGCGCGGAGTCAGGGATAAATGGCCCACTCAACTGAAACTCTCCGAACAGATTGTTAGTTACTGGACCAGGTTTGCGGCAAGCGGCTATCCTGACGGTACTAGCCCGAAATGGTCACCGTATCGCAACGCTCAGGATCAAGTGCTGTCATTCGCACCCGGGGATATCAGCTATCAATCGGGATTCGCCAAAGATCATCACTGCGCATTCTGGGATTCGTTGGACGTCGAAGACAACGATCTAGAGTGACCTGCTCGCCTGGCGTGCCGTCGTCTTTCAACTTCGCGATGTCCTCCCAGCTAAAGCCTTTTTCATTTTAGACGCAGGTAGCTGATGCAAGGACCTGACCGCTGGTGTTCTGCGCGCTTGCTGCACGCGACTTCAAAGAAGGCGTAATCCTCGCCATAAATCATGACGGTGATTCGGATTGTTTCAATCCGCAGGCATGGCCATCTGACCCGAAAATCCCCATGGGCAGGGGGTCCACGAGGTCCGGAGGGGGCGGTTCGCGAACCGCCCCCTCCGTGAAAAATATCCGGCCGGTCGAGCCCCAAGCGGTGCTCGTCCGCTTGCCGGCTGCCAGCCCTTGTCAGGGAAGGAATTACAGGCTGGAAGTCTGTGCCACCGGCATCTATTTCTTCGGCCAGTTGTTCCCGTAGCTGTCCAGGTAAGTCACCTCGCTAAGCGGCAGGCGCCGGACGGGGCCGTGCCCGTAACCTTCCATCGGATAGCCAACCGGCAACACCGCGTACAGCCGCATATCTTCAGGAGCGTTGATGATCTTTCTCATCTCATCTTCCTTGTAGGCCAGCACCGTAGTCAGGACGGTTCCCAGGCCCAGCGCTGCGCAGGCCACAATCATGTTCTGGACGGCGGGGAAGATGCTGCCGCCGCTCAGGCGCTGGAAGATCGGAAGCTGCTCCGGGGGCAAATTGGGATGCTCCTGCTCGTGCGTCAGCTGCAGCCATGCCAAAATCAGGACCGGCACCTCCGCATAATGCTCGGCTAGATAAGTCGCCGAAGAGACCATCTTTTGCTGCCGCTCTTTGGTCATGTGGACCGGGGGTTTGCGATTCAAATAAGCCTTGGCGGCGATTTCCATTGAAGCGCGATAAGTCTCGGCGATTTGGCGGCGGCGGCCGGCGTCCTTGACCACCACGAAGCGCCAGTTCTGAAGATTGCTCCCGGTCGGCGCCCGCACGCCCGCATCAACGACTTTGGCAATCAACTCATCGGGGACCGGATCGGGCTTGAGCCGGCGCAGTGCGCGCGCCGTGTGCATTGCTTGAAATACTCCCATTTCTTCCATGTTAGTGCCTCCAAATTGAGAAAAGAGAAAATAGAAAAGAGAAACGAGAGTCAGAGCGCTGTCGGCTCTTGTTTTCCGGCTTCCCCCTATTTTTCTCTTTTCTACTTTCTCTTTTCTGTATTCTTGTACCGGCACAGTACGCCGGCGTCTTCCAGTTGCGCGATTTTGTCCGGCGAATAGCCCAGGTAGCGCTCCAGAATCTCGGCGTTGTGCTGGCCCAAAGTTGGGGTCTCCAGCGCCAGTTCGTCGGGAAAATCCGAAAATCGAAAAGGAAAGCCGGGCACCTGGTACTCGCCCAGCAGCGGATCGGTAATCGTCCGCACGGTGCCACGCTGGCGCAGATGCGGATGGTCGATCGCTTCCTCCACGGACAGCACCGGCGCGACCGGCACATGATGGGCCTCCATCGCGGCCACCGCCGCCTCGTCGCTGGGCATCGAGGCGAGCCATCCCTGGATAGTGTCGATGATGAATTGCTTGTGCGCCACCCGCCCGGGTTCCGTCTTGAAGCGCGGGTCATCTCCCAGTTCGGGCTTGCCCATCGCCTGGCACAGCGATTTCCACTGGGCCAACGTTATGGCGATAATGAAAAGGTAGTGCTCCCTTCCTTTGAACAGGCCCACCGGGCAGTGCGTCTCATGATGGAGCCCGGCACGGCGAGGCTTGATTTCGCCGTGGCTGGAACTGGCTAATACGACGCTTTCCTCGTGGCAATGGAAGTATGAATCCAACAGCGTCGCTTCCAGGAATTGACCGCGCCCGGTGCGCTCGCGATGCAGCAGCGCGTAGCCGATTGCGCCGTACGCGTGAACCGCCGTCATGACGTCGCCCATCGCGGTGCGCAGCGGGTAGGGCGGTCCGCCGGGCTCGCCCACCATCGAAACAATCCCCGCGTAGCAGCCTCCGATCGGGTCAAAGCCGGGTTTGAACGCCAGCGGTCCGCTCTGGCCGAACGTGGAAATCGAGCACATCACGATCCGCGGGTTAATCTCGCGCACATGATCGTAGTCCAGGCCCAGTTTGGCCATTACGCCAGGGGTGAAATTTTCGGCGAGAACGTCCACCTTGGTCAGCAAATCCTTGATGATCTTGCTTCCCTCGGGATCCTTCGCGTTCACGCACAGGCTCTTCTTACCCCGGTTGTGCTGGCTGAAATAGGAACTGTGGCCGTCTTTATATATCGGCGCGACACGGGTCGGATCGCCATAGGGCGTCTGCTCGACCTTGATTACTTCCGCGCCGGTCTGCGCCAGCAGCCGGGTGAGAGTCGGGCCGGCGATAAACTGCGTCATATCCAGAACTTTGTAGCCCTCAAGAATATGCTGTTGGCTCGGCATGATAGCTCCTTGTTTAGTTCATTGCCTCAAATGACTATTTCGTCCCGGCGCAGGGCGGAGATTTTGTCATGCGAATATCCGAGCAGCCGGGTTAATACTTCTTCGGTATCGGATCCCAGGGCAGGCGCGGCGCGGCGCACCCGGCATGGCGTCGCGGACATGTTCCAGGGGATGCCCGGCTCGGTCAGGCGGCCGCCCTCGGCGTGTTCAAGCTGTACCAGGAAGCCGCGCTCGCGTAGATGAGGGTCCTCGGCGACATCCTTACTGTTGAAGCTGGGAAACGCGGCGACGCCGTGGCGCTGCAGCAGGTCGGTGGTCTCCCATCGGTCGCGCTGCGCGGTCCAATCCGAGATGATGCGGTCTAACTCGTCTTCGTTGCGCTTGCGCATCGCGGCAGTGGCAAAGTGCGGTTCATCCGCCATCGCGGGCTGGCCTATCGCATCGCACAGCGCGCGCCATTGCGCCTGCGTTCCGATCGCGATCGTCACCCATGCTTCGGCGTCGCCCAGTGCCTTGTAACAGTTATGCGGACACATTAAGGAATCGCGGTTGCCGACGAAGCCGGGGTCGCGGCCGGTCATCGCATACTCGAGCAGCACCTCGGGCGCAATCATCTCCAGTACTTCCAGCATCGCCAGGTCGATGTATTGTCCGGCTCCGGTGCGTTTCTTATGAATAAGGGCGGCGGTAAGCAGATAAGAGGCAAACAGGCCGCTAGCCGGATCGCTATACGCCACCGCGGCTTCGCGCGGGCGATCTCCCGGATAGCCGGTGGCCGATAGCAGGCCCGATTGCGCGCCGAGCTGCGGTCCATAATTGAGGAAGCGCGAGCACGGACCGGTTCGTCCATAGCCCGACATCGACATCATGATCAGATCGGGTTTGTGCCGGCTCAGCACCTCGTACCCGAGGCCCATCCTATCGATCACGCCGGGGCCGAAGTTCTCCACCGCCACGTCGCAATGGCGCACCAGCTCGCAGGCAATCTCAATCGCTTCGCTGCGCGCCAGGTTGAGCTCGAGGCTGAGCTTGTTGTGATTCCATTGATTAAACGGTCCGGCCCGATTCGGCCCCGGCTTGTCGTCCAGGAACGGTGGCAGGCAACGCGTGGCGCACAGGCGTTTGGAGCTCTCGACCCGAATGACTTCCGCGCCCAGATACGCGAGCTGAAGGGTGCAGAACGGCCCCGCCCATACCCAACTGAAATCCAAAACGCGGACGCCGCTGAGCGGTCCCGCATCGCGCGCGGCAGCAGGCGCATGTTCGGCGGGCTTCGAAGTGGCGTGCCATTTTCTATCTAAAACGATCTGTTGGTTGAGCTCGCCCAGTTGCGGCGCAGCGCGCTTAAGTATGTAGGTCATGCCGTTGGACTTAAACGGCGCGGTCGGCGCTTCGACGGCGCGTTTGGTCCCGGGCGGCATTGGCAAAGGAGCAAAGAAATCGCGCGAGCGGAGCTGGACGTCCGCGTAAACCTCCGACGCACGGTTGAGCGGCGCCACCGGAATCCGTTTGGCCTGCGCGGCAAGGAAAAGGTCGCGCGTCTTCCATTTCCGGGTCAGCTCGGAGAGCATCGGCTCCAACGCGTCGGAATTGGCGCCTCTTAAGTAGCGGTCCTTGAAAATCTCTTCGCGCGCCCAATCGGGATTTCCCAGCAGCTCGACTAGGCGCTCCCACTGAGCGTCCTCCAGGAACACGACATGGATCCAGCCGTCGGCGCAAGGGACGACCGTCCGTGGGCCGAAGCCATACTTGCCCAGGCGCGATGCCTGTTTGCCGTTATACGTATAGTGGATCAGCGTCGATTCCGACATCGCCGCCAGGCATTGCTGCTCCGAGATGTCGATCGACTGGCCCGCCCCGTGGTTCGTAATTCGATGAAAGTGCGCGGCCAGCGCAGTGAGCGCGGCATAGACTCCGCTTTGGAATTCCGCCTGATGGCCGAACAGCTTCAGCGGCGGCAGATCGGGGAACGGCGACGCCCCCGGTCCCGTGGCAGGCATCCCGGAAGCATGCGCGGCGGTGAGCTCATAGGCTTGGTAATGGGCGTAGGGACCGCTATCGCCAAAGGGCGAAATTGCGGCAATCACCAGCTGCGGATAGGCCGAGCGCACAGCGGTGCTATCCATCCCCATCGCAGCGCGCTCAGCCGGCGCAAGGTTGTGAATCAGGATATCGGCCCGCGCCAACATGCCTTCAAGGCGGGCGCGTCCAGCGGCGTCATGCAGATCCAGCGTGACGCCCTGCTTGTCCGCGTTAAGGTACAGGAACAGACCGCTCAGGTTCGGATCGCGGACGTCGTCGAAGAACGGCCCCCGCTGGCGCGTGATGTCTCCCTGCGGCGGTTCCACTTTGATCACGTCGGCGCCCAGCAGAGCCAGCAGCTTGGCCGCGAACGCCGCCGCCACACCCTGGCCGCATTCGACGACTCGAATTCCAGCGAGCGGCAGCGACTTCGACCGCTTATCTTCCGGCGTCAAATCGGCACCCTTCTTTCTTCCTGTTCTACGCGAACCTAATCTCGCAACGCGCGTGACCCGCCGGGCCATCGCTGCAAAGGTCTTTACCCTGTTTCGCAAAAATAGGGCGACAAAGCCAGCCTTCAGCGCCGGCCTCAACCGTACGCGGCGTTTGCACTACGCCCCACAAATCGGTGTACATTCGATTTGCAGCGCGGCTTTGGAGGCGTCCCGCCATTGGCGCCGCAGGAGGTCACCATGGACTACGACGTAAAGATCGAAGGCGGTCTGATTCTCGATGGCAGCGGGCGGCCGGGCGTACAGGGCTCGGTGGCGATCAAGGACGGCCGCATGGTGGCGGTCGGCGATGCACGCGGCGCGGCAGCGCGAACGATCGATGCCGGCGGCCTGGTCATCGCTCCCGGCTTCGTCGACATTCACACACATTATGATGCCCAGGTGATGTGGGATCGGATGCTTACGGTTTCGCCATGGCATGGCGTAACCACGGTCGTGATGGGCAATTGCGGCTTCGGCGTCGCGCCCACCCGCCCCGAGCATCGCGGACAGATCATGCGCACCCTGGAGAAGGTCGAGGGGATGAGTCTGACCGCGCTGGAGGCCGGCCTGGGTTACGATTGGCCCTTCGAGACCTTTCCGCAATACCTCGACGCTATCGAGCGGCGCGGAGTTGGAATCAACGTCGGGGCGCTGGTGGGCCATACCACCGTGCGGATGTACGTGATGGGCGAGGACGCGTACGAGCGTGCCGCCACGGAGGACGAAATCAAGGCGATGCAGCAACTGGTGCGCGAGGCGATGGCCGCGGGCGCGGCCGGTTTCGCCACCTCCAAGGGCTTCGCGCATATCGGCTATATGGGCCGTCCGGTGCCCAGCCGCCTGGCGACGATCGATGAGATCGCGGCGCTCACTTCGATCCTTGGCGAGAGCCGCAGGGGCACCGTCGAAGTGGCCACCGGCCATGGTCTTTCCTACGACGAATACGAGCGAATCGCGCGCGACAACGGGCGTCCGATCAGCTTTTCCTTTCTGGCCGGGCGCGAGGACTGGGCAAAAATGCTGGCTCACCTCGAACGCATGAGGAACCTGGAGCGCGAGGGCGTCTCGCTGGTGCCGCAGTTTTCAGCGCGGCCGCTGGTGATGGAATTCAACTTTCGCGAGCCCTTCCCGCTGGAGAATATCAAGATCTTCAAATCCGTTTCCGAGGCGCTCGACGTGCCGGGCAAGATGCGCGTATACGCCGATCCGGAATTTCGGCGCGCTTATAGGGATGTGGTCGATGGCGGCAAGGCGGTTATCAATCGCGCATTGAACCCGGATGGTATTTGGATTTCATCCAGCCCGGTCGAGCCGGAACTGGAGCAGCGCTCGGTGGCCGAAGTAAGCCGCGAGCGTGGCGTCCATCCGGTCGATTTGATGCTGGACCTGTCGATCGCGTCCAAGCTGACCGCGTTGTTCCGGATCACGATCCTCAACGACGACGAGGAGAAGGTCGGACAATTGCTGAACCAGCCTGACGCGATGCTCGGCTTGACCGACGCCGGCGCGCATGCCAGCCAGCTATGCGACGCCTGCGCCTATACGTACACGTTGGGCCATTGGGTGCGCGAGAAGCAGGCGCTCACGCTGCCGCAGGCGGTGCGGATGATGACCGCCCGTCCCGCAGAGGTCTATGGATTGCGCGACCGCGGGCGGATCGCCGTGGGCGCGCCCGCCGACCTCGTGCTGTTCGATCCGCAGACCGTGGGCGCGAGCCCCCTGCGTCGCGTCAATGACCTGCCAGGCGGCGCCGACCGACTGATCTCAGAACCGTCTGGCATCGAGATGGTCATGGTCAATGGCGAAACGATCCGCGCGCAGGGCAAGGACGCAGTCGATCCGCAAGGCCCGATGCCGGGCCGCGTCCTACGCGGCGGCGCCGCACCGTCCTTATCGGTGATCAATACAAAGTAGCTAGAGTGCCACGAGCATAGGGCCTCAGGCACCCTCTCCCCGCCCTCTCCCATAGAAAAATGGGAGAGGGTTTAAGAAGCTTTAATCAGCCATTCTGACACCCTCTCCCATTCCTTTATGGGAGAGGGAGAGGGTGCCTGAAAAAAGGAGGGTCTTGAAACGCACCTCGATTTCGCAACGCTTTGCTGATCGGACCACTCAATGCCGCGCCGATAAGCCGCCGTCGATTACCAATTCGGCGGCGGTGACGATCGCGGCCTCGTCCGAGCATAGGTACAACGCGCCGTAGGCGATTTCTTCGGGCGTGGCCGCGCGGCGCATCGGCACCGGCTCGGCCAGTGCTTTTTTCACGTCCTCGGGCAGAGCGGAGGCGGTTGAGGTCATCGTGAAACCGGGATGAATCGAGTTGACGCGGATCCCGTCCTGCGCGTATTCCAGTGCCGCCACTTTGCTCATCAGGTGAACGGCGGCCTTGGAAGCATGGTACGCGATCGCCATCGGCCGCGCGGAGAGGCCCGCTACCGACGATATGTTGACGATCGCGCCGCCGCCGGCCTTCTTCATTTCCGCAATCGCGGCCTTCATCCCCAGCCAGACTCCGGTCTGGTTAACGGCGATAAGTTGTTGCCAGCCTTCCATGGTTTCCGCTTCGGTGCCTTCGGTGCGATAAATCCCGGCGACGTTGCAAAGCGTGGTCAGTTTGCCGAAGCGTCTTACAGTCTGCGCGACAGCGTTGGACCAGTCGCTCTGCTGGCTGGTATCCAGATGCACATAAATCGCTTCTCCACCAGCGCGATTGACACCGTCGGCGACCTTGAACCCCAATTCATCCTGGATGTCGGCGGCCACCACTTTGGCGCCCTCAGCCGCGAATACGCGCACAAAGGCCGCGCCCATTCCCGCGGCGCCGCCGGTTATCAGCGCAACCTTGCCAGACAGTCGCCCTGCCATTTCGATTTCTCCTTGTGTTAACGCGCGTCCGCGTCCCGATTCATTAATAGATGTGTCCTGCTTACGATACGGCCGCAGCCGGACGCGCGACCGGCTCGCTGGCTCCGGCGCTGAAGGGCACACAGAGCAGCGGCAGCAGCGCCACGATCACCAGCATCGCGGTGAACAACTCGATCGACCACACGTAACTCCCGGTCCGGTCAAAGATTGCTCCCGCCACGATCGGCCCCGACGCGCTGCCGATGACCGCCGGCAGCGACAGCAATCCCATCAAGGAGCCAAAGCGCTTGAGCCCCACCGCGTCGGCCAGCAGCATTGGAATCAGCGGTACGGGCGCTCCGAACGTGAAGCCGTACAGCACCACGAACAATCCCAGCGGCAGCGCATGGCGAGCGCCCAGCAGCAGGGCGCATCCGACGGCGATGAGCGCCACGTCGATCGTCATGGTCAGGCGAATGCCGATACGGTCGGCCATCCATCCCAGCACCGGTTTGCCCGGCAGTTGGAAGGCCAGCATTACGCTAAACACGGTTGCCGCATGAGTTGAGCTGAAGCCAAGTCCCATCAGGTAGGGCACCAGATGCACAACGATGCCGGTTCCTACGGCGACCGCGCAGAAGTTGAAAATGGCGATCAACCAGAACGAGCGCGAGGCGAGCGCTTCGCCGACATCCAGGCCGGGAATGCTTTGCGCCTGTGGCGCGGTGGCCGCCGCCTCGGCCGGTCCTTCGTCGGGCGGGCGATTGCGCACCAGCAACGCGAGTGGGGGAGTAACCAGAAACACGATCGGAAGGGCGAGTGCAAAGTACGCAAACCGCCATCCATGGGCCTGGATGAAGTACGCAGTCAGGAGCGCCATCACGGTGCCGCCCAGTTCGATTCCAACTTGCGACACGCTAAGTGCAAGGCCGCGCCGATCGCTGAACCAGTTACTGACCACGAAATAGCAGGGCAATACCGCTCCCGCGGCCATCCCCACGCCCAGTGCGCAGTACGCGACCATCATCGCGGTGTAGCTGTTGGCGGTGGCGGCGATAACGAAGGCCGCGGCCGCCAGCAAACTGCCCGCCGCTGCGATCCATCGCGCCTCGAAGCGGTCCAGCAGCCATCCGATGAGCGGTGCGGAAACGCCGATAAAGATTGCGATCATCGAGGGCAGGGTGGAGACCTGCGCGCGGCTCCATCCGAAGTGCTTCACCAGCGGTGCGATGAATACGCCGACGGTGTCGAAGCCGGAGCCCTGGATGAAGGCGGCGGCCACGAAGAACGCCCCAACGATCGCCCATCCGCGCATCTGTCGCGACATTTTGATCGCCATGGCAATGTCTCCTCTGCGCGGCGCTCAGGCCGACGGATAGTATCGCTCCATGTACTCGCCGTACTTGTCCCTGATTATCCTTTCGCTGAGGCCGAACTGCTGAGCCGTGTAGCGATGGGCGCCGGATTTGCCCTCGGAATGAGTGTCGAGCCAGTCGATCATCTTGCGCTCGACCTCCGGCTGGAGCAGCAACCCGGCCCATCGGTAGATTCCGCGCACGACCCCGATCGGATCCTCGTTAAGCTTTACGAACTCGACGTCATAAAATCGCTCGGGCTGCCGGTCGCGCGCCCTCATCATCCGCCCCAGTCCAATGCTCCAAAGCTCGCAGTGGCTGCGGCCCAGTTCACGCGGATAGGTTTCGTCGCCCAGGTAAAAGGTGCGAAACGTTTCGACCAGGCTGCAGGTCGAAGGCACCGCCTCGATCGGGTTGCGATGCGTATGAACAATCAGGGCGTCGGGAAACACCTTGAGCAGCGATTCGATTCCCAGCACGTGGCCGGGATTTTTCAGCAGCCAGCGCTGGTCCTGGTCATGGAAACCGACGAGCCTGAGCAAATCGGCATAACGCCGATACGACGGCGTTTCATCCCGGGTGAGAAACCACTGGTGATAGCTGGGAACGTGCAGGGTGGAGCTGAACTGGATCGTGACGAAGCTCTGCACCATCGCGTTGAGGCACTCGTCGGGCTCCTCCGCCACCATGTCATGAATCGTCTTGATGATCGGCGCGACCTCCGCGACCGCGGCCAATCCCGCCACCGGCTGGCGGAAGAGCGGAATGCTGTCCCAATCCGCGCGCGGCGGCCGCACCATCGGCGTTTGCGCCAGCCATAGCTCCAACCCCTGGAACTGGGGGTCCATCGACAGGGCCTTGTGCAGAGCGGTCGTGCCGGTGCGCGGAATGCCGGTGATGATCAGCGGCCGGCGGACCGTGGTTTGCAGGCAATCCAGGTGCTCCCGCCATCCCCTGGCCGCATACAAGCGGCCGATCAGGACTCCGACGATCGAGCCGAAAACCCGCTCGCGATAAACCCCGGTCAGCTTCAGATCGGTATCCAGCGCGCTGAGCAGAACTCGCAGACCCTCCCGGTACGAGCTGTCGCCGAAGTCGTCCAGGCCGGTTTGCTTCATCGCCGCTTCATGTAGGGAAGCTTCGGCGTCGCGAAATGTTTCGGCTATAGCCATTTGGTCAGCTTCCGCATCACCATCGCCGGCGCAACTGTGCCCCTTTGCGGCGCAGTCGCAGACTCGCGTCGCGCTCCTGCGGCGACATGATGGGAGTGTCGGCGGGCAGATGCTTGCGGATTTCGGCGAAAGGCACCTTTTTTACGGTGGGCAGCGGGGTTGAATCGGAGCGCAGCCAGCGTCCCATGAATTGACCGCTGTTGAAGCCCGCGGTGTCCAGCCAGTTTGGAACCCCGGGGTCATTCATCGCGACGACGGCGCGAAACCGCCCGTCAGAATCAAGCCGCGCCTGATGGCCATTGAGGCTTGACTGGCAGTTGGTCCAGTCCACGCCTAAAAACTGCTCGTCGCAGATGTGGATATTCCAGTAAAAGCATTTCTTCGGCACGTCGGTTTCGACGATCAACGCGTCTTGCGGCGTGAGGTCGTAAATCCCGTGATAGTAATATTGCTCGTCCAGCCCGCCGATATTCTCCCCCACCCGCATCTGTTCCAAACGGTTGACGACGCCGCTTTGGCGCAAGTCGCGCGTGTACTTAAGCCAGAACTGCCCCCATACATCGACGTAGCGGACCAACTGCTTGAGCCTGGCGCTGAGCTGCTCGGTTTTGACCCGCGGCTTGACGGCAGGAACGTCGAGACGCTCGATTGCCATCCGCGCGTCAACTTCATTAAGCCAGTCATAGGAAACCTGCCGCACGCAGATATCCAACGCGTGCGGGTCAAGCTGATGCCAGTTGCCGCCGTATCCGCGCGGCCGCTCCTTGCTGATGAGCAGCTCAAAAGAGCCGTCCGCTTCGATTTTGATGGTGTCGAGATCGACGCCGCTTAGCCGCGGGCCGGGTCGGTCGAACATCCCGAGCATCCCGCCGGCCACCTGGATATCGCAGTAATAGACGCTGCCGCGCGTGCCCGATATCCGGTAAACCCCATCGGCGCGGATCGGAGAGTACCAGTAGATAGTATCGGGATTGGGACCGGCGTTGGGGAAGCCGGAATTTATGAAGGTCACCCAATCGGGATAATCGGGGTCGGCATGGAAGATCATCAGATAGCCCTGTGCCAGGCTGATGAGCATGTAGCGGTAATTCTCCAGCCGCATGCGCTCATCATCGGGATTCCACAGCATCGCGACCGACTCGCGGCCGCTGTTGTGCAGCATGTCGAGGAATTCGTCCCATTGCGCCACTGCGCTCTCGGCCCTGTCGCTCATAGCGTGCCTCCCGAACGCATGCCCTAACCCTTTGACTACCAATAATCAAGGCGTTGCGGCCTGGTTTGAATCGGTGTCGGCGCGCCGTGACGTCGCGGGCGAAACGCCTTCCCGCTCGCCTTGATGTTCGGGCCCGCCTTTGCTAGCCAACGCAAGTAATCACCCCTGCGGAGGATCTCCATGGCGAAAGTAATGATCGAATCCGCGATCAATGGAATCGCGATGAAGGACGCCAATCCCCACATTGGCTACACGCCGGAAGAAATTGCCAACGACGCTATCGCGACCTGCAAGGCGGGCGCCGCGCTGATCCATTTCCATGTCCGCAAGCCGGACGGCGAATGGTGCCAGGACGTGCCTTACTATGCGGAGGTTTACAAGCGGGTCCGGTCCGCGATGGGCGCGAGCGCGCCGCTGATGTGGCCGACCTTCCCCGGCGGCAAGGACGCCGCCGTGCGCTACAGCCATTTCGTCGAGTTGTCCAGGGATGCCGCCACCAAACCAGACCTGGGTGCCGCCGATATGGGCTCGGTCAACCTGGCGGTTTGGGACGCGCAGAAAAAGACCTTGCGGGGCGGCACGTATCAGAACTCCTTCGACGTCCTGCGCGACACGCTCAAGCTGATGAAGGAATGCGGGCTTAAGCGGCCCACGCTTCAAATTTTCGACGGCACTTTCCTGCGCACATGCCTGATGTTCCTGGAGCAGGGCATACTGACCGAGCCGCTGCTGCTGAAGTACTACTTCGGCGGACCGGAGCAGCCCTTTGGCCTGCCGCCGACCGTTGAAAGCCTCCAGGCCTACAACCAGATGCTCAGGGGCGTGCGCGCGTACTGGTTCGCGTCATGTTTCGGCGGCGACGTTTTGCAAATCGCGCCCGCGGCGGTCGCGATGGGCGGACATATCCGGCTGGGGCTGGAGGACTATCAGTACGGCAAGGAAGGCAAGCTCAGCAACCCGCAGATCGTCGATCGCGCAGTGCAGATCGTAAAGGCGATGGGTCATGAGGTCGCGACCCCGCAAGACGCGCGCAAGATGCTGGAGGTGTGATCTTTTCCTGAAGAACCTCTTTGTTAAAAACCTCTCTCAAAAAACCTCTCCCTATGATGGGAGAGGTCGCGCGGCCGCAGTCGCAGACAAGGCCGCGCGGGGAGGGACCTTGAAAGAAAATTCGCCAGCGACACAAGCTTCGCCTGCGCCATTAGCCCGAGACCGCGCACGCAGACTGCGCAAGGAGAACACCGACGCCGAGAGGGTGTTGTGGTCCCATCTCCGCAACCACGCGATGGGGGTGAAGTTCCGTCGGCAGCATCCGATCGGCAATTTTATTGTCGACTTCGTCTCACTGGAGGCGAAGCTTGTGGTTGAAATCGATGGTGGGCAACACGACGACAACGCTGATCGCTTAGCCGACGCACAACGCAGCCAATATCTCGAGGAACGCGGCTACAGGGTGGTGCGCTTCTGGAACAACGATGTGCTGAGAGACATCGACGCAGTCCTGACGCGCATCGCTGATTTTTTATATAGGTCCCTCACCCGCGGGCCGCTTCGCGTGCCCGCGACCTTGTATCTTTAAACCAGAGCCGCAAGATAGAAAAGGGCGCGGTAGACCGCAACGACCAAGGTCTCACAAGGCCGGGGGAGAGCAAGGGTCGCCGCGCCCGGATAACCAAGCGTCCGCAGCCCGAACAGTCGAC
>DASZGF010000050.1:0-26642 GCA_035939115.1 Binataceae bacterium (SeqCode)
GGTATCCGCTTCCGCAGCCGCGCATCCGTTCCTCCACCTGTCACGTAGTGAAGCCGTGAGCCGAAGAGCCGGATGCGGGAAATCCGCACGTCCGGATCCGTGGGAGCCTCGGGGGAGTGATTCCCCGGGGCGACCCGACCACGGGTCTGCCTGGTACCCTAATTAGAATCACTGCTAAGCCTGAGGGCAACATTGCGTGAAACCCGCTACCGTATATTTTCGCACGGATGCTGCTGCTACCCCAAGTTGGAACATGAAGGGGGGAGGAATTTTTCCATAAGGTCCCTCTCCCGCGCGGCCTTGTCTGCGACTGCGGCCGCGCGACCCTTCGGCAAGAAAAGTCTCAGGGCAGGCTCTCTCCCGGCATCGGGAGAGGTTGGGAAAGAAGACAAACGCGGGCGTCTATTTCGTCATGCAGGGGCCGCACGTTCGTTTTCCGGCAGTGGGCGCGGGGACCATTTGTCTTCCCATTCGTTCCACATATCGCGCAGGTGCGGCATTACTTCGCGCGCGAACAGCTCGGTGTTCTTGCGCGCCAGCTTGGGCGGCATCGAGCCGATGTGCAGACCGGTTATCAGATGCGCGCAATTGAGGCTCTTCATGGCCTCGCGCAACCGGTCGCGCACGGTCTGGGGCGAACCGGCGATAACGGCGCCGCTCCTGATCAAATCCTTGAAGGTAAGATTTGCCGGGAGCTGGGTCGGAAGGCCCGCCTTGATCGCTGCTCTGATCGAATCCAGCGTGCGGTAACCGGGCGCGTCGGCGAATCCCTGATAGATGTGGAGGCAGCGATTGTAGAAGTATTCCAGATGCTGCGCGTAGTCGCGCTCAGCCTGCTGGTCGGTTTCCGCCACCGCGACACCCTGGGCAAAGGCCATGCTGTAAGGATTGAGCGGCTTGCCCCGCTTCGCCATCGCATTCCAGTAGCCGTCGGCCACTTTTTTGGCCGCGATGTAGCCGAAGAAGGATAGAAAGCTGTACTGGTAGTCGTGTTCGGCGCAGAAATCCCACGTCTCAATCGAACCTCCACCCGGAACCCACACCGGTGGATGAGGCTGTTGAAGCGGTCTGGGCCACAGGTTGACGTAGCGCAACTGGGTGTACTTGCCGTTGAAGCTGAAGATGTCGTCCGCGGTCCACGCCCGGATAATCAAGTCGTGCGCCTCGCGATACTTTTCCCGCAGCGTCGCCGGCACTTGACCGTAGCAGTAGGCGGTGTCCATCGCGGTGCCCACCGGAAAGCCGGCCACCAGCCGCCCGCCGCTGAGCACGTCAAGCATCGCGAACTCCTCGGCGACCCTTATCGGCGGATTATACAGCGCGATCGAATTGCCCAGCACAACCAGGTTCGCACGCCGTGTGCGGCGCGCCAGCGCAGCCGCCATGATGTTGGGCGAGGGCATCAATCCATAGGCGTTTTGATGATGCTCGTTGACGCCAATACCGTCGAAACCCAGGCGGTCAGCCAATTCGAGCTGGTCGAGGTACTCGTTGTAGATGCGATGGCCCACCTTGGGGTCATACAGATCGCGTGGGATATCAACCCACACGCTGCGGTGCTTGTCCTTGAAGTCGTCGGGCAGAAGCGGATAGGACATCAGATGGAAGGCGGTAAATTTCATCGAGCCTCTCCTTGATACGAGATCGCACCCGGCTTCGCTCGTACGCAGGACACAACGGTCGCCTAACGAGTTTATTTGAGGTCGAATCCATATTTCCATAGGCGGCGCCGGCGCACCATCCGATGGCGCTGGTTACACTGTGGAACTGGTGGTAAGATTCAGGTGCTTATGATCGATCCTGAACTTGAAGAAGCTTTTGACCGAATCCGCGCCGGTAAGATGGTCGTGCTGGTCGGCCCCTCCGGCGAGGGCGACGTCGTAATGGCCGCCGAGAAGGTGATCCCGGAGCACGTCAACTTCATGGCGCGCTACGCGCGCGGAATCGTCTCGGCCGCTATCCCGGAGCGCCGTTTGCGCGAGCTGCGGATTCCTCTGCTGCCCAATCGCGCGGGAGATGAGACTGCGGAAGTGGTCGGGGCGTCGGTGGAAGCCCGTGTCGGCACCACCACCGGAATTTCCGCCGGCGACCGGGCCAAGACTATCCAGACCATCGCCTCGGACCAATGCGGTCCAGACGACATCGTCATGCCGGGCCATGTGCCGCCGCTGATGGCGCTGCCTGGCGGCGTGCTGATGCGGATTGGACGCGCCGAGGGCGCCGTCGACCTGGTGCGGATGGCTGGGATGCGGCCATACGCGGCGCTATGCGAGGTCCTGCGCGAAGACGGCTATTCGGCGCGACTGCCGGAGCTAAAGGAATTCGCCCAGGCCCATTCGCTGCCCATCTGTACCACCGAAGCCTTGGTGTCCTATCGTCTGACCCACGAATTGCTGGTGCAGCGCGTGGCGGACGTTCCCTTCCCAACCGCGGCGGCCGAGTTGCGCGCCATCGTCTATCGCAACATCGTGGACGGCCGCGAGCATCTTACCCTGGTCAAGGGCGATGTAGGCGGCGGCCGGCCGGCGCTGGTGCGGTTGCATTCGGAATGCCTGACCGGCGACGTGTTCAGCTCCAAGCGCTGTGACTGTGGCGAGCAACTTGAGAAATCACTTCAACAGATCTGTGCCGCGGAGGCCGGCGTCCTGATTTATCTTCATCAGGAGGGCAGGGGGATCGGACTGGGCAACAAGATTCGGGCCTACGCGTTGCAGGACCAGGGTTTGGATACCGTCGAAGCAAACCTCGAGCTGGGCTTTAAGGTGGACCTGCGCGACTACGGAATCGGCGCGCAGATCCTGCGCGATTTGGGCGTTGGCACCGTGAGGCTGCTGACCAACAACCCGCACAAACTGGAGAGTCTGGCCAACTATGGTGTGCAGGTTGTTCACGTACCGCTGGAGGTTACGCCCCATCGGGCCAACATCGACTACCTGCGAACCAAGAAGGAAAAGCTCGGGCATCTGCTGTCGGAACTGAAGCTTTTGGGCTGACGCCGGGTCCTGAACTTCTCCATCTGGGAAAAATTTAGTGTGCCACCGTGGGACTTAGAACAGCAGGGCGTGACCTCGCCCTCAAAGTGCTTTATCAGATGGATATCGTGGGTGACCGCTCGGCGGACAACCTGCGCTCGCTGTTGGCGTCGATGCCGGCGGACCCGCGGGCGCGCGAGTTTGCGGCGCGCCTGGTGGCGGGCGTCAGCGCCGATCTTCAACATCTGGATGAACTGCTCGAGCAGGTAATTACCAATTGGTCGATCGGCCGCCTGTCCCGTATCGATCATAACATCCTGCGTCTGGCGGCCTTTGAACTACTGCACCTCGAAGATGTTCCGGCCCGGGTAACGATGGACGAGGCGATCGAATTGGCCAAGCGCTACGGCGATCGCAACTCGGGACAGTTCGTCAACGGCGTACTGGACGTGATGGCGGAACGCGCGGGGCTTAAGCATAAGGGTGATCAGGACTTTGCTTTGGCCAAGGAATAAGCTTTCGTTCGCGGGGCTGTTGCTGGCCCTGGTCGCCGCCGGATGCGGCTACACTTTCTCGTCGGCGGATTCGCTGCCGCCCGCCGCGCACACCATCTATGTGGCGACCTTTCGCAACGCCACCGAAGTAACCGGCATCCAGGACGTCTTCATGCGCTACATGAAGGATGAGATCGCCAAGCATGACCGGCTGCAATTGGTCGACGACCGGGCGCAAGCTGATGTCGAGCTGAGCGGCGTAATCGGGGGCGCGGAGCCATTTCCGGCGGCGATGAACGCGGTCGGCGAGCCCTCGATTTACAATTATAGCGTGCAGGTCAGTGCGACGCTGATCGATAGGAAGACCGGTAAGGCGCTGTGGAGCGGGCAGAATATCACCTCTCAACAACAGTACGCGGTGGTGCCGCAGGCGGTGCTGGTCACTTCGCCGCAGTTTTTACGCCATAATTTTCGCTCTTCCGACATCAACCAACTGACTGACTCGCAGACCCAGATAACGCAGGGCGGCGTCGCCCGTCAGGAGGCGATGACGCAGGTGGCCCAGAACGTTTACGCGGGGATGGCGAGCGGCTTCTAGCGCCGCTGGCAGGGGCGAGCGCCGCGATGGCCTCCGAAAACGCCCTGGCCCTGCTCGCGCAAATCGACGCCGGCAAAGCGCTGCTTCCGGCCGCGATCCTGATCGCCGGCCCGCAACCCTTCCTCAAGGAATACGTGCTGGACGCCTGCCGCGACGCGTTGCGCGGAGCGGGCCGCGAACAACAATCGTTCCAAATTAACGCCAGCGGCGATTTCGGCGCGGTGCTGGAGGCGATCGCGGCTCCCAGTCTGTTCGCTCCGGCGACGATCGCAACCTGCCGCGTCCTGCGCTCGCGCGGCGGCGGCGCCGAGGAAGACGTCGAGGCGGGAGAAACCCGCTCCTCGCGCGGCTCCGACGATTCGAAATTGTTCCGCGCGATCGAGCTGGCCAAAAGCCCCTCGCATTTGATTTTACTCTACGAGCGGGACAATGGGCCGGCCAAGGTCCAGCGCCAGGTCGAGAAATCCGGTCTCGCCATCCTCTGCAACAAGCCGTTCGAAAGCCAATTGCCCCAGTTCGCCGCGCTGTTCGCGCGCCGCCTCGGGTTGAAGATCAACTACGCCACGGCGGAAACGCTGACGGAGCGATACGGCACGAATCTGGCCGCCATGCACAACGCGCTGGTGCTGGCCTCGATTGCGGCTGCGCAAAATAAGGTCGATGACTTTTTGCGCGCGGCAGGCGGCGCGGATTTAGGCAGCGAACTGTTCCAAATCTCGGAAAGCCTCAGCGGCGATCTCCCGCTGCTGCCATTGGCAATGATCGATCGCGCAATCGCAGTCGGACGCGATCCGGTTGAGTTGCTGTCGATCGAAATAATCCCGGCGCTGCGCAGGCTGCTGATTGCTGCCGCGCTCGGGATGCAAGGGCAGGGGCCGGCCGAAATCGCGATGGAGATCGCGATGTCGCCGCGCAGTCCGCGCGTGACCGCGATCGCCAACGCCGCCCGGCGTTTTGGATTGCGACGGCTCACCCAGACCTATCGCGAGGCGATCGACCTGGACGGGAACTTCAAGAACGGGACCGTCAAGGAACGCCAACAGGCGCTCTCGGTTCTGCTCGCCCCGCTGCTGCTGGAAGAATCGCGGCGACCAAAATAACCTAGTAGAGTGGGCGTCTCTGCCCGCCGATGATTGCGCGAGCTTTTTTTAGCTCGCGCCACCGAGCTCCTGCCCGTTTATCAATCAAAAGGTGGCGCGAGCAAAAGAGTCTCGCGCGCGTCATCGGCGGCCAGGGCCGCCCGCCCTACGAATTGCTTCTTCCCTTATTCTCGCCGCCGCGCAATGCTGGATGGTGCGGCGGCTGATTGGGCCGCACGCACACAAAGAAGCAAGCGATGGCAGCGGGAGAAACCGGACCTCAAGCACCGAAACCCAAACCCGGGAACCAGCCTTCCAGCAATATCTGGTTCTGGTGGCTAATTCTCGTTGGCTTGGCGGCGTGGAACGTCGTCGCGCTCTGGCCGCACGGGCCCGAACTGGCCGCCATTCCATACTCGACCTTTCTGGACCAGCTCCGTGCCGGCAATGTCTCCCAGGTTCACATTATAGGCGACCGAATCACCGGCACCTTCGCCAAGCCGTTGCTGTGGCCAAAGCCCACACAGTCCGCCACGTCGAAGGCCGAGCCTCCGGCTGGAGCGTCTCCCAAAGCCGGGGACAACGCGGCAAAGCCGCCTCAGGTAACGCCGCAGACGCAACCGCCTCCCATCAAATACAGCGGCTTCCGTACGACCTTTCCCACGGCGGTCGGCGACCCCGGCCTGATGCCGCTGTTGGAAGCTCACAACGTGGTGGTGGAGGTCTCGCCGGCATCCGCGCCGTGGTTCCTTAACCTGGTCCTGGAATGGTCGCCGATGCTGTTCCTGATCGGGTTCTTCTGGTGGATGGCGCGGCGGTCCGCCCAGACCCAGTCGGGCATGTTCGGTATCGGTCGCATCAAGGCGCGTCGCTACAACAGCGATCAGCCCAAGGTGACTTTCAACGACGTGGCGGGAGCCGACGAAGCCAAAGCGGACTTGCAGGAAGAGGTTGATTTCCTGCGCAATCCGAAAAAATACCACGACCTCGGAGCCCGCATCCCCAGGGGCGTCCTGCTGGTCGGTCCTCCCGGGACCGGAAAGACCCTGCTGGCGCGCGCCGTAGCGGGAGAAGCGGGGGTCCCTTTCTTCAGCCTTACGGCATCCGAGTTCGTCGAGATGTTTGTCGGAGTAGGGGCCAGCCGCGTGCGCGACCTGTTCCGCCAGGCCAAGGAAGCCGCGCCTGCGATTGTTTTTATCGACGAGCTCGACGCGGTCGGACGGCGCCGCGGCGCCGGCCTGGGCACCGTCAATGACGAGCGCGAGCAGACGCTCAATCAAATGCTGGGTGAAATGGACGGCTTCGCCCCGCAAGTCGAAGTCATCATTCTGGCGGCCACCAATCGGCCCGACGTTCTGGATCCGGCGCTGCTGCGTCCCGGCCGCTTCGACCGCCAGATCGTGGTTCCGCTTCCCGACAAACTTGGCCGCGAAGGTATCCTGCGGATCCACTCCCGCCACCTGCATCTTGATCCCGACGTCAACATTCCGATACTCGCCGCCACCACGATCGGCATGAGCGGCGCGGACCTGGCCAACCTGTGCAACGAGGCGGCGCTCGCCACCGCCAGACATAACCGCAACGCCGTAAGCATGGCAGACTTCGATGAGGCGCTGGACAAGATCAGACTTGGCGCCGCCCATCCTCAGCTCGTCGATCCCTCGGAACGGCGCGTGGTTGCCTACCATGAGTCCGGCCATGCCGTGATCGCGTGGCTAACACCCGCGGCGGATTCGGTGCATAAGGTCACCATCGTCCCGCATGGCCAGGCCCTTGGTCTGACCGAAATGATCCCCGGCGAGGAACGCCACAATCTCAGCTATTCGTTCCTGAAGGCCCGGCTGGCCGTGATGCTTGGGGGCCGCGCCGCGGAGGAGATCGCCATTGGCGATGTAACCACCGGGGCCGAGAACGACCTGGTCGAAGCAACCCGCCTGGCGCGCCGGATGATGACGCGGTGGGGGATGGGCAAGATGGGTCTGGCCGCGTTCAAAACCGACGAGCAGCAACCCTTCCTGGGCTATGAGATTTCACAGGGGCGGGATTACAGCGAGCACACCGCGGCGCGCATCGACGAGGAGGTGCGCCAACTGCTCGAGGACACCCATCAGGAAGTAATCAAGCGTCTGACCGGCGCGCGCGATCGGCTCGATCAGCTGGTCAGTGTGTTGCTGGCGGAAGAAACCGTCGGCACGGATCAATTGGAGCGCATTCTCGGACCGCGCCCGGTGGCCGTACCCGCGCAGACGGACGGACGTGGCCCCGTTCTGGAATTAGGAAAGAGAAAATAGAAAAGAGAAAACGAGAGAAGACAGAGAGGCCGGTGCCCGTTTCCTAACCTCTCATTTCTCTTTTCTAACCTCAGGCTTGCGCCTTGACGCGCTTAAGCCTCAGAGCCAGGCGGGAAATCTTGCGCGACGCCGTATTGCGATGGAGCACGCCCTTGGTGGCGGCTTTGCCCAAAACCTTCATCGCTTCGCGCAAAGCCTGGGCTGCCTGCTCAGAATCGCCGCTCCCCATCGCGTCTTGCGCGCTTTTCACCGCGCTATGCACGTGGGTTTTGACGGCGCGGTTGCGCAGCTTGCGCTTGAGGCTGCGGCGATGGCGCTTGATGGCCGATGGATGTACTGGAACGTGTGGCATATCGAGTTGAAGAAGCTAACAATGGCGACCCGCCCAGTCAACGGGCCTGACCAAGCGGTGGTTCGATCCGGGGCAGGGCGCTGGCCCACTCAACTGAACGACGCTTGCCCCTATTCATCGGCCGCGCGGTGTGCCGGGCCAAAAGACGCGCGCGTTTTTGTCGATTCCGCACCGGTTGGTTCGACTGCTCCTTGAGGGCATTAATTTTTATGCAATACATGTTGCTGGTCTACGAAACCAAACAAATGGCCGGAGCTGCCGGAAGCGGAGCAGAACCGGGTCAAAGAAGCCTGCGGCGCCTGGCATCAGGAATTGGTCAAGAGCGGGCATGCGCGCGCGGCCGTCGGGCTTCATCCGGTTTCGACCGCCGCCACTGTGCGCGAACAGCAGGGCAAACCGATGGTCACCGATGGGCCGTTCGCCGAGACCCGAGAGATGCTTGGGGGTTACGAAATCGTCGAGTGCCAGGACCTCGATGAGGCAATTGCGATCGCGAAGCGTTTCCCCGCCCTGCGCGTCGGCTTTGCCATGGAGGTGCGGCGCATCCGGGAGTGAACCGCGCCGACCGGGTTAGTTTGACTCCAGCTGCTTTCCCTAGCGCCGGCCTCCGTGCCGGTTCTTTTTCTTTCAGACGACTTCAAAACAGCTTTTGAGCCCGGAGCACTATCGGCTGGCCGGGGAGCCGTTACCCGGCGCCGCCGGCCCGTGAAGCTCACCGTCCGACTTGAGCAGCGTGAGCGCAAGCGGCGTCACGTCAAGCTGCGACGGGGCGCGGCCGTGGGCGACCTGATTCACCAGTTTGCGCACGCCCTGGCTCGAGCACTTCGTGCACGCGACCACCAACGGGACGTGGCTGTCCTGCTCACACGCACTGCCGTGCCAGGAATGATAAAGGCCTGAGAAGTAATATCGATCTTCGATCGGCCGCTCCAAGCCGCTGTGGGTGAGCAGAAGGATATCGCCCGCGCGATCGCCATACGGTCCCGCGCTGAGCCATCGCATGCGCCGATCGAGCTGCAGCAAATCGGGCCGCGGATGGTCCTCGAGGTAGTCTTCGATCTCGACCAGCCTGTGCCCATCGAAGATCCGATACTCTTTGGCCTTGCGGCCGGGTGGACGCGGCTCGCGCGCGAAGATCAGATCGAGCGTCCTCTTAAGCTTGGGGCTGTCGCGGCCGGTGCGATTGGCCCAATAAAAGGCGCGCGCGGCGGGCAACACGTCCTCCTTGAGGCGGGGAGCCTTGGTCCAATCGCACTTGTCACCGGGTTTGGGGCAGGTGGATCGATCGGCGAGGTACACGTATGCGATCGCGCCCTGGTACGCGAACGCCACCTGATAGTCCTGCTGGTTGGGCGCCGGGTTGAGCACGAAGGGACGTGGTCGAAATCCGGTTTTCGCCATCAGCGGCGCAGGCCCGTCCTGGGCCTGTGAATCGAGCGCGTGCTGCTCGTCATGCATCACAGGGGTATGACCGTGATCGGCGATGATCATCACATAAGTTTCGTCGATCAGGCCACGCTTGCGGTACTCGGCCAGGATTTGCCCGACCAGTGGATCGGTTATCTGCTGGAGATAATCAAGCTCCTTCGACAATGGATCGGGGGAGACGTGCGTATAAAGATCGATGCCCGGAAAATACACGACCTGCAGGCTCGGAACACCGTGAGCGTCGAACGAGTCGATTATTTTGGGTACCGACTCTATGTCTATTCGAGTGTATAGGGCCTTCTTAATCCCGTGTGCCTCGACCGCCTTGCCGGCGACGAAATCCGACATCATCGTGACGAACGAGGCCGACGTAACGGTGGTGAAGACATCGGCGCCTCGATACACAGGGTTGAGCGAAACGGCGGACTGCATCCCGGCCATTTCGAACAGGGTGGGGGTCATAACCGACTTTCCCACCAGATCGTCGGTGACCATCTTCAGCGTGTCGTCGGTGTCGGTGATCGATACGGGAGCCGGCGCGTAGAATTGCATCTGTTCGCGAGCGAACCATTCGTTGCCCGGCACTCCGGTATAAGCGGGCGGCTCACCGCTGAAAATCGACGACCAGGCCGCCATAGTGGTTGACGGCAGGATACTGATAGCGTTGGGCGCCGAGTAGGCGTGTTCGTAGAGTCCGCCGCCCTGGTCGCGGCCCAACAAACCGGTGATGTTCGGCGCTTTGTCCGACTTGATCAGATCCATCAATTGGTTGTAGCCGACGCCGTCAAAGGCGAAGATCAAGACGTGCGGTCCCGGCGGAGCCGGAGGGTGCGGGACCGGCGTAGCCTGTTTTTCGCCGCCTTGAACCAGCAGCTTGGTGGTCGGCGTACAGGATCCCATCAGTAAGAATACAAAGAGGGCTCCCGCCGCCGCGAAGATGCGGACAAGCTTAGTGTTAGGCCTAGAAATCATAGGTTCACGCACTTTAGCGCTTGGTGCATGCTCATACCACGGAAAAAGGTGAGGCGTAGTTGCGACGCTCAGTACGGCTGGACCTGAGCACCAAGGATTGCGAGAATCTCAGATTGTTGCGGTAGGACTTCACTGATGCGAATTGTTCTCGGTAACGGCTCACTCATTAATACCCAGCGGGGCGGAGGCCATTGGAGCTGGTTCCTGCAATACCCCCTAGGCCTCAAGGACCTGGGCCACGAAGTATTGTGGCTTGAATTGATGCAGTCGACCGGCCATCCCGATTCGGATGCCCGGATTGTCCGTGACTTCTTTGAACTGACGGCGCGTTACGGCCTGGATCGTGACTGCGCGGTAATGATCTTTGATGGCAGTCTGGATTTCCAACCCTTCGAGCGCGCCCAGGTACTCGGCAAAAACCGGGAAGACATCAAGGACGCGATCCGCGACGCGGACCTGCTGCTGAACTTTTGTTGCGCCATCCGGCAACCGTTGCTCTCGACGTTCAGGCGGCGAGCGCTGCTTGACTTCGATCCCGGCCATCTGCAGATTTGCGCACTATTATGGGAGATGAATGTTGCGGACCACGACGCCCTGCTGACCATCGGCGCACGGATCAACGCACCTGATTGCGAAGTTCCGAAACTCGGCCGGCGATGGCGCACCTTCGAACCCTGCATCTATCTGCCGGTGTGGCAGACCGCAGGCGAAAGCGCTTTGGAGGCCCCTTTCACATCGGTCACGCACTGGACCTGGGAACTACTTAAGTGGCGCGGCCAGACCATCAGTGTCTCCAAACGCACCGCTTATCTCAATTACGTAGGCCTCCCACGTCGCGTCTCGCGGCCATTCGAACTCGCTGCTTATATCGAGACGAGCGACACCACCGGCGACCGCGAACAACTAGAGCAGCACGGATGGCGCCTGGTGCATCCACTGGACGTTGCCGGTTCAGTCACCGATTACCAAAACTACCTGCATGCCTCGCGGGCGGAATTCATGTGTCCCAAACCGATCCATGTGCAAATGAAAACGGGATGGTTCAGTGATCGCAGCATCGCCTATCTTGCCAGCGGCCGGCCCGTGCTGGCGGAGGAGACTGGCTTCAGCGAACGGATTCCGACGGGTAGCGGGCTGGTAACGTTTCGAAACATGGATGAGGCGGTGGCCGGAGTCGCCGACATCGACGCGGATTATCCCCGGCACAGCCGCGCCGCGCGAGAACTCGCGCAGGAAATATTTGATTCGCGCAAACTCCTTCCGGCGCTGCTGGCGGCCTGCGATTCTTGATAAAGCTCAACCAGGGTTTCAACTTCCTGGCCCGCCAGCCTTGACCTCCTCCCACAACGCGTCGATTTCCTGCGCGCTCAGCTGTGTCAGATCGCGCTGCGAGGCGGCGGCGCGGGCCTCGACTTTCTTAAAGCGATAGATGAACTTTTCGCAGGCGCGCCGCAGGGTTTCCTCGACCCTCCAGCCGGCGAAGCGCGGCGCGTTGGCCAGCGCCAACAGGCAATCGCCCAACTCCTCGGCGATTACGTCGTTGTCCGCGTCGGCGTCCAGCGCGGCGAGAGTCTCATCCAGCTCCTCGCGCACCTTGGCTATCACCGCGCGCAAGTCCGGCCAGTCGATCCCCACCGCTTTGGCGCGCTCGCCCAGTTTTTCCGCGCGTACCAGGGCCGGCAGATGATGTGCCACGCCGTCGAGCGCCGAACTCATACCGGCGCGCTTGCGCTCCGCCTGCTTGGTCTCCTCCCAGCGCGCGGCAACCTCTTCTGCACTGGCCGCGTGATCCTGCTCGAAGACGTGCGGATGGCGCCGGATCAGTTTTTCGCGCGCGCGGGCAAGCATCGCGGCCAAATCGAACTGTCCCTGTTCACTGGCAATTTCAGTTTGCAGGAGCACTTGCAACAGCAGGTCGCCAAGTTCATCGGCCAGCGCGGCGCCGTCCCCGGATTCGATCGCGGCCAGGGTCTCGTAGCTTTCTTCGATCAAATACTTCGAAAGGGTGGTGGGGGTCTGCACACGATGCCACGGGCAATCGCGCCGCAGCCTGCGTATCACCTCGGCCAGCCGGGCAAATTCCTGCGCCGCATCGCGCAAATCGCTGTCGTCCATAGCCCCGAGTCTAGCAGAGGGCGCCCGTCGTTATAGGACTCAGGAACGTCGGGATCGATGTAACTCCCGATAGGCATATCGAGGGCCTGGTCTTCCGTGAGACGGAACGTGCTCCGGTCCGCTGGAGAAGCTCGATGCCAAGATAGGCGCGTAGTGATTCCTCGAACACCTGGTACACGCGTTTGCCGGATCGTGCGGCGGCTATCCTCGCCGCGCGCAGGAGTTCCTCATCAAGGTAGATTGTTGTCTTGCGGCGCATCTTCAGCATTGTCGCAAAACCCGTGCTTGGCTCAAAACTCTTTTTCACCGCCACGCATGCAAGCGTCACCCAGCTTGCCGCACTGTGCTATGGTGCCGCCTGCGCTTGACCGGCGACAGCCCTTGCGGAGGCGGTCCCATGAAGATTGAGATTACCAGCGTCCAACCGGTATTCGACGGAGTCGAGTTCGGCAGTGTCGGAGCCTATGAGAAAGTCACCGGACGAATGCGCGGCGCGGTGGATCCCAGCCATCGACTCAATGCCGGTATCGTCAATCTCGATCGCGCGCCGCGCAACGCCGCCGGGCAGGTAGAATATTGCGTCGACTTCTGCCTGCTGAAGCCTGCCGACATGCGCCGCCACAACGGGCGCATCCTCTACGACGTGCTCAATCGCGGCCTCAAACTTGCTTTGAGCCATTTCAATGACGCCCCGGCAAGCAACGACCCCGACGCGGCGAGCCACGCCGGCAACGGTTTCCTGATGCGCAATGGATATGTCGTGCTGTGGAGCGCGTGGCAGGGCGGCGTCGCGCCAGGGGAGGGGCGGATGCTCGCCAGCCTGCCGATCGCAAGCGGCGATGGCGCGCCGATTGTGGCGGCCAACCGCGATGAATTCATTTTCAACCACAAGCACAATCCCGCCGCCGCGCCGCTCAGCTATCCCGCGCACAGCATGGATCAGAATGAGGCGACCCTGACCATTCGCCAGCGCGAGCAGGATCCGCGGGTTGCCATGCCCCCTAAGGACTGGCGCTATCTGTCGAACAAGGCAATCGAAATCACCCGGCCAGGCGGCTTCGATGCGGGCGCGATCTACGAGTTCATATATCCGGCGCGCGATCCGATCGTGATGGGCCTGGGTATGGCCGCAATTCGCGACGTGGTCTCGTTCTTCCGCCATCGCGCCGCCGACGACGACGGACGGCCCAACCCGCTCAGCACCGATAGCGGCCCGCCGCCGGTCGAGCATGTGTATGCGTTCGGCATGTCGCAGTCGGGACGCTTTCTGCGCGACTGGCTGTGGCAGGGGTTCAACCAGGATCTCAACGGCGGAAAAGTTTTCGACGGCGTCATCCCCAGCCTCGCCGGTTCGCGCAAAACGTTTACCAACTTCGCCTTTGGACAGCCGGGCCGCTTTTCCTGCCAGCATGAAGATCACCTGACCCCTGGCGATCAGTTTCCGTTCACCTATGCGACCCGCTTCGATCCGGTAAGCGGCCGGACCGATGGCATCCTGGAACGCAGCCGCGCGTCCAACACCTGTCCTAAGATTATGCAGACCGACTGCAGCGGCGAGTTCTGGCAGGGTAGGGCGTCGCTGGTGGTGACCGACGAGGCCGGCCGCGACCGCGAGCTACCTGACGATGTGAGGTTTTATCTCTTTGCCGGCACCCAGCACGGAGGACGAATGGCCACTGCCGTCTTCCCGTTCTGCCAGCATCCGGGCAATCCGGTGGAAATGAGCCCTCCGCATCGGGCGCTGCTGGTCGCCCTGGATCAATGGGTCAGCACGGGAGTTGCGCCGCCGCCCAGTAATTTTCCGCGCGTCGGCGACGGCACCCTGGTCCCGGCGCATGCGCTCAAGTTCCCCGCAGTCCCCGGCGTGACTTACAGCGGCTTACTGAACGAGTTGTGCGAGGTCGATTACAGCGTGCAGCCGCCGCGTCCGCATGCGGACCATCGATACGCCGTGAAGGTGCCCGCGGTGGACGCCGACGGCAACGAGACAGACGGCGTCCGCCTGCCCGATATCGCAGCGCCGCTCGGCACGCATACGGGATGGAATCCGCGACGCGAGGGTTTCGCGCCCGGCGAGCTGGCTCTGCTCGGTTCGTACTTCCCGTTTGCACCCACCACCGCCGAACGACTCGCGTCAGGCGATCCCAGGCCGTCGCTTGAAGAGCGTTACCGCAGCCACGCAGCCTACGTCGAGGCGGTCGCCCGCGCCGCGCGCGAGCTGTGCGAAGCGCGCCTGCTGCTGCGCGAGGACGTCGAGCGTTACATCGAAGCGGCGCGGCGTCGCGGCAAGTATTTCAACGAAACGTGAAGGCTCGGGCGGGGGAGGGTCCCACTAATTCAGGCCATCCTCAGCCCGCCACTACTGTCAAGGCCAAATGACGCACAGCCTTCGTATCCGGCTTTGATTAGAAGACGTGGCAGTCCGATTGAACTGGCCCGGATGGAGTGCTGGGCTGAAGCTAACGAATAGTGGGACAGGCGGGACGCCTGTCCCTGGAGTTTATGATGCGCGAGACTCTTTTGCTCGCGCTACCTTATAAACAATATTGGCAGCCCAGCGGTGCCCACGAACCGTCGCCAGGATTCGGTAGCGCGAGCAAAAAAAGCTCGCGCGTCATCGACAGGCGAGACGCCTGTCCCACGATTTTCCAGCGCGCATTCATCCCACGCGCGCGTCAAAGGTCTTCCCCCGCTCGCGGCCGCTCCACCCCCTACCGGCGGGCACGGCGGCCCGCCCTACGGTTATGGGTGGCGGCAATCAATCCGCGGAGCGAGCGCTTGACAACGCGTAACCTATAGGTTACATATCGTCCATGCCGAAATTGGCCCAGACACTCACCGCGCTTGCCGATCCGACCCGGCGCGAACTGCTGCGCCGCCTGGCGGAGCGGCCGCGCCCGGCGGGTGAGCTTGCGCACGGGTTTGCGATCAGCCGCCCCGCCGTGTGCAAACACACGCGCCTGCTCAAGCAGGCCGGCCTGATTCGGGCAAAGAAGGATGGACGCGAGCAGATCTACGAGCTTGCGCCCAGGGGCGGTCAGGCCATCAAAGAGCTAATCGTCCAACTCGAGGAAGTCGGGCGATTCTGGGATAACGCGCTCGACGCGTTCAAACATTATGCGGAGGAGAAGGCATGACGATTCGCAAGTCGATCAGAGTGGAGCGCTCACCGGAGATTTCATTCCGCGTGTTCTGTGAAGAGATGAGCAATTGGTGGCCGGGAGGCTTTGGCGGCAACGACACCAAGGTCTTTATCGAGCTTCAAGTCGGCGGGCGATTTTACGAGCGTAGACCCGACGGCACCGAATACGAGATTGGCCGTGTTACCGCGTACCAGCCGCCCAGTGCGGTTGCCTTTACCTTTCGGGCGCCGAGTTGGGACGCAACGACGCAAGTGGATATTCGATTTATCGCCGAGGGCAAGGGAACGCGCGTGGAGCTGGAGCACAGCGGTTGGGAGCAGGATTCGAAGACCCGCGATGCGCACAAGAGTTACGATGGTGGATGGGACCTGGTACTGGGTCACTATCAATCCCGCGCCAATACGGCCGCCTCAAGTCAGGTGGATTCTCGCCAGGATTAGTAAGGAGGAATTCATGAAACTTTATGTGCTGCCGCCGTCGCCGCGAGCGCGCAAGGTGATCGCTTTGAAAATTCACCTCGATCTGGATTGTGAGATGCATATCGTCGATCTCGCAAAAGGCGATCAGCTCACGCCCGAGTACGTCGCGATGAATGCCAACCACAAGATGCCCGTACTCGAAGACGATGGGTTCGTGCTGTGGGAATCCAACGCGATCCTGTTTTACCTCGCGTCAAAAAAAGCGAAGAGCGGTCTGTGGCCGTCGGAGGTAAAGCAGCAGGCGGATGTGCTGCGCTGGCTGGCCTGGGAAAGCGCCCATTGGGATTCAGAAGCGTGTGGCGCCGTCAGCTACGAGAAAATTTCCAAGACGGTGCTCGGACTGGGCCCGGCGGAACCGGCCTTTGTCGCGCGCGGAGAGCGCAACTTCAATCGATTCGCATCGGTGCTGAACCAGTCCCTTAAAGGCCGCAAATGGCTGACCGGAAGCGCACTCACTATCGCGGATTTCGCGCTCGGCGCATGGGTGCCCGCCGCACAAATGCTTGACCTCCCGATCGCGCAATACGCAGAGATCATGCGCTGGTACGACCGGCTCGCATCGCTGCCGGCCTGGCAGGGCCCTTAACGCCCCGTCCGCCTGAGACTCGGGCCGCGGCCGCAATAAAACGGTAACAAACTTAGCCAAGGAGACGAGCGATGAAACTCTATTACTTCCCTTCACCCAATCCGCAGAAGGTCAAATTCGCCTTGCTGGAGTTGGGGATCGAATGCGAAATGGTTCCGATCGATCTGACCAAGCGCGAGCAGCGCAATCCGGAATTCCTGGCGCTCAACCCATTCGGCCGTGTCCCGGTGCTCACCGATGGCGAGCTGAAGCTGTGGGAGTCGCACGCGATCCTGGTCTACCTGGGCGATAAGAGCGGCAGGCTGTGGCCAACGACAGCGGCGGGGCGCGCCGACGCGCTGCGCTGGCTCTTCTTCCTGTCGGGGCACATTTCTCCACCGGCGACCGATCTGGTGTTCAACCGGATCGCAGTCAAGCGGCTCGGGCTTCCCGGCGACGAAGCCGCCGTCGCCCGCGGCGAAAAAGCGCTGCCCGACGTAATCAGCATCGTCGAGGGCCAGCTCGCAAACACCAAATGGCTCCTGGGCCGGGACTTCACCCTGGTCGATTGTGGCTATGGCCCGGTGCTCAACGCGATCGAGAAAGCGGACTTCAACTTCGGCGATTTCCCCAGGATAAGCGCCTATCTGGAAGCGATCCGCGCGCGTCCCGCATGGGAGGAAACCCCCAAGCTGCCGATGCTCTAACGAAACGCTATGGCTCCATTTCAGAACCACAGTTCCAGATGCTCTTGGGAGCTGCGAGGCGTTATCTCGAAGGAAATAGGTCCTAAAGGCGGTCACCCATTCCCGTGCTCGTGACCCATCATGCAATTTGGAGAAACTGGAAGTTAAGAGTCGACCTAAGTTCCGATGAACCACTAAGTTGACATAATATTTCTTATGCGAAGTTAAGCTGAAAGCCTGTTAAGCGACGGGCCGCTTTGCGGGAGCGTTAGCCCAGCCTTATTCGGGCCGGAAGCCGCCATCCATCACCTGTTCTCTGATGCCGCTGCCCTATTCGGTGACCCATTTTTCCTTCTTGCGGCTAGCGTACCAGCATGGCGCGAAGCCGCCGTGCGGAAACAGGGCGTGGACGCAGGTATCGTTTTCGACCCCAGCGTCGCCGTACTCGGTTTTATTGCCCTTCAGGGGCATCGCGTAGTAGCGCCGAACCTGCACGACGCCGTAGGGCTGGTGCATCAGCCGAAGGACGAGCGCGTCGCCAAAATAAATGACGCACAATGCCGCGACCGCGATGAGCGCGATTCTCATCACCGGAATCAAACCCTGGAGCTAAAATTTGAGACCCAGCCTGGAATGACTGAAATACTCGTGGGACAGGCGTCCCCGCCTGTCGATGATGCGCGAGATCTTTTACTCGCGCCACCTTTAGAAATTCTCATGGTCTCTGGCGGCCTTGGGTTCTCTTGAAGCTCCAGGCATTTATTCGGTGGCGCGAGCAAAAAGAATGCTCGCGCGGTCATCGACAGGCAGGGACGCCTGTCGCACTGGTTTTTGGCCGACTCCTCTCCCCCGAACCGATCAGTTCGGGGGAAAAGAGAAACCGCTCGCCTTACGCTCGTGGCTCTGATCCGCTGAAGCCAGCCTGGGCTACGTTAGTCGGTCTGTTCGCGGATGAACTTGCCGATGCCATCGACCGCTTCCTGGCCTTCGGGCAGGAAGCTGGCGAACAACTGCCAGACATGGATCATTTCCGGCCAGACTTCAAGTTTTACTTGAACTTTAGCGGCGCGCGCCTTCTCTGCGAGGCGGGTCGAGTCGTCCAGCAGCGTTTCGGCGTCGCCGACCTGAATTAGCAGCGGCGGCAGTCCCTTGAGGTCGGCGTGAAGCGGCGAGGCCAGCGGGGTGCGCGGATCCTTGCCGCCCAGGTACGCCTGAGCCATCCCGATCAATCCTTCGCGCTGCACGACCGGATCCGCCTTGGCCCGCGTCGTCATCGACTCGCCCTTCCCTTCCAGATCGACCCATGGGGACATGCAGACGCCGGCGGCGGGGAGCTGCAACCCGGCGTCGCGAATCGCCACCAGCGCCGCAACCGTCAGGCCGCCTCCGGCGGAATCGCCGGCAACGACGATGCGCGCCGGTTTGAATTTGTTCTCTAGCAGGTATCGATAGCCCGCCACTGCATCATCAACCGCGGCGGGAAAGGGATGCTCCGGCCCGAGGCGATAATTGAGTGCCAGGACACGCGCTTGCGCCGCGCGCGAGATGCGGCCGATCAGATCGCGATGCGTGGTGATGGAACCCAGCACATAGCCGCCGCCATGGAGATAAAGCACGGCACGGTCAGCCGCGGCCCCGAGCGCCGCGATCCATTCGGCGTCCACGCCGTTGGCCTTGACGCGCTCGCTGGTGACGTCGGGCTGTGCCGGCATCGCGTTCTGCTCAAACGCCGCGCGCATTTCCGGCAGCGTAGGCGCGGGCGACTTCATCAGAGATTTCATGGCGTCGATCGCCATCTGCAATTGCGGACTTGCCATAGGAACCGTCCTCCTCGTTTTCTATGCGGCCTGTTCGCCGCCTACCTGGTATGCTCGCGAATGAACTTGCCCACGCCTTCGACCGCTTCCTGGCCCTCGGGGCAGAAAGCTGGCGAACAGCTGCCAGACGTGGATCATCTCGGGCCAAATCTCAAGTGTTACTTTAACTCTCGCCGCGCGTGCTTTGTCCGCAATGCGGGTTGAATCGTCGAGCAGGGCCTCGTGATCGCCCACTTGGATCAGCAGCGGCGGCAATCCTTTAAGATCCGCATGAAGCGGAGCCGCCAGCGGCGTGCGCGGGTCTTTGCCCGCCAGGTAAGTTTGGGCCAGCAGGCGGGTCCCGTCGGGCGAGGCGATCGGATCCACGTGCAACCGCGTCTTCATCGATTCGCCGGTGCCTTCCAGATCGACCCAGGGCGACATGCATACGGCGGCGGCGGGCAGCGCGAGGCCGGCGTCACGTGCGGCGACTAGGGTGGCGAGCGTCAAAGCACCGCCCGCGGAATCGCCCGCCACCGCTATCCAAGAGGGGCGCAAGCCTTGGTCGAGCAGGAATCGATAGCCCGACACCGCGTCGTCCACGGCGGCCGGAAACGGATGCTCGGGCGCAAGCCGATAATCCAGTCCGAGCACGCGCGCCTGCGCTGCGCGCGAGATGCGGCCCATCAGATCACGATGGGTTTTCAAGGATCCCATCACGTAGCCGCCGCCATGGAGGTACAGCACCGCGCGGTCGGCGGAGACGCCCGGCGCCGTGATCCACTCCGCCTTGACGTCGTTAGCGCTGACCGGCTCGCATTTGACGTCGGGCTGCGGGGACAGAGCCATTTCTTCATTCGCCGCGCGCATTTCCTCGAAGTTTGCGCCGACCTTGCTCGACAACGCTTTCATCGCGTCGATCGCCTGTTGCAACTGTGGGCTTGCCATCGCGAGAGTCCTCCGCGGGTTGGTTCGTGATGCGCGCCGGTCGCGGCGCTTTGATGCGTCAGTTCGTGCGAGTGGAGGCTAGCCCAAGTTTTGCGCTAGTGCCAGACGATAGGGAAACCGCTCGCTGACGCTGGCGGCTCGAATGGGGTCGGGACCGAGCGTTAGCGAGCGGTTGAAAAGAACGCGGGCACAGCGGCCCGCGCTACGGCAGACGGAAAAAAAGCGGGCACGGCCAGCTCCGCGAATTCGATAGTCTTGGACCGAGAGCTTTCTTCGTAGCGCCGGCTCCGTGCCGGTCCTTTTCTTTCGTACTCAACGCAAGAATTCGAAGCCGGAAGAATTTTCCATAAGGTCCCTCTCCCGCGCGGCCTTGTCTGCTACTGCGGCAGCGCGATCTCTCCTGTCATTCGGGAGAGGTAGGAAAAGAGCAAGCGGCGCGTAAATCAGTTCAGCGCTGGCGGCGGCGGCCGGTGCTTGGGCCGCGCAGTGCCAGAGGGGTGGGAGGCGGGCGATGTCCCAAGGCCAGCATCTCGCGCCGGATTACGCGGTTGGCGGGTTCGAGTTCCAGCGCGCGTTCCAGATAGCCGATTGCCGTGGGAACCCGCTCCATCGCGACGCATACGCGCGCCAGCGCGCGCAGCAGATCAACGTTGTCACCCAGGGCCTCGCGGGCTCGGCGCAAGGCGCTCAGCGCTTCGGCCGGCCGTTTGAGTTCGAGCAGGGCCAGGCCCATATCGCACAGCGTCTGCCCGCCCAGCGGGTCAAGCTCGAGGGCCTGTTTAAACATCGCGATTGCATTGCGCGGAGCGCCTTTGCGCGCCAAGTCGGCGGCGGCAGTGGCCAGGCGGCTGGCTTCCTCGGTAAACGCCGACGCCTCGACCTCGATCGTGGCCTGGTCGTGCTTCAAGTCGAGCTTGAGGATGTGGACTTTGCCGCCCAGATAGTCGCGGACTCGGCGCGCCACCTCGGCCTCGCCGCCCTCCAGTTCGAGGAAGATGGCGCCGATCGGATCGCCGATATGGTCATCGCGCGCGATTACCAGTACTTTCTTATGCACCGCCCCCGCACCCTGCCGCCTCTGTCCCGCCACCAACCCATCGTAAGCCAAGTACCGTCTTATGGAAAACAATCAGACCCGCTCATCAGGATCGAACAGCTTGCGATACTCGTCCAGCGCAAAGCGGTCCGTCATCCCGGCGATATAATCCGCGATCACCCGGGCGGTCGAGTCCGCCTCGCTCTCCCGGCGATGCATGATGTGCGGAGGTATCTGCGCGGGCTCCGCCATGTAGGCGTTGAAGAGCTGGCTCAGCACGCGCCCCGCCTTCTGCGTCATCCGCAGCACACGGTAGTGGCGATAGAGCTTGTCACTCATCAACCGCTTTAACTCCGCCACCTGCGGCGCCATCGACGCGCTGAATGACGCCAGCGGCCGCCCGGCGCGCCAGACATCCTCGACGCTGGCGACCCCGGCTGAAGTCAGCTCGCGATCGATAGTGGCCATCAGATCCGTAACCATCATGTCGATCATCCGGATTACGAGCTGGTAGCGCCCTCCCCTCGGGTTCTCGACATCCGGAAACGACTCGCGCACCGCCCGGCCCGCGGCGCGCACCAGTTCCGAGTCGTCCAGGTCGGCGCGAGAGAGCATCCCGGACTTAAGCCCGTCGTCCACATCATGCGCGAGGTAGGCAATCTCATCGGCCAGATCCACGATCTGCGCTTCCAAACATGGATAAAGCGAAGGGTCGAACTCATGGGCCGCGGGCCGATGCTTGAAATCGGAATGCTTGACGATCCCCTCGCGCACCTCAAAGGTCAGGTTCAAGCCGCGAAAGGACGGGTAGCGCTCCTCGATCCAATCAACCGTGCGCAGGCTCTGCGCGTTGTGATCGAAGCCGCCGTAGGGTTCCATCAGGGCGTTGAGCACCTTTTCGCCGGCGTGGCCAAAGGGCGTATGGCCGAGGTCGTGCGACAGCACCACCGCCTCCGCCAACTCCTCGTTAAGCCCCAGCGCGCGCGCCACGGTGCGCGTGATCTGGGCCGCTTCCATCGTGTGGGTAAGCCGGGTGCGGTAGTAATCGCCCTCGTGGTTGACGAAGACCTGGGTTTTGTACTCCAGGCGGCGAAAGGCGGCCGAGTGGATAATCCGGTCGCGATCGCGCTGAAAAGCAGTGCGATAAGGATGCTCGGGCTGCGCGAAGCGCCGTCCCCGGCTGTCCGCAGAGCGCATCGCGTAAGGCGCCAAGGTGCGGTCTTCGAATTCCTCCAGCTGCTGGCGGGTCCGGAGCATGGTCAAATCGTGCGTTGGGTTGATAATCGGGTCATAATATAGAGTTGCGCTGTAATAGTTTAGACCTACGCTCCGACTGGATCTTAGCATCACGCCCCTTGGGTCAAGAAGCGGCGCTCCGGGATTATTGAACAGGGGCTTTGCCCCCGCATAACCCACCCCATATAATCTGGCGCGGTGGAGGTTGTGTTGGGCGGGGATGGTTATCGCTGCCTGAGCCGGCTGTTCGCGGCATTGGGTGTGGCCAGTGTGATCACTGGATGCGCCCTGTTTGCCCCGCGCGTCGCGCCGCCACCATCCCCTCCTGCCCCGCCTGCTCCACCACGATCGTCATCTATAGTCGGCGTTGCTTCATGGTACGGACCGGGTTTCAACGGCAAACACACCTCCAGCGGGGAGATCTACGATCAGGAAGACCTGACCGCGGCATCGACCACACTGCCGCTGGGGACACGCGCACTGGTGACTAATCTGCAAAACGGCCGCAGCGTGGAAGTCCGCATCAACGATCGCGGCCCCTTCGCCAAGGGGCGCAAGATCGATCTTTCCCGCGCCGCGGCGAGCGCGCTGGGTATCTTGAATCCCGGCACCGCCCGGGTGCGGATCGATGTCGTCCGTCAGGGCCCGGAATCGGCGCCGGGCTTTTTCGTCCAGGTAGGGTCGTTTTCCAACTCCTCCAATGCCCAGCGCCTGGGCGGCCGACTGAGCCAATACTTCGCCGACGTGCGCGTCGATCACTTTAAAGCCGGCCACCGCTCCTATTACCGCGTGCGGATGGGCGCGTTTCCCGATCACGCAACCGCTTTGGCGCGTGCCACGCAAACCTCGCGGCTCGGGTTACGGTCCATAATCGAACAGCAATGACGCGCCCAGCTAAGCGGTCCCTGCTAAGGCGTGCAGCCCTGGCGCTGATGGCGCTGGCCGCGTTTGGCTGCGCCTATCAGTTGGTCCGCTCGGGCGCGGTCGACAGCGCCAAGGTCAGCCATATCGAAGCCGGGTTGCAGCAGATCCGGCAGCTTTCCTTCATCAAGCCCGTTCCGTTGGTGGTGGAAAACCGCGCGGAGGCCGACCGTGATATCCGCGCCCAGGTAACGCACGACGTCAGCGACGAGCAGTTCCGCCTCGACGGCCGGGCCGGCAGTCTGATCGGGCTGTATCCCGCGGGCATCGACCTCAAGCAGGAAACCCTGAAACTGCTAGACGAGCAGATCGCCGGATTTTACGACCCTGACACCAAACGGATGATCCTGGTAAACGGCACGGCTGACACCGGGGTGTGGGACGGCGCCGCCGAGTTCCTGATGCAACGCGATTTGGTAGGCGAGATGCTGCTGGCGCATGAATTGACTCACGCCCTGCAGGACCAGCATTTCGCCCTCGGCGCCAACCTCGACGCGCTCAAGGACAACGACGATCGCGCGCTGGCGCTCAAGAGCGTGGCCGAGGGCGACGCCACCATCACCGGGTTCGCCTACGTGGTGGGCGGGATGGACCAGACTCGGCTCGATGCGCTGGTCGCGCGGCTGTCCGACCTGCCGGAGTTGTTCGCCAAAGAGGCCAAGTCCGCGCCCGAGGGGCTGCGGGAGCCGCTGATCTTCCAATACAGCGAGGGGGTTAAATTCGTCGCGCGGGCGTATCGCCGCGGTGGCTATGCCGCCGTCGATCAGCTCTTTCGCCAGCCGCCTCAGTCCAGCCAGCAGATTATTCATCCGGAACTTTACTTCGACCATCCGACGCCGCCAGCCGGGATCACCGTCGCGGGCTACCAGCGGGCGCTTGGCGGATGGACCAAGGGGGATGAGAATTGTGAAGGCGAGTTGGGACTAAAGCTGATACTCAAGCTGGCCTTCGGCGCCAGCAGCCGGCAGGTGGCGTTGGCCGAGGCTTGGAAAGGGGATCGTATCGTGAGCCTCACTCGCGGCTCGGAGTTGAGCGTGATCTGGATGATAGACCTGAGCAGCGAGCGGGCCGCGAGCCAGTTCGCCGCGGCGTACACCGAGGCGCTCGATCGCCGCCTTACCGTCCAGATCGCCCATCGCGTGGACTACCAATCGAGCCTGGTCCTGGTTGTGATCGGCGAGGCAGCACGCGGCTTTCCCCAGTTGGAGAGCGCGCTGTTCGAGCAATCTCGCGTAACTATCCCGCCGCCCCCGCCGCGCCCGGTCCCGCCGGCGGCGGTGCGGGCTCAACTACCCGTACCCCCGGGCTGATCGAGCAGGCTTGCCGCTTTAAGGATTAACTCACGCTCGTTACGATGGCTGGCCTTGCGGACGGCGTCTTCGATGCCGAACCATTTCACGTCCTGGATTTCGTCGTCGTGCTGGCTGGCATCGCCACCCAGATGGCGCATCAGGAAGAAATTCACCCGCTTGAAAATCCGATACATGGGTCCGCTGGGAGATTCGCGTCGGGCGTAGAAATACGCCACCTGCCCCAGCGGCCGATCGATGCTGACTTTGAATCCGGTTTCTTCTTCGCATTCGCGCATCGCGGCCTGCTCGATTGACTCCTTGGATTCCAGGCCGCCCTTGGGCATCACCCAGGTTTCCTTTCCGGCCGGCCTGACCAGCACCACCTCCGCCTTGCCATCGGGATGCGGCCGGCGCCAGATCAAGCCTCCGGCGGAGAACTCGCGCAGAGTCCGGAAGGCTGATTTGGGCGATTTGGCTGGTTTGCCGGGCTTCTTTTTGGTTGCCATGTCTAGCAGCGTCGAAGAAAAATCAGTTTCACGGTTGTTGGAATATTCAGTGATCTCGCACTCTGCTAGGCCACCGAAAGCGCATTTTGTGAGCTGGCGTCGAGCAGATGCGCCAACGCCGATCGCGCGCCGCGCGAGTCCTCCGTTTTGAGATCAGGGTCGCCCCGCAGCCATTCTCTGGCACGATCGCGCAGACGCAAAATTGTATCAAGATCCCTCATCCAATGCGCGAAGTGCAGCGGCAGCGGTCCGGCCTGGCGCGCGCCAAACAGATCGCCGGGTCCGCGCAGCTCAAGATCCGCTTGAGCTATTTCGGTCCCCGAGGTCTTCTCAACCAGCACTTTGAGTTTGTCGCGTATCGGCTCGTTAACCGCATCGTCGACCACCAGGTAGCAATGACCCGGCTGGCTGCCCCGTCCGATACGGCCGCGCAACTGATGGAGCTGGGCCAGGCCGTAGCGCTGCGCACCGATAATTACGATAACGGTCGCGTCGGGTACGTCGATGCCGACTTCGATGACGGTGGTTGAAACCAGCACTTGCAGTTTGCCGTCGCGGAAGTCCTGCATCACCGAATCCTTTTCTTCACTGGTCAACCGCCCATGCATCAAGCCAATCCGCAATCCCGCCAGCGCGCCCTCGCGCAGTTCCGCCGCGGCCGTGGTCACTGCCAGATCCTGTTGCTCCTCGCTGGGAGCTTCGATGAGCGGCGCAATGCAATAGGCGCGGTTGCCCTTGGCCACTTCCTCGCGCACTGTGCGCCAGACCTCCTCCAACTCCCCTTCCCCACATAAATGGGTGGCCACCGCCGGCCGTCCTTTCAACCGTTCGTTGAATCAACGCCTGGGTGCCGAAAACGACGCCCGGCTCACCGCCACGCAGCAACATCGCTTCGGTGTCTTCGACCGCGCCCGCCTGCAGGCCCTCGGTCCGCAAACCGATATGCTGCTGCTCACCGCAACGCCCATACCTCGCAGCCTGGCGCGGGTGCTGTTGAGCAACCTGGAGGTGAAATACCCCGCCTTGGACTGGCGGTGATCAGGCCAGCACCTCCCGGCGCCGCGCCGCCGGCAGCTTGCCGCGCAGCAGCCCAGCCCGAATTCCGGATTTTTCGCACAGCAACTGAAAGGTCGCGTAATGCTGTTCGGCAAGCATCTCGGTCGGCGCCATCATCGCGGCCTGATAGCCGTGCTCCACCGCGTTGATTATCGCCCACAATGCAATCACGGTCTTGCCGCTGCCCACATCGCCCATCACCAGGCGATTCATCTGCGCCGGCGCCGCCATGTCCGTGCGGATTTCCTCGATCGCGCGGCGCTGGGCCGCCGTCAATTCGAATGGCAGTCCGGCGATAAAGCGATCGGCAAGGGCGCTGCCGCCGTTGAAGGCGATCCCGGGGCGCGCACGGGCCAGTTCGCGGTCGATCTCAAGCGCCAGTTCGAAGGCAAAGAGCTCGTCGGCCGCCAGCGCCTGATGTGCGGCAGTGGTGCCGGCTTGCAACGCATCGAGATCGGCGTCGGGCGGCGGCTGATGAAGGTAGCGCACCGCCTGCGCCAGTGAGGGCAATTGAAGTAGCGCACGAAATTGGTCGGGGGCTCATCTGCAAATCGTGTGGATGAATTTTCAACGTGTAGCTGTTGAAATCCCTCTCGCACAGAGCTTTGCGGAGTTTTCTGGGGTCGGAAAACTTGGCATGAATTGGCGATGGCAAGAAAGCGGCGGTTGGTGGATGT
>DASZGF010000051.1:0-35253 GCA_035939115.1 Binataceae bacterium (SeqCode)
GCCGGCGACATGCTGTACGAATTGAAGGTGCTCGCCCCCGAGAGCCTTACGGAAGACGAACGCGCTTTGTTCCGCGACCTGGCGGAAAAGCAACGCCAGCGCCACGTTCCCGACCCGCGGGCTGCGTTGTTGAGGTAGGCGCAAGATGGCGTCACGAAAAAAATCAACCAGGAAAGGCTCACGCGCTGAGTTGCGCTTCTACAGCAGGTCCGTGTTGTGCGGCCTGTGCGAGGTTACTGAACACGAGTTGGCGCTGTGGGAGTCGGAGGACCTGATCGCACCCGCGCGCCTGTTGGAGCGCGGCCACCGGTTTGAGCCGCTTTACGATCAATCGGCGCTGCGCCGTATCCGTTTGATTCGCACTTTGGCCGACGAACTGGAAGTGAACGTTCCCGGAATCAGCGTGATTTTGCATCTGCTCGAACAAATCGAGGGTTAGCGGGAGTTTCAAAGCACCACCCGCATCAGGTTTTGTCAAACTTGTCAGCCTTCCTTTTGGCAAAGCGTTGGGCGCGGACCTCGCTCACGGTTTGGTCGATGATGCGCTGCAACTGGTCCGGGTCGGTATCGGCGTTGCGCTCCCGGATATCCTGCACGGTGCGATGAAACACGCGCCAGCGCACGGCCTCCTCGATGAATTTTGAGAGCTCGCCCTTTTTGGTTCCTTGGGCGCCCTGAAAGGTGCGCAGGATGAGATCGGTCTCCTTCGAGACCTTGATGTTCCAGCGAACGGCTTCTTCCCGCATTATGACGCCTATGTACCTAAGAGGATAAACACTTATACGTCCACGGTAGCCACCCAATGAGGGCAGCACGCCGGCGTTAGTTTGTCATCTTTACGGCTAAATCGCCTAAGATGACAGGTTAGGGGCTCAATGCGCCGCGGCAGCAGGGCTGCTTTTTCCTCCTGCCGCTGTTCTGCCGTGTACAACGGGACCCGTCCACGGGTACAATCGGGCGGTGACTTGATAAGGCTTTAAAAGCATCATGGCAAAAGAAATGGAGACGGCTCGATGACGATTACCCTAGAGCCTGAACAGGAGAAGGTGCTTATCCAAGTCATTAATTGCGGGTTGGCGCACACTACTGAAGAGGCACTCGATCAAGCCTTCGATGCTCTGCGAGCGCGCCTGCCCCACGAGGGGACTGCGGACGAATCCGTTGCGGCGGCGCGGCGCTTGGGAACGTTCGGGAAACGGAATGGCCTCTCCTTGGGCGGCTTGACTATTAAGGAACTGCTCCGCGAGAGCAGGCCGTGACCCATTTTGTTCTGGATGCCTCGACAGTCCTGACTTGGTGCTTTCCTGACGAGAAAGCCCAAAAAGCGCAGGAGATTTCAGAGCGGATCGCCGACGGCGATACAGTGGTTGTTCCGGCGTTCTGGCTGCATGAGGTCCTGAATGCGCTTCTCGTAGGCGAAAGGCGAAATCGGCTTACACTCGTAACTCACCCAAGCGTTCACAGCGGATTTAAACCTTTTGCCCGTGGATGTTGACGTAGCAACGCGGCATATTGTGTTCAACACAACCCAGGCACTTTGTCGCAAACATAGTCTGAGGCGTACGACGCCGCCTACCTTGAAATTGCGATCCGCGGCGGATACCCACTGGCAACCGCCGATGATGACCTAAGGCGCGCGGCCGTTGCCGAGGGGGTACAGGTGATCTAGCCGTCATGACACAAGCAAAAGGGCCGCCGTCCGGTGCTGATCGTGTCGCCAAAGGCCTTCAACCGGATAACGAAACTTCCTGTAATTCTCCCGATCACGAGCGGCGGTAATTTCGCGCGGACGGCGGGTTTCGCCGTGCCTTTGACAGAAGCGGGAACCAAAACGACGGGGGTTGTCCGATGCGACCAGCCCCGCGCACTCGATCTAGCCGCGCGCGGCGACAGGAAACTGGAAAGCATTCCAGACGCAATGATGGACGAGGTGTTGGCGAGGATATCGCCGATATTTGAGTGAACGGCCCCAACGGGCTGGAGTGTCACTGCCGGTGCAGCTCTCGGCGCTCTCCTCCCTGTTTGATTATATCTGCGAGCGCAACGCCGTGTCCGGCCATCCCGTCGACGGCGTGAAGCGGCCAATAGCCAACGGCAACGAAGGCAGCGCGCTGGCGCTAGATGACGCCCAGGCGCGCAAGCTGCTGGAGGCGCCGCCGGCGGACACGCTCAAGCGCGCGCGGTCGCGCCAGCCTGTCTTTCTCTAACCGTGGCACAGGCTTCCAGCCTGTGATTTCCGGAATTCTGGAATTCAAGAACTGGCTGGACCAGCCATGCCCTCGTGGGCAAATCGCTTCGCGTTGATTCCTTCGGCAGGCTCAGTACAGGCTCCTCCGCCGCGCTTGCTGGCGCTCACCGCGATCGGGATGACAGAAAACGGCCTTGTTCCCTTGAACAACGGTGGCACTCAGTTCAAATTCAAAAACTCCGGAAATCACAGGCTGGAAGCCTGTGCCACTGTCAGAACAAGGCGGTTGGGAAAAGTTGTTCCTGAACGTGGCATCAGCTCTTTTGGACACCGGCTTGACGAACCGCCGGACAGCGATACTTCTCACCGGCGAGGGCCTCATCTACTGTGCCGTGCGACGGCGCACGGCGTTGCGCTGTCCCCAGCGTCGCCGCAGTAATCCGGATACCACGCAGGCCCGTTTACCGCGGGCGTTGCTTCATTTACAAATCATATTTGTCGTGGAACGCATCGGCATGTCGAAGCGCGCGGCCACACGCGCGGTGATTGATCCGGTCACTCGCTTTCTTGCGAAACTCCCGAAGTTGCGCGGCAAGCGGATCCTGCTCGCGCTTTCGGGCGGGGCTGACTCGGTGGCGCTGCTCCATGCGCTGGCAGCGGTCCGCCGCAAGTTTCATTTCGAATTGGCCGCAGCCCATCTTAATCATGGTCTTCGCGCCGCTGAATCCGACCGTGATGAGGCGTTCGTTCGCGGGCTGTGCGCCAGCATGAGGATTGAGCTTATCGTCGAGCGCTCGCACGGCTTGCAAAAGACGCGAGGCAATCTCGAAGCACGGGCTCGCGCGGCCCGCCATAGGTTCCTTTCCGCGACAGCCGAGCGGATCGGCGCCGATTATATCGCGCTAGCGCATCAGGCCGACGACCAGGCGGAAACGGTGATGCTGCGGCTGTTGCGCGGCGCCGGTGTGGCCGGTCTGGGCGCGATGGCCGAGTCCGGCGCGGGCAAAATTATCCGGCCGCTGCTTCAGGTGCGCCGCTCCGCGATCCTTGACTACGTTGGCGCGATCGGCGCCACCTTCGTCGAGGATTCGACCAACGCCTCGCTCAAGCATGATCGCAACCGGGTGCGGCATCGGCTGATGCCCCTGCTGGAACGGGATTACGCTCCCGGCCTCACCGGACGGCTGGTCGAATTGGCGGCCGAGATGCGCCAGGTCGATGACCTGCTCGGCACACTGGCCCAGGATTCTGCGCGCGAGTGCCTCAACCAGGACGGTTCGCTGGATGTGGATCGGTTCAAGCGGCTTCATCCCGCGCTTGCCTCCGCGCTGATGCGCCGCTACGTAGCCGCCGCAGTGGGGAACCTGCAGGGCATTGACCGCAGCCATATCGAAGCGCTGTGCGCCCTGGCCCGCAGCGGGCCTCCCAACGGACGAATCGTTTTGCCTTATGGCTGGCTTAGCAGGCGCAGATACGGCAAACTGTTATTGTTGAGGTCTGAGAAACATAACGATGTTGCGCCCGCCTTCGAGGTTGCTTTGGCGGTTGAGGGCCTGACGGTGGTAGAATCGGCACGAACGATTTTCCAATCGGCGCTGGTTCCCCACACGCTTGCGCCCATGCCCCACGACGCCACCGAAGCGGTGTTCGACGCTCACAGTCTGGGTGGGGGGCTCATTGCGCGCAACTTTAAGCCCGGCGACCGCATTTCGCCGTTTGGCTTAGCGGGCAGCCGGAAGGTCAAGGATGTGTTTATCGAACATAAAATTCCAAGCGATCAGCGGCGGCGGTTCCCTGTAGTACTACTGGAGGGCCGTGTGGCATGGCTGCCCGGTCTGGTGCGGTCAAGCCTGGCGCTGGTCACCGAAGAAACCACGGAAATAGTGCGGCTAACGGCTACTTCCAAACGTTGCTTGCAATCAAACCCCCGTGATACGGTCTAACAGACGATGAATCAATTTTCGCGCAGCATCGCTCTCTGGCTGGTGCTGGGGCTGATGTTCCTGCTGCTGTTCAACGTCTTCAGCAGGCAGCAGACTCGCGAGCCGGAGATCGTTTTCTCGGATTTCCTCGGCCAGGTTGAGAAGAATCAGGTCTCTGAAGTAGTTATTCAAGGCAGCTCAATCCACGGCCGCACTACCTCCGGCGAACATTTCAAGACCTACGCGCCCCGCGATCCTGACCTGGTGAAGATCCTGCTCACCAAGGGCGTGCGCATCACCGCCAAGCCCGAGGACGGCGATCCCTGGTGGATGGTGGCCTTGGTGCAATGGTTCCCGATGCTGCTGCTGGTGGCAGTGTGGATATTCTTCATGCGCCAAATGCAGATTGGCGGCGGCAAGGCGATGTCCTTCGGCAAGAGCCGGGCGCGTCTGCTCAATGAGAATACCCATAAGGTGACCTTTGCCGATGTCTCCGGGATAGACGAGGCCAAAGACGAGCTTGAGGAGATAATCCAGTTCCTGCGCGACCCCAAGCGCTTTACCAAACTTGGCGGCCGTATTCCCAAGGGCGTCCTGCTGGTGGGAGCGCCCGGAACCGGCAAGACGCTTTTGGCCAGGGCGATTGCGGGTGAAGCCGGCGTCCCGTTCTTCTCTATCTCGGGCTCGGACTTTGTCGAAATGTTCGTCGGCGTCGGCGCCTCGCGCGTACGCGACCTGTTTGTGCAGGGCAAGAAGCATGCTCCGTGCATCATATTTATCGATGAGATCGATGCCGTCGGGCGCCATCGCGGAGCCGGTCTTGGTGGCGGTCACGATGAGCGTGAACAGACGCTGAATCAGTTGCTGGTCGAGATGGACGGCTTTGAGGCCAACGAGGGAGTGATCCTGGTCGCGGCCACCAACCGTCCTGACGTGCTCGACCCGGCCCTGCTGAGGCCCGGCCGCTTTGACCGCCGGGTTGTCGTGCCGCGACCCGACATGAAGGGTCGCGAAGGTATCCTGCGTGTTCACATGCGCAAGGTTCCGCTGAGCGAAGACGTGTCGCTGGAGAAACTGGCGCGCGGCACGCCGGGGTTTGCCGGCGCGGATCTGGAGAACCTGGTCAACGAAGCGGCGTTGTTGGCGGCACGCCGGAACAAAGAAAAAGTCGACATGAACGACTTTGAGTTGGCCAAGGACAAGGTGATGATGGGCGCGGAGCGCCGCTCGATGGTGATGTCGCTCAACGAGCGCCGCAACACCGCCTATCACGAAGCGGGGCATGCCTTGGTCGCGATACTGCTGCCCGGCGCCGACCCCGTCCACAAGGTGACCATCATCCCACGCGGTATGGCGCTGGGAATCACCCAGCAACTGCCTTTGGACGACCGTTATACCTATACCCGCGAATACCTGATGACGCGTTTGGCGATGATGTTCGGCGGCCGCACCGCGGAGGAGCTGGTGTTCGGTCATATGACGACCGGCGCCGGCGACGATATCGAAAAAGCCACGGAATTGGCGCGCAAGATGGTGTGCGAATTTGGGATGAGCACGGAACTGGGGCCGATGACCTTCGGGCGCAAGGAGGAGCAGGTCTTCCTGGGCAAGGATCTGTACCATCAGCGCGACTACTCCGAGCATACCGCGATCGAGATCGATCGTGAGGTCAGGCGGATGATCCAGGAGGCCTATGATACCGCCCGGTCGCTGCTTACCGAGAATATCGCCGCCCTGCACGCGGCTGCCGAAAAGCTGCTGGAAAAGGAAGTGCTCGACGGTGCGGAGGTCGAAGCGATCGTAAAAGCGTACCGCGACGGCGCGGTGCCGGCTGCTTCGCCCCAAGCGCCGCCGGTTGCAACTGACGGTCCGGCTCGGCCGGTGGAGCTGCCGCGTGAAAAGCCGGAGAAGGTTGCGGACGAGGATCGCGGTGCCGTTCCCGGTTTGCCCCCCAAGCCGGTTTTGGCCTGAGTTCAAGGCCTCGCTGGTCAGGTGGCGCGCGCGCCCCAGGCAGGTTTGGATTCGCGCCGGCATTTGATTGCGGCGCTGCGTTTGGGGAACGGAGTCACGATACGCCTTCCTGCCGTCATGGGGGTGCTCAACATTACCCCTGACTCATTCTCGGACGGCGGCCGATACTTCGACCCTGGGTTGGCTTTTCGTCGGGCCCTTCAGATGGCGCGCGAAGGCGCCCAGATTATCGACATCGGAGGCGAATCGACTCGGCCTGGCGCCAGGGAAGTTCCGGCCGAGGCCGAATGTGAGCGGGTGCTTCCAGTCATTCGTAAGCTTAGAGGACGGCTTGACCGTCCCATATCGATTGATACGCGTAAGGCGATGGTGGCGGAGCGGGCATTGGAGGCGGGAGCTACGATTGTCAACGATATCAGTGCGATGACCTTCGATCGCGAGATGGCGGGCGTGGTCGCGCGCCATCGGGCAGGTGTGGTGTTGATGCACATGCGCGGAGAACCCGCGACCATGCAGGCAATGGCCCGATACCGCGATGTGGTAGGCGAGGTTTGCGCCTACCTGGTGGAGCGGGCAGAGGCGGCGCGGGCGGCGGGAATCGCAAAGTCGCGGATTATTCTGGATCCCGGCATTGGATTTGCCAAAAAAACGAGTCACAATCTAAAGTTGCTGGCAGGTCTGTCACGGCTGTGCCGGCTTGGGTATCCGATATTGGTGGGCGTTTCGCGCAAAAATTTTATCCGCGAAATCGCCGGCCCCGACCAGGAACAGTTAATTTTTGGCACGGTCGCCGCCGTATCCCTGGCGATAGCCGCCGGCGCCGCGATAGTCCGGGTCCACGACCCGGGCCCGATTGCGGCGGCGGTTAAGGTGGCGGCGGCGATTGGCGTTGCCGGCGCGGTGTAAGCCGGTATATTGGCGCCCTTTTGGCCTGATATGGAGAACAGAGGCACTCGTAGATGTCGTCATCTGTCCTGACATTTAACGCGACCAGCGGCAACGGCATCGGGCGATGACCTTAAAGCCTGATTTCGTGCCCACGCTTCGATGGACGGACGCGATCGATATCACGTTTGTGGCGTTTATCGTCTATCGCATCGCGCTGCTGATCCGCGGTACGCGGGCAGTTCAGATGGTGCTGGGGCTGGCGTTGTTGGGCGTGGCATATCTGGCCTCGCAGATGTTAGGTCTGTTCACGCTGAATTGGCTGCTCAACAATTTTCTGGGCTCCCTGATGATTATCCTGGTAGTCATCTTTCAGGCCGATATCCGTCGCGCGCTGACCCGGTTTGGAACTGGTCCATTCATGGGTTTTCGGGGCATTGGTGCGGTGGCCGCCGAGGAAGTTGCCCAGGCGGCCGGATGGTTGTCGACCCATCGCATCGGCGGACTGATTGCGATCGAACGCGAAGTAGGGCTGAGCGATTATATAGAAGCGGGGCGACCCGTGGACGCGCGTCTGTCGGCGTCATTGCTGGAAACCATCTTCATGCCGGGTTCACCGCTGCATGATGGAGCGGTGATTGTGAAAGGCGAGCAGGTGGTTGCGGCTAAATGTCTGCTGCCGCTTTCGGCCAGCCGCGAGCTGGATACCCTTGGCACCCGGCATCGGGCGGCGATTGGGCTTACGGAGGAAACGGATGCGGCGGTGATCGTGGTTTCGGAGGAGGACGGCACAATTTCGCTGGCCAAGGGCGGCGTACTTACCCGGCATCTCGAACCGGCCACGCTGCGCCAGCGACTGGAAGCTCTGACCTCATGAGCCGATAAGACGGCGCACCCCGGCCGAACCTGGCGACGATGCGACTGGCCAAGATCAAGCAGTTCGCGCTGCGCAATGTGAGCCTGCGCATATTGGCGGTTCTCATCGCGATCGGGTTGTGGTTCTTTGTCAACGCCGGCCAGCGCGAAGCGCAAAGCAATTTTCTGGTCCCGGTTGACTACCGCGGAGCGCCGACCGGGCTGATCATCGTCAATCGGCGGCCTGACTTTGTTAACCTGTCCATCTCGGGTCCGCGTACCTTGCTATCGCTGTTGGACCCCGGGCGCCTGACGGTGCACCTGGACCTGCGCGGTCTCACCCCGGGTCAGGCCGACTACAAAATCACGCCCGACATGTTCCGCATCCCGCGGCAAACCACGATTGACCGGATTGTGCCCTCGCAGATCACGCTGGATGTCGACCAGATCATGACCCGGGAAGTGCCGGTGCGCCTGAGTGTCAAGGGCCAGGCGGCCAGCGGCCTGGCGATTGGTTCGATCGACTTGAAGCCTTCGGTCGTGACCGTGACTGGCCCCAGCCATGCGCTGCGCAACGTCGAGGCCATCGACACCATGCCCTTCGACGTTCAGGGCGCCTCCGAACCGGTCTCGCGCTATGTGCAGTTGGCCGATGTCGGCACGTCCATCAGGCTTTCGAACAACTGGGTGTTGGCCACGGTGAAGCTGCAGGAAGTGGTGTCGGAGCGCGAGTTTCATGATGTCGCGGTCGCGGTCAAAAACGCCGACCGGAAATTCCTCGTTCATCCCCCGCATATTTCCCTAACCGTGAGAGGACCGCAAAAAAGACTGACCGGTCTGGAGCTTGACGGTTCGGTCTACGTCGACGCGCGCGATCTGGGTGTGGGATGGTTCGAAATTCCGGTGCAGGTTGACCTGCCCAAGGGGCTTGAGGTGGTGCATGAGAACCCCGATAAGGTTAAACTACGCCTTTACAGAGCGAAGCTAGAGGCTAGAAGTTGAAATCAGCAAATTCTCACAGCGCGCCTTCGGGCAGGCTGTTCGGCACCGATGGGGTGCGCGGAGTCGCCAATCAATATCCTATTACCAGCGAGATGGCGCTTAAGCTGGCGCGCGCGCTGGCCCAGGTGTTCAGGAGACCAACCGGGCGCCATCGCCGCATCCTGATCGGCAAGGACACGCGCCTGTCGGGCTATATGCTGGAGACCGCGATGGCGTCGGGAATCTGCTCGATGGGCGCCGACGTAATGCTGGTCGGGCCGCTGCCCACCCCCGGGATTGCTTTTCTGACGCGCAGCATGCGCGCCGCGGCGGGCGTGGTGATCTCCGCCTCGCACAATCCCTACCAGGACAATGGCATCAAGTTCTTCTCCCACGAAGGTTTCAAGCTCGACGACGAGATCGAGCGGCAGATCGAGGAACTGGTCTTCGACGAGAGCAAGCTCGATCGGGCTGTGGGTCCCGCGGAGATCGGCAAAGCGATGCGCATCGACGATGCGATCGGCCGCTACCTGATGTTTCTGAAATCCTGCTTGCAGCAGCCGCGCACCTTCGACGGCATGAAGGTGGTAATCGACTGCGCCAACGGCGCCGCCTACAAGGTCGGTCCCGACGTGCTCGACGAGTTGGGCGCCGAGGTAATCGCACTGGGCGTCGATCCCGACGGCAAGAATATCAACCATGACGGCGGGGCGCTCAATCCCACCCGGGTGCGGGAGACCGTGCTTAAGGAGCAGGCTGACATCGGGATAGCTCTGGACGGCGACGCGGACCGCGCCATCCTGGTGGACAGCAAAGGCGAGGTGCTCGACGGCGACGATGTGATGGCCCTGATGGCGCGCGCGCTGGCCGCCAAGGGTCGGCTGGCCGCCAAAACTGTGGTAGCCACCGTGATGAGCAACCTCGGGCTGGACAAGTCGCTGACCCAAGCCGGGCTGCGTCTGGTCCGCACCGAAGTCGGTGATCCAGCGGTTTGCCGCGAGATGCGGGCCAACGGCTACAGTCTGGGCGGCGAGCAATCGGGCCACCTCATTTTCATGGACTGTTCCACCACCGGCGATGGCTTAATCACCACCCTGATGGTGCTCGAGCACATGCTCGATTCGGGCAAGCCATTGTGCGAACTGCGCGCGATGCACCATTTTCCACAGGTGCTGCACAACGTGAAGGTTCGCAACCGCGTTCCGTTCAGCGAAATGCGCGACGTTGCCCATACCATCGCGGCCGTCGAGCGGCGCCTCGACGGCAAGGGCCGGGTTTTCGTGCGTTACTCGGGCACCGAGATGCTGGCCCGCGTGATGATCGAAGGCGAAGACGAAAAAGAGATCGAAGCCGGCGCGCGCGAGATCGGCGCGGTCATCGAAAAGCATATCGGAGTTACTGATCGTCAGTGAGCGCCGCTTCCTTTTGGAATGGTAAAGCTGGGAGTGAACATCGATCACGTGGCGACGCTGCGCCAGGCGCGCGGAGTCAATTATCCCGACCCGCTGGAGGCCGCTATAGCGGCCGAGAAGGCCGGCGCGGATGCTATCACGCTTCATCTGCGGGAGGACCGCCGCCACATCGTTGACCGCGACCTGTTCCGTATCGCCTCGGCGATCAAAATACCGATTAACCAGGAACTCGCTCCTACCGACGAGATGATCGAAATTGCGCTCAAGATCAGACCCAACGAAGTCTGTATCGTGCCCGAGCGGCGCGAGGAACTGACCACGGAGGGTGGGCTGGATGTGGCCGGAATGGCCGACCGCCTGGAGCCAATGATCAAGCGCCTGCGGGAGGCCCGCGTCGCAGTCGGTCTGTTTGTCGAACCCGATCAGAAGCAATTGGCGGCTGCCAGGAACGTTGGCGCCCATCACGTCGAGTTGCACACGGGCGCCTACGCCGCTCTTGCCGATCAGGATCTGGCTGATCCCAAACGCCGTCGTAATTGGGAACTGGGCGAGCCGACGCAAGCCGAATTTGGGCGCATTCGCGATGCGGCCAAAGCCGCGCGCTCCCTCGGCCTGCGGGTAAACGCCGGCCATGGACTCAACTATGTGAACGTCGGCCCGATCGCGTCCATCACCGGCCTGCAATGGCTGCATATTGGGCATTCGATCGTAGCCCGCTCCGTGATGGTGGGAATCGCGCGGGCGGTGCGAGAGATGAAGAGCCTGATCGCGGTTTCGGCGGGCACCCAGGCGGCGGCCCGTCGCAGGCGCGAATCCTGAGCCACGTCCCGTCAGATGGTTGAAACTGAGCTAATCGGAATGCAGAAAATAATTTCTTCAAGCGCAGGAACATATTGGCGCAGAAGCCCTTTCTGTCCCCTCTCCTTATCTTAAGAGAGGGCGAGGGAGAGGTTACACGCTGCGGCCCCCGATATATGTTCGCCCTCGGCGGACGGCATTTTCGCAAAGGATCAGCTCAGAATTATACCTGGAGGTTGATGAAGGCCCGATGAAGCTGCTTACCGCCGCGGAAAGCCGCCAGGTTGACCTGCTCAGCCAGCAAAAATATGGCGTCGCGTCCTACGCGCTGATGACTCGCGCGGGGGAGGCGGTCGCGGATGAAATCGTCGCGCGATGGTCCTCGACGCCGGCGCTGCGCCGGGGAGTCCTGGTCGTCGCGGGCAAGGGCAACAACGGCGGTGACGGGATGGTGGCGGCGCGGCGCCTGACCCAACTCGGGGTGAGCGCCAAAGTGGTGCTGCTCGGTTCCGCCGGCGCGCTTAAGGGTGACGCGGCTCGGGCTTATGCGGACTTCGTGGACGCCGGCGGCGTTGTCGAGCAGATCGCAAGCGAGCAAAGCCTGCAGGCGGCTTTTGCGACCAGGCCCGCTATCGTGGTCGACGCGATTTTCGGCACCGGCCTGAATGCCAATATCCAGGGTCTGCCCGCTCTGGCCGTGGAACTGGTTGACGGCTGCGAAGCGCCGGCAGTGGCGGTCGATATCGCTTCAGGGGTGAATTCCGATACCGGCGCGCTCATGGGCGCGGCGGTGCGGGCCACCGTTACCGTAACCTTTGGCTTCGCCAAGTTCGGACACGTCAGCTATCCCGGAGCCGGTTACTGCGGCGATCTGAAAATTGCCGAAATCGGATTCCCGCCCGCGGCCGTGGAGGACGTCCGGCCAACGGGACGCTGCTTGGAGGCCGCCGATGTCCGCCCCTTGATTGCGCCGCGCGCGGCCGATTCTCACAAAGGCATTTTTGGTCATCCGCTGATAATCGCCGGCGGGATGGGCAAGAGCGGCGCCGCTGTGCTCGCGTCGCGGGCCGCCTTGCGCACCGGTGCGGGGCTGGTAACGGCGGCGATTCCCCGTTGCGTGGCGCCGATTGTTGCGGCGGGTCAGGCCGAGTTGATGACCGAGCCGATGCCCGACGCCGGGGGTCATTTCTCGTCCCGGGGAACGATCGAGCGCCTGCGCGACCTAATTCCACGCAAGACCGCGCTGGTGTTTGGACCCGGAGTAGACGTTAACAGCGACACCAGCGCTTTAATCCAGTTTCTGGTGCGCGAGTGTGCGGCGGCTGAATGCCCCCTGCTGATTGACGCCGACGGTCTCAACGCGCTGGCTGAAATAGGCTGCGGGCTGCTGCGCAAGGGTAAGGGCCCGTTCGTGCTCACTCCGCATCCGGGTGAGATGGCGCGGCTCTTGTCCATCGGCACCGCGGCGGTCAATGCCGACCGCATTTCGGCGGCGCGCCATCTGTGCGATCTGACTGGCGCGCACTGCCTGCTCAAGGGCAATCGCACCGTGATCGCGAGCCCCAACGGCGTCGTGTACGTCAATTCCTCGGGCAATCCGGGGATGGCGACCCCGGGGATGGGTGATGCGCTGTCTGGAATCATCGGCGCCTTGCTGGGGCAGGGGATGAAGCCGCTCGATGCGATGGCGCTAGGCGTCTACGTCCATGGCGTGGCGGCCGATCGCGTCGCGCAGCGCGTTGGACCGGTAGGCTACCTGGCCGGCGACCTCATCGGCGAATTGCCTGCAACACTGGCGGCGTTAGAATACAGTCAAATTTAGGGGAGGCCTTTGCGATGTTCGTCCTGACCCTGCATAGTTCCTCCGCGCGCGAAACCAAGGCTTGGGGGCGGCGGCTGGCCTCCCTGCTCACCGGCGGCGAGCTGCTGGGATTTTCGGGCGAGTTGGGCGCCGGCAAGACCTGTTTCATCAAGGGATTGGCGCGCGGGCTCCATCTGCAAGAAGAGCGGATTCTAAGCCCCACCTTCACCATGATCCAGGAGCATCAGGGGCGTTTGCCGCTGTATCACATCGACCTGTATCGGCTCGAAGAGACCGATATCGACGAGCTTGGTTTGCGCGAATACCTGTTTTCCACCGGGGTGGCGGCGGTGGAATGGTTCGAACGCCTGCGCGAAGCCCCGGAGTTGGACTGCCTCCAGATTCGGATTTCCTACGACGGCGCAAATTACCGCAAAATCGAGCTGATCGCTTCCGACGATCGCTACGGATCGATCCTGCACCGCCTGGAGCAGCAATTCGCGTAGGTCAGATAAGAGAAGTGAGGGTAGAGAAGTGAGGAGTGAGAGCCAAACCATTTTCAAACCGCGATAACTGGGAAATCCGAGCCGCGACCGTCAGGGAGCGGTCAGCGGGGCAGAAGGGGATAGAGAGCGGTAGCTCACGCTCGCGGACTGGAATCAGTCCGACTCCCTTTCACCGTGGTGATGAGGTCGCGCGGCACAGCGCCGCGCGTCGATGGCGGGCACGGCGGCCCGCCCCACTTTTAAGGATTTCAAATCTTTTTGCGCGGCGTCATGGTACCGGTCCGGGTAGCTGACGCGGCGCCAGGTTGACCCATTGCCCGGGGCCGACATCGATCACGCTCCGCGTTCCTCTCTTTTCGACAACGTAGCGTCCGGGCACTAACGGCACGCGAAACTGGGCCCAAGTCCCCGAGCAGGTGCCGGTCGCGACCAGTTTCTGTCCGCCGGCATCGAATATCCTCACGCATTCGTAGGTGGGCGGATTGGCGGGAGCATTTCCCCAGGCGGCGACCATCGCACCATAGATCCCCGAATTCGCGGCGGCGGGGCTGGCTTCGGGCGCAGGCGCAGTCGGTGGCGTCTGAGCCCAAAGTGGTCCGCAGCACACGCTGGCCCAAAACAGATATGCCAACACCGGCACAATACGCCCAAAGGCGATGCTCCCACACGCACCGTAACCACTAAGCCTGCGACGTTCTAACGCCACCGATTGTCAGCTTCCGTTGGGATCAGCCCGCTCCTTGCGTGCAACTCGCTGCCGCCGCGGTTTCTGAGTCGTCGCCATGCTGCGTTAATGCGCCACTACTGCCCGATAGGTCGCTCCTGCAGCACCATCCGGATCGGTAGGCGAACCGCTAAACTGGCAGACCCTGAAGTCTATTATGTTGGCGGCGACCACGTAACAGGTGAGCTGTTGGTTCGCGGCCATATTAACGCTCATCGACGCCGTACAAACATTGCCCAGCGCCGCCCCAGTCAAGGTCAGGCCGCCGCTGTCCACACATCCCGGAACGGAGAGCGGAGCGCCGAGGTTTAGCGTGAACTTCGTGCTCGTGAATGGCACCGGGGTAGGAGTCGGGATCGGGGTTTTCGCTGGCGTATGAGTCGGCCCTTTAGCGGTCGGAGTCGGCGTGTGCGCCAGCCCGGTGTGGGTTGGGGTCGGGACCGGAGTTCGGATCGGGGTGTGGGTCGCGCTTGGAGTCGGGGTATGCCCTATCGCGGTGTGTGTCGGCAGGGGCGTGTGCGTCGGGATTGGGGTGTGCGCCGGTGTCGGCGTCGGGTTCGCACCGCTATTAAGCTGGAATCCGCCGCGGCCGTGAGTGCCTGCGAAAATCACGTTGTTGTTGTTCTGTTCCAGGTCGAACACGGGCACTGCGGGAATGGTTCCGAGATTGAACGCCGCCCAGGTCGCTCCCGCATTGGTGCTCCGGAAGACTCCGATATCGGTGCCGGCCAGCACCGTATTGCCGGTCGTATCGCTTTTATCGACAAGGATACGGGTAACCGGAATATCGGGCAGAGGACCGGCACCGCCTGCGCCGTCAGCCCGCGTCCAGCTTGCGCCGAAATTCACGGTCCTGAAGACGTGTCCCACTCCGGTCGCGGTGGTAAAGCCCGAAACCCCCAGGAAAGCGTTGTTAAAGTTGTTCGGGTCGGGCGAAATGCTAGTGGCCTGTGCCGCCGACGCAGAGAACGGTAGATGAGCGGTTACATCGGCCCAGCTCCCACCGCTGTTAACGTTGGCCGTAGCGGTATTAAGCAGTCTAAACGGCACCGACCCGTTTTGGGCGGCAAGGGCCCAAGCTCTGGAAGGGCTGTTTGGCGCAAATTCTATGTCCTCCAGCCAGCAGGCGCCGTTGGCACATCCAGCGCCAGTCAGGTCGGCGGTTTCCTGTTCAGCAAAACTCGTCATTCCATTGGTCGAAACGTAGATATGATGAGCGCCGAAGAGGACCCGCCCGGGTGTGCTGGGATCGCTCGCCAGCGGAGGATAGAAAATAGCCCCTTTGTCGCTTGCGGTCCCCATCACTGAGCGAATGCTTAGAGTGGGGGTGTTGATATTCCAAGTCGCTCCGCTGTCGGTCGACAGGGCTAGCACGGGGCCTCCGCTGGTCGCCAAGGTATGGTAAGCGAGCAATGGGTTTTTGTGATCGAATAGCGCGAGGCCACCGTCGCCGGTTGTGACGGAGTTCCACCCCAATGCCCCGGTGTACAGTTGGGTACCGTTGTCCTGAAACCCTGCTAGAACTCTGGCGTTGGTAGTGGGATGCGGTCCGATGCCCTGCATCTGACCGGTGGACAGCCCGTCATTGATTGCGGTGAAGGTGGCAACACCGCCGACGATCCCGGAGAGCGTGAATCTGAACGCGCCGCCGTCGTCACCCAGGAAGACCGTGTTCTTGTCGGTACCGATTGCCAGAGCGTGCTGATCGGAATGCACGCCGCCCTTGGTCCCGGGCAGGAACGACCACGATGCTCCAAAATTGACGCTCTCGTAAATACCCACACCGCCAAAGAGAACCAGCGCCGCATTGGTCGGTGAGACCAGCATGGTCTGGTCGTAGAATTCCTGGGAAAAGTGGGTGCTGCCGGTTCCATCAACAACCGTTCCATTTGGGTTGTTAAAAGTGGGCACGCTGGCTGACTCGTTCCAGCTTCCACCGCCATCAGTGGAGAGGAAGAATCCCTGGTAAGCTGAGCCGGCGGCGGCGGAGCCGACCATCGCATAAACTATCCCGCACGTACGAGTAAAGGCCTTGCAAAGTTGACAGGGGCCCCAGCGGCTGGCGGTCCCACGGCGAGCGATATGCGATCGATACCTCCGCTGCCCAGAAAAAACGGCCCCAAGCCGACGGCTGTGAAAGTGTTGCCACTATCGGTGGAAACGAAGAGATCCTCGGTCTCGACGTTGGCGTAGAGGTTGGATGGCGTGTTGGGGTCGAGCACCAGATCATTTGTGGCGCATGGACTCCCATTACAAGTGGTATCTCCGCCGTTAAGGTTAACCCAACTGGCACCGCCGTTGGTGGAGCGCCACAGTCCCACGTTGGCAGGGTTGGTTTGAAAACTAAAAGCGCCGGAGCGACTGTCTGACGTCCCATTATTGGCGGCGGCGAAAATAAACGGGGGATTGTGTGAGGTATCCACCGCCAACCTGGAGAAAGCGACCTGGTCGAAAAATCCGGCAGGGCCCAGCACGGTCCACGTCTGCCCCAGATTGGTGGATTTAAAGATGCCCTCGCCGTAGTAGCTGTCCGTGGCGTTGTTGCCCTCGCCGGTGGCGACGTAGATCGTCGGTGGGGTGGTATTAGCCGCCAGCGCAATTGCGCCGATCACCTGGGTCGGTTCGGCATCGAAGATCGGCTTATAAGTGGTGCCGCTGTCCGTGCTCATCCATACGCCGCCGCTGGCGCCAGCCACGAATATCCGTCCCGCTACCGTCGGGTCGGCGGCGATGGCGCTGACTCGGCCCGTGGCATGATAAACCGCTCCCGCAATTGGCCCGCCAAAATTTGGCAGGGCGTTGAGCATTGGCTGCGGGCCAATAAAAGACCAGGAGAACGGAGGGCTGAGAGCAGGACTGTTACCGAACAGCCAGCTTAAAGGCGAGCTGAGAAAGCCCGTCGCGCCTCCTGCACTTGCGGTCTTTTCCATCTCCCGCATACTGGAAACCGCGCCTTGGCGGGCCTGTGGCGGAACTCCGAATGGCCCAATACTCGTCGCGCAAATTCTCGTCGTCCGCTTCTCCGCTTTTGTTCTCACCCGGCACGGAATTCTGGGCCGAAGCCGTCGGCGGTGTTCCATGGATGCGGCCACTAATCGCACGCGAGATGTTTCCAATTGAAGCGGATCTGGCCAGAGATGGCCCGATAATGAGGATGGCAAGGCCAAGTCCCAGGAAAACGAAAGCCAAACTCGTTCGATTTCGGGAACCAACGACTTTTTTCTTCATTTCAGCAAAGCTGCGCCTTCGTTTCGAGATTTAATCCCAATAGATTCCAATAGCACACTCGACTGGCAAAGCAAATCGAAGAAGCGGGAAGATTGAAATCGCGGCTGATTAAGAGCAGATATTGATGCCTACAGCCAGAGTAAGATGAACCGTCGCTAGCGCTGCACCATGGCTCAGACGGACCCGAAGCGGACTTTCCTGAGCGCGGGACCGGACAGTCATAAGCCGGCACGTCCCGGCTTCTAAACTTCCCGCTAATCTTCACGGTTTGCCCGGATTGATGCTTTAGGCGACAATCATAAATTCAGTCCTTGCAGCCGATGGGTTTAGAGGCTGAAATTCTTTGTTTTGGCGAGGCTTGATGGTCATCACAATTGCGGTGCTGCGGATGGGAAGGGCGGTTGCCCGATGGCGCTGATTGTCCAGAAATACGGGGGTACCTCGGTCGGTTCAGTCGAGAGGATCAAGGCGGTAGCGGACCGCGTGATGAATTCGCACGCTGCCGGCAACGATGTCATCGTGGTGGTTTCCGCGATGGCGGGAGAAACCAATCGCCTGTTCGCCATTGCGGGCCAGTTGTGCGATTCCCCCGACCCGCGCGAAACTGACGTGCTGGTGGCGACGGGGGAACAGGTGTCGGCCGCGCTGCTGGCCATCGCGCTGCGCGCAACGGGTCAGGCGGCGGTTTCGTTTTTGGCCCATCAACTGCGCATCTGGACCGACTCCAACCACGGCCGGGCGCGCATCAAATCGATCGATTCCAAGGCCGTGTTGCAGGCGCTTAAACAGCGGAATATCGTTGTGGTTGCCGGTTACCAGGGAATTGACGCGAAAGGCGATATCACGACTTTAGGCCGCGGTGCTTCGGATTTGACCGCCGTCGCGCTGGCGGCGGCGCTTAACGCGGACCTGTGTGAGATTTACACCGACGTTGACGGCGTTTACACGGCCGACCCGCACCTGTGCCCCAACGCCAGAAAGCTCGACCGCATTGCGTATGAGGAGATGCTCGAGTTGGCGGGCTTGGGGGCGAAGGTCCTCCAGCATCGGTCAGTGGAAGTAGCCAAGCGTTTCAACGTACCGCTGATGGTACGCACGAGCTTTTCTGAGGCTCCGGGGACTTGGGTGGGACAGGAAGATCAATCGATGGAAGACGTTCTGGTGTCTGGCGTTACGCTGGACCAGAACCAAAGCAAGCTCACGCTAAGCGGGGTCGAGGACCGTCCCGGCCTGGCCGCCAAAATCTTCGGCCCGATCGCCGCGGCCGGCATCGTCGTGGACATGATTATCCAGAACGCCAGTGCCGATGGCCGCACCGACATGACCTTCACCGTGGCCCGCGGCGATCTGAAGGCGGCGCTGGAATTGGTCGAAGGTATCGCGCGGGAGATTGGCGCTATCGGTGTGCGCCATGAGGATCAGGTCGCCAAGGTTTCGATCGTGGGTTGCGGAATGCGCACGCACGCCGGAGTCGCGGCCCGGATGTTCGAGGTGCTGGCCCAGGAGAGCATCAACATCGAGATGATCTCCACGTCGGAGATCAAGGTCTCGGTCGTGATCAATAGCAAGTACGGCGAGCTTGCGGTGCGCGCATTGCACGACGCTTTCATCGGCGCGGGCGCTCCCACCGCGCAAGCCAGGGCTTCCTGAGTGCGGTCTCCTACGTCACATGGGCTCAGCAATGAAGATTAATCTCTACGACACGACGCTGCGCGACGGATGCCAGTCCGAGGACGTGTCGCTTACCGTTGACGACAAGCTTACGATCGCGGCGCGGCTGGATGAGTTCGGCTTCGATTACATCGAGGGCGGATGGCCCGGTTCCAACGAACGCGATGCGGCCTTCTTCATCGAGGTGAAGAAGCTCAAGCTGCGCCACGCCAAAATCGCCGCTTTCGGATCGACCCGCCGCGCCAATCTCAAGGCCGCGCAGGATCGCAACCTGGATCTGATCCTGCGCGCCGGCACTCCCGTGGCCACGGTGGTGGGAAAGGCCTGGGACCTGCATGTGCGGGAGGCGCTGCGGATTTCGCACGAGCAGAACCTGGAAGTGATCCACGACACGATTGCCTATCTGAAGAAGCACGTCGATGAGGTCATCCTCGACGCGGAACATTTCTTCGACGGCATCGCGGCCAATCAGGAGTTTGCGCTCAAGTGCCTGGTTGCCGCCGCGGACGCCGGCGCCGACCTGATCTGCCTGTGCGACACCAACGGCGGACGGCTTCCGTTTGAAATCGAGGAAGGGGTCCGGCTGGCGCGCGCCGCCGTGAGCAGCCCGATCGGCGTTCACTGCCATAACGATTCCGAAGTCGCAGTGGCCAACACCATCGCCGGCGTTCGCGCCGGAGCGGTGCAAATCCAAGGGACGATTAACGGCTTTGGCGAGCGTTGCGGCAATACCAATTTGATTTCGGCGATCGCCAATCTGCAGCTCAAGATGGGCTACCAATGCGTAGCGCCCGCCAAGCTCAAGTCGCTGCGCGGACTCTCAACGCTGGTTTACGAGCTGGCCAACGTTACTCCTCATGCGCGCCAACCCTACGTTGGACGCAGCGCCTTCGCCCACAAGGGCGGGCTGCACGTGTCCGCGATCCAGCGCAACTCCCGGACCTACGAGCATATCGACCCGGCGCAGGTAGGCAACGACCGGCGCGTGCTGCTCTCGGAGTTGGCGGGGCAGAGCAACATCGTGTTCAAGGCGCGCGAATTCGGCCTGGATATCGATCCGAAGGACGAGAAGATCGGAACCTTGCTGGCCGAACTCAAGCGCCTGGAGGGCGAGGGCTACGCCTACGACGGCGCGGACGCCTCCTTTGAGTTGGTGATGCTGCGCGCGCTGGGCCTGGAGCGCGAACATTTCCGCCTGGTGAGCTTTCGCGTGTTCGACGACAAATGGGACGAAGAGCAGGTGCCCTTCAGCGAGGCTATCGTGGTGATCGACGGGCCTGACGGCCGGCGCAGCCGCAGCTCGGCAATCGGCAACGGCCCGGTCAACGCGTTGGACTCGGCGCTGCGCAAGGCGCTGGTGCCTTATTATCCCAACCTGGCCGCGATGCGGCTTAGCGATTACAAGGTCAGGGTGTTGGATGTAGGCGCGGGAACCGGCGCGCGCGTGCGCGTTTTAATCGAGTCCACCGACGGCAAGCGGCGCTGGAGCACCGTGGGCGTATCCAATAACGTGATCGAGGCGAGCTGGCAGGCGCTAGTCGATTCGGTCGAGTACAAGCTCCATCGCGACCATGCCAAGTCCCGCATCCGCGCCAAGGCTCCCAAGATCGCAGGCGCCGAAAAAAGCCCGGAACGCAATGGCCCTGTACGGACCGGCGTTTGATAGAACCTGCACCATTTAAACTGGGGTAGTCCGGGAGGTAATGCTAACCAATGGCCTGGTTTAGCCGCCTGCGTGAAGATATTCAAACCGCTTTGGACTGCGACCCCGCGGCGCGCAATCCACTTGAGGTGGTGCTTGCGTATCCCGGCCTGCACGCCATTTGGATCTATCGCGTCGCGCACTGGATGTGGACTCATCGCCTGAAGCTGCTCGCCCGTTTGCTGAGCGAATTTGGCCGATGGCTGACCGGGGTTGAAATCCATCCCGGCGCCACCATCGGGCGGCGCCTGTTCATCGACCATGGGATGGGTGTAGTGGTCGGCGAGACCTGCGAGATTGGCGACGATGTCCTGATCTACCAGGGAGTGACGCTGGGCGGCACCAGTTTGAAGAAGGAAAAGCGCCATCCGACGATCGAGGATTCCGTCATGATCAGCGCGGGCGCGTCGGTAATTGGTCCCGTGACGATTGGCCATGGTAGCCGCATCGGCGCCGGTGCCGTCGTAGTGGGATCGGCGCCGCCTTACTCGACTATCGTCGGTATTCCGGGCAAGGTGGTGGAAAGAGACCGCGCGCGAGACGTTATGGATCTCGACCATGCCCGGCTACCCGACCCCGTGGCAAGGGCAATCAGCAGCCTGACCGAACAAATTAATCGGATGACGGTGCGCCTCAGCGAGATGGAGGAGCGTCAGGACTGCCTGGAGGACAAGATTACCGAAGAGCCCGCCACGGCGGGCAGGGGCAACGTCCTGGACAAGCAACGTTGAGCACCTTTTCTGACTCCCTCTCCCACTCCTTTGTGGGAGAGGGTGGGGAGAGGGTGACTGTTTTCCGCACAAATGACTATTCGCGGTGTGATGTTAGGCACCTCTCCCCCAGAGGAAAAGACGCCGGCACGGAGGCCGGCGCTACGGGGAAGAGTGGGAGAGAGGACAGAGTAACTAAGATTCAATCAATGCCAATCTATCTAGATCATAACGCGGGCTCGCCGATCCGGTCCGAGGTGCGGGGAGCGATTGCGGCGTTGCTTGACGCGGGTGCCGCCAATCCGTCTTCGGTGCATCGCAGCGGTCAGACCGCGCGCCGGTTTCTGGAGCGGGCGCGCGGCCAGGTTGCCGCTCTGATCGGCGCGGCGCCAGCGCAAATCGTTTTTTGCAGCGGGGGAACGGAAGCCAACAATTTCGCTATCGAAGGCTCAGTGCGAAGCCGCAACGGCCGCAGCCGGATTATCACTTCCGCGATCGAGCACTCATCGATCCTGAAGCCCCTGGAGCGTCTGGAGGCCGATGGTCTGGAGATAATTCGCGTCGCACCTGACAGGGAAGGGCGACTTAATCCGGCCGCAATTATGGCGCTGCTCGACAAAACCACTGCACTGGTAACGCTGGGTCTGGCCAACTCCGAGGTCGGTACGATTCAGGATTTTTCGTCGTTAGCCGCGCCAATTCGCTCGGCTGGAGCGCTTTTCCATATCGATGCGGCGCAGGCGGTGGGACGGATTGCGGTGGACGCGTCGCAACTGGGCTGCGACCTGATGACGGTCAGTGGACACAAGCTGGGCGCTCCGGCCGGAATCGGGGCATTATTCGTGCGCGACCCGTCCGCTATCGCTGCGTTGATCCGCGGCGGGCCGCAGGAGCGCAGTCTGCGCGCCGGCACTCCCAATCTTATTGGTGCGGTGGGATTTGGCGCCGCGGCGGCGATTGCGCGGGAGCGGCTTGCTGAAGAATCGGCCCGGATGACCACGCTTCGCGACCTCCTTTTATCCCGCCTGACCGCGGCGATTCCTGGACTGGCGCTCAACAGTCCCCGCGACGGAGTCCTGCCCAACACGCTCAATCTGCGATTTCCCGGAGTCCTGGGTGAAACGATGTTGATCGCGCTGGACCTCGAAGGGGTGCAGGTCTCGATGGGCTCGGCGTGCGCCGCCGGAGCGGTGGAGCCCTCGCATGTGCTGATCGCGATGGGCCATGGCGTGAGCGCGGCGCGCAGTTCTCTGCGCATCAGCCTGGGCTATTCGACCACGTCGTGGGAGGTTGAGGAGGCGTGCGCGATCATCGCGGCTCTATGGCGCAGAATTGCGCAGCGGGCAACTCAGGAAGCGGCGGTGCCGGCGTTATGAGCGCCCGCGTGATTGTGGCGATGTCGGGCGGCGTGGACAGTTCCGTCGCCGCCGCGATACTGGCCGAGCGCGGCTACGACGTGGTTGGAATCGCGATGCGGTTGGCGTCAGAAGCCGCACCGCGAACCGGCAATCGCGCAGCCTGCTGTTCCTACGAGGATTTCGAAGATGCGCGTCGGGTCGCCGAGCGAATGAACTTTCCCTTCTATGTGATCGATCTGCGCGAAGAGTTTGCCGCCAGCGTGATCACCCCATTCGTGGGCGAATACCTGGAAGGAAGAACGCCCAATCCCTGTCTGCTCTGCAATCGCGATATTAAGTTCGACCGCTTCTGGCGGCGCGCCGACGCGCTGGGTGCGGACTGCGTCGCTACCGGCCATTACGCGCGCATCGAGCGTGACCATGAGGGCGCTTTTCACCTGCTGAGAGCGGCCGATGCGCGCAAGGACCAATCATACTTCCTGTTTACACTCAGCCAGGCTCAGCTCTCCCGCACCCTGTTTCCGCTCGGCTCGATGACCAAGGACGAAGTGCGGACCATCGCCCGGCAGTTGGGCCTGGTCAACGCCGACAAGCCGGAGAGCCAGGAAATCTGCTTCGTTCCTAATGATGACTACGCCGCCTTCGTTGAGAAGCGCAGCCGCCCGCAGCAAATCCGTGCGGGCAATGTGGTGGACTCCGCCGGCCGCCGGCTGGCGCGCCATAATGGCATCCATCGCTTTACCGTGGGCCAGCGGCGCGGTCTGGGTGTCGCCGCCGGTACCCCTCTATACGTTCGCGAAATAAGTGCCGAGACCGGCGATGTAACCGTTGGGCGACGCGACGAACTGGGCGCCGGGGGCCTGCGCGCGGCCAAGGTCAGTTGGGTCGATCCGCAACTGCTCGGGTGCCAGGACCTGGAGGTCGAGGTGAAGATCCGTTATCGCCATCCCGCCGTTCCCGCGCGGTTGAAGATGGTTGGGGAGGATCGCGCCGAAGTTAGCTTCGCCCGTGAAAATCCCGCCGTCACGCCTGGGCAGGCCTGCGTCTTTTATCGCGGCGACGAGGTTTTGGGCGGCGGATTCATCGAAGGCGCGATGGCAAGCTGAAGCGATGCGTTACGCAATCACCACTTTGGGTTGCAAGGTCAACCAGTACGATTCGGGGATGATCGAAGCGCGCTTGGGCGAGGCTGGTCTGGAGCGTTGCGAATTCGACCAGATCGCCGACGTTTACGTGGTCAACACCTGCACGGTGACCGATCGCGCCGATGCGGAGAGCCTTAAGCTTGCCCGCCGGGCGCGCCGGCTTAATCCGCAGGCCCGCGTTATCATGACCGGATGCCTGGCGCAGGCGAGCCCCGAAAAGCTGGCGGCAGCGCAGGAGGTTGATCAGGTCGTCGGTATAGCCCGGATGGACGACCTGGTGCGGGCGGCGACGCAACCGGGTGTGCCCCGCGTGATGGTGTCCAACCTACGCAAAACCAAGGCCGCCATCGACGTGCGCGCGGTGGTCCCCGAGGGGCAAACCCGGGCGTTCCTGAAGCTGCAGGAGGGGTGCGACCAGTTTTGCAGCTTCTGTATCGTACCGTTCTCGCGCGGCACCTCGCGCAGCGTCCCTCCGCGAGAAGTGATCGAAATTCTGGACTCGCTGCACGAAAAGGGCTTCAAGGAAGTCATCCTCAGCGGGGTCCATCTCGGCGGCTACGGCAAGGATCTGTCCCCGCCGGCAACTTTGATCGGCCTGCTTGAGATGATCGCCGAACGTTGCCCAATCCCACGAATTCGCCTGAGTTCAATCGATCCCGAGGAACTAAGCGACGAGATTATCGACCTGGTCGCCGGCACGGACAAGTTCTGTCCGCATTTCCATCTGCCGCTTCAGGCCGGAGATGACCAGATCCTGGAAAAAATGCGCCGCCGCTATCAAATCGACGACTACCGCCGGCGCGTGGAGCGGATCCTGGAGCGCCTGCCGGACGCCGCCATCGGCACCGACCTGATAGTCGGCTTTCCGGGGGAGACGGATAAGCACTTCGAGCGTTACTTTGCGTTTATCGAAGCTCTGCCGCTGGCATATTTTCATGTTTTTCCCTATTCCGTTAGATCGGGTACCACGGCGGCCAAGTTCGGCGGCCGGGTGGCGGCATCTGAAATCAAGCATCGCGCGCAACGGATGCGAAATCTCGGCGAGATCCGGCGGCGGGCATTCGGCCAACGGTTTGTAGGAACAGAACTTAAAGTACTTGTTGAGGAAACTCGGGAACCGGGCTGTCAGTGGCTGCGGGGTTATAGCCGCAACTACCTCAAGGTTCTAATCCAGGGCCCGGATCAGCTTAAAAACCATGAAGTCGACGTTCAGGCATCGGCTGGCGACGGTGTGGCATTGGTTGGCAGTCTCGTTCAACCGCAAGCCGCCAATTCCGCGGGCAGCCGAAATTGAGGAGGCACAGCGTCCGCTGGAACTGGAGCGGGCCTTAGGCTACACCTTCACACGTCCTGAATTTTTGCAGCTCGCCCTGACCCATCCCAGCGCCGCCGAGGGAAGCGATCGGCATTATGAACGGCTTGAATTCCTCGGTGACGCGGTGCTCGACCTCGCAATCGCTGATATGTTGATGCGCCACTTTCCCGACGGCAAGGAGGGACTGCTCTCCCGCCAGCGCGCATCGATCGTTAATGCCAGGACACTGGCCGCCAAGGCTGAAAGCATCGGTCTGGGCCAGTGCCTGCTGCTGGGCAAGGGTGAGGAAAAGAGCGGGGGGAGACAAAAGACCTCGATTCTGGCGGCGGGTTTCGAGGCCTTAATCGGCGCGATATACACCGACAGCGGCCTGGGCGAGGCGCAGCAGGTGGTCGAGCGGCTGTTTGTCGACGATATTGGCGGCCCCACCGTGGAGCGCGATTACAAAACCGAGTTGCAGGAGACCGCCCATCGTTATTTCCGCTCCCATCCCGTGTACGAGGTTATCAGTGAATCCGGTCCCGATCATGCCAAGCGCTTCATCACCCGCATCCGCATCGGCGCACGCCAGTTCGGGGTCGGCGAAGGATCCAGTAAGAAACTCGCCGAACAGGCCGCGGCGCGCCAGGCGCTGGATGTGATAAAAGCCGAACCGGCGGTGCAAGGAGGCCCCGATGGCCAACGGCGGCGTTGAGTATCGGGCCGGCTACGTCGTTTTGTGCGGACGTTCCAACGTCGGCAAATCGACTCTGCTCAACCGCATCGTCGGCGAGAAGGTGGCGATCGTCACGCCGCTTCCGCAAACTACCCGCCGGCGTATTCTGGGAATCCGCACCGACCCCGACGCTCAGTTAATCCTGGTCGACACTCCGGGTCTCCACGACGCGACCCGGCTGCTGAACCGGCGGATGGTGGACGTCGCGCGCGCGTCGATGGCGCAAGCGGACGTGGCGGCGGCGCTGGTCGAAGCGGGCGAGCGGCTTGACCCGGAAGACCAGACGATGCTGGCCGAAGTGCGCAAGCTCGGACGGCCCATCGTCATCATAATCAACAAAATCGACCTGATCGCGCGTCGGCGGCTAATCCCGCTTGCCGAGGAATGCCTGCATTGGGCGCCGGAGGCCGAAATCGTTCCAGTAAGCGCGCTTAGCGGTGAGAACGTCGCCGAACTGGTCGCCACGCTCAAACGGATGCTGCCAGTGGGGGCGGCGCTGATGCCCGAGGATCAATATACCGATCAAACGCAGCGCGCGCTGGTCGAGGAAGTCATCCGAGAGAAGATCTTTCTGGCGATGCGCCAGGAAATTCCCTTTTCCACCGCGGTCAAGGTCGAGCAGTTCACCGAAGTTGAGGATCGCAAGCTGGTGCGCATCTTCGCCAACATCATCGTGGACCGGGACTCCCACAAGGGCATGATGATCGGGACCGGAGGCCAGCGGCTCAAGCAGATCGGCCACAACGCGCGGCTTGAGATCGAGCAGCAACTGGGCCAGCGCGTTTTTCTGGAACTGATCGTGAAGGTCGAAAAGAACTGGACCAGGGATCCGCGCCGTCTGTCAGAGCTGGGCCTGTAAGCCCAGGAACCTCGGTTGACAAGTGTGTCTCTGATTTCTTTTAGGTACGGCCGAGTTCATCCGGAATGGCACCGGCATCCACGAGCTACACGATCCAGAGCCCGACAGACTAGTGGGATGTGATACCAACACGCTTCTGACGCTCATCGTTGTGGGCAGCGCCGGCTATCTCGGCTTGGCCGTGCTCGGTTCGGGCGGGTTCAGGGCCTTCTTCGCTCATCCGCCGTTGATCGCACTGGCGCTCGTGCTCTTCGCGATGTCCGGCGCGTCGCTTTTCTCCGGCGGAAATCTGAGTCCCGGAGTACGCGAGGATCGGGTCAATCGCTGGGTCCTGATAGCCTTTGGGGTGATCGGGTTGCTGGACGGCTACCTGCCGGCCTACACAGACCGCAAGGAGTTCTGGACCTTCGACGGAGACAGCATTCGCTGGCTTGGCGTCGTCCTGTTCGCCGTTGGTGGTTCGCTGCGGATCTGGCCAGTCTTTGTGCTTGGCCGCCGGTTCAGCGGATTGGTAGCCATCCAGCCCGGCCATACGCTGGTCACCAGTGGTGTCTATAGCAGCATCCGCTATCCCAGTTATCTCGGGTTGCTCGTCAGTTCGCTGGGGTGGGCCCTCGCTTTTCGTTCGGGGGTCGGCGTGCTGCTCGCGGCGCTCCTTATTCCACCGCTCCTCGCACGGATTCGCGCGGAAGAGACGCTGCTGCGCACGCAGTTTGGCGCCGAGTACGACGCCTACTGCACCCGGACGTCACGGCTAATCCCGTGGATCTATTAGAGCGTCTGCCAGCATTCGGCAGGACCGCCGGCTCAATAGCACAAATCGTTGCTCGGAACTGAGCTACTAGCTTCCGGATTCGATGCGCGGCGCAAGGATTCGCGTCCGGAAGGTAGTTCGCTTGCGCCGCGCGCATGCGGCATATTTTCCTACCCCCTCTCCCATTTATCTATGGGAGAGGGTTGGGGAGAGGGTGCCTTCAGCGCTTGCATGATGCAAAACATTCGATCTCTGTCGCGAGTGCGACAGGAACATTCGGTTGCGAAATGGGTTTGCAATTTTGTGCCCCTTTTTTTCCAGACACCCTCTCCCCGCCCTCTCCCATAGATAAATGGGAGAGGGTGTAAGAAGGGACAGGTATCGCGTTTGGGTTGCGGGCGTCAGCCGCGCCAGAGCTTTAGGCTGAATCCAGTTCAGCCGCTCACCCTTCCGATTCGCGAGCATCAGACGCGCCGAACAAATAAGCAGCAGGTCTTCTTTGTATGCGCTAGTCTTGATGATGACGTATGGAAGACAACGATCGAGAATCGGGCGAGATAGAGAACGGGGGCGAAGAACGGTCGACGCTGATTGCGGTCGGGCTGCCGCTGCTGGCGCTGATGATTGTCTCGGCCGGCCTGTATCTGGCCCGAGACGTGCTGATCCCGCTCTCTGCGGCCCTGATTCTAGGCGTGGTGTTGAGCCCAATCGCGGGCCGGCTCGAGCGGCTGGTGGGCCGCTTCTTCGCCGCCGCCCTGGTGGTGCTGACCGGCGTCGCCGTCCTCGTGACGGTGGGATATTTCACCACTTTGGAGCTGACCGCGGTGGCGGACGAGGTGGCGGGATACTCCGACAACATCGGCAACAAGCTGGCCTCTATCGAGAAAAGCACGCCGCCCTGGCTCCAACATATCGAATACGCGGTCAGCGACGTTAAGCGGCGCGTTCAAAAGTCTGATACGCCTTTGCCCAAGCCGGGGCCCGTTTCGACCGTCACCGTTTCTACCGGTACTTTTGCCGACAATCTTGCGCAGGTCACGCCGGCGCTGGCCGCGGTGGTCGAACTGCTGCTCGTCATCGTCCTGTTGTTCTTTCTACTTTACTGCCGGCACGATCTGCGCGACCGCTTCGTGCGTCTTGCGGCCCGCGCCCGTATCAGCGTGGCAAGCCAGGCGGTGGAAAGCGCCGGCCATGCGGTAGGCCACTATCTGCTTCTATTTAGTCTGGTCAATCTCGGTTTTGGCGCCGCGGTCGGTCTGGTGTTGTTTGTGCTGGGTCTACCCAATCCGGAGTTTTGGGGCCTGTTGGCTTTTCTGTTCCGCTACATTCCTTATGTTGGCACGGCGGTTTCATCGCTGCTGCCGGCGGCCGTCGCCTTTGCCGTGTTTCCTGGTTGGTCACGCTCCCTCGAGGTGGTTGGCGCCATGGTCGTGCTGGATCAGATCGCGGCTCATCTGGTTGAGCCGTTTGTCGTCGGTGCGGGAATCGATATCTCCCCGGTGGCGCTGCTGGTGTCCACGATCTATTGGTCGTGGCTTTGGGGAATGCCGGGACTGCTCCTGGCGGTTCCCATGACGGCCTGTCTGAAGGTTGCCGGAGAGCATATTCCGGCGCTTAACTTTCTTCCACTCCTGCTTGGCGGCGAACGGGATCTGGAAGGCTACCATGAGTTTTACCGCATGCTGCTGGAACTGAATTCCGACGGTGCGCGCGCGCTGGCAATCCGCTATTGCAACGAGAATGGGCTTGAGCAAACCTTCGACGACATTGTTGCTCCCGCTGTGAGCCTGGCAGGGGAGGAGCGTGCCGAAAAGCACATCAGCGAGGACAATCAGCAGTTTATCTTCGGCTTCGTGCGGGAGCTTATTCTCTATCTGGGTAACCGGTTTTCGGAGGCTCGCTCGGGACTCAGACCACGGGTGCTGGGCGTGAGCCCGCCGCAGGAGGTGCACAGCTTCGGTCTGCTGATGATCCTGGAACTGTTTCGAGGCGCGGGAGCGGCGGTCAAGTTCCTGGGCGAGGGCAAGTCCATTGAAGAGGCCTGCGAGCTGGTTCGCCTCTTTTCTCCCGAGCTGGTGTGCCTGTCGTGTACGGTTACGGAATGTCTGCCGGCCGCGACGGAGTTGACCAGCGCGCTCAGGCGTGAATTCCCTCACCTTACGATTATCGCTGGAGGTGTCGCCGCGTTGTCCTATCCGGGTGAACTGCTCCGTGCCGGGTGTTCACAGGTATGCGTCAGCAGGAGCCAGACGCGCCGCGCGATTCGCCAGTTAGCTTTCGGCAGACGGGGGCGGCCCGCGAATACGCCCTCGGCAATTCTGGCTGCGAATGGTTCCAAAAGCATCAAAGCCGAAACCAACGCCTAATAAACCACTACACCAATAATTCCCTTTTGTACGTCCTTTCCCGCGCGCTTTATCGAAGATACCGTCGATCTGGGCCGGATCGGCGGTGGCTCTTTCGACGCTGAGGCGAACTCGCTGAACGCCATGTTTGACTTCAGCAATCCCAATCCCTGGAAAGTGCTGCTGGATCCGAGCAGCGGAATGGTGATGTAGGTTTAAATGACGCAGCCTCGGGGCCCTAAAGGGGCTCCGAGGTTCTCAGCTTGACTGGACGAACGCTGACAGCACTCCATGCCACCCGCAGGCTCGGGCAAGCCAGGGATGTCTACGTTTTACGGCGACATAATCACCCGCTGGGCGGGTGGACGGACTCAGCGGCCAGCAGGAATGGTCGCTTTACTCAGCCACTGGTCGATTGCCGATCTTCGAAACCGCCAGTCGCTGCCGACCCTAAAGCCTGGAATCCGCTTGTTCTTCAGCAACCGGTAAATCGTGCTGGGATGGCAGAGCAGGTACTCCGCAAGCATCGGAACCGTGAGGATTTGATCGCTCTGCTCTTGAGAGGCTTTCGTTGTCATCGGGTTTTTGGCCATCTTGCCAAACCCCCCGTTTCCTGCCCCCTTGGCTTCACCGTTGCTGGTTGCCTTCATTCGCCGCACCACTTTGATTTTTTTGGCTAATTTTTTCACCGGCCTCCTCTTATTGATAGCAATTAGCTTGCCAGACGGAACCGACGTGTCTCGCGGCACTGTCTCGAAGTGAAAGGCACTCCCCGCTAATTACAGCCAAAAACAGCTTTCATACCTAATCGGCAACTGTAACCACAGAATAGACCCATGTATAAGCTGGTTTTTTGGTTGTCAAGACCATCCTGACCGATCGTTCAGTATGGGAAGATTTACGTAGTTAGGTGCTCTTCCGCACGATTTGGGAAAAGAACCACCTCAAAAAGGATCCTTCAACGATCGTGGAACTGCGCCACGCAGTCGGTGCAGAGTGTTGCACTTTTCCACGCAGATGCGTCCTTTGGATACATCTTTGAACTTTCCACGAATCCGCGTGAGCCGATCGAAAAAAACCGGTAGAATTGTGCGGTAATGGTTGTCGAACGGATAGTTGAGAGTGAGAGCGGACTTCCCGGGGCCCGCACCGGGCTCCCGGTCGTGAGCCTGGTGGGACGTGCTAACGCGGGTAAATCCACGCTTTTCAATCGAATAACCCGTCGTGGCCGAGCTATCGTTAGCGCGATACCGGGCACCACGCGAGATTTAAACGTGCTGGCGGCTGAGCATCAGGATCGCAACTTCGCTGTGGTGGACAGCGGCGGTTTGGAACTCGGAGACCGTGAAGGACTCAGCGAACGCATCGTGTCCGAAGCGCTCAAGGCGGTTGCGGCGGCGGACGTGGTAATTTTCGTGGTGGACGGCAGGGCAGGGTTCAGCGCCGCCGATGCCGAAGCGTTGGCTCTGATTCGCGAAGTGGGGCGTCCAATCCTGCTCGCGGTCAACAAACTGGATACACCCGCGCGCGACGCGGCCGCGGCGGAATTCCATAACCTTGGCGTCGACCATCTCTTCATGGTCTCCGCCTCGCACGGTCGCGGAGTGGAAGAGCTGCTCGACGCCGTGGTCGAGCTGCTGCCGCCCGAGGCTGGGACGGCGCCGCCACCTCCGGATTTGCGCATCGCGCTCATCGGCCGGCCCAATGTCGGTAAGTCCTCGCTGGTCAACCGTCTGGTGGGTGCGCAGCGCTCGATTGTGGACGACACTCCCGGCACCACCCGCGACCCGGTTGACGTGCGCGTCACCGCGGGGGACCAGGAGCTGATCCTGGTCGATACCGCAGGCATCCGGCGTCCGGCGCGGGTTGAGGGCGAGTTGGAGCATCATTCGGTCAGGCGCGCCATCGAGACCATCCGCAGAGCCGAAGTCCTGCTGCTGGTGGTGGACGCCAGCGAGGGCATCACCGATCAGGACGCCCGTCTGGCCCACCTGGTGGAAAGTGAAGACCGCGCGCTGATGGTGATCTGCAACAAGTGGGATGTTGCGGCGCGCGCCGGGCGCAAGCAGGCGGCGTTCACCCGCGATGCTCATGAGCGCTTCTCCTTTTTGGAGTTCGCACCCTTGATTTACACCTCCGCCATGACCGGTGACGGCTTACGCGACATGCTGCCCGAGGCACTCAAAGTCGGGGCCAGCTTCCGCGCCGTTTTTCAGACCGCACATCTCAACCGTATCCTCGAGCAAGCGACCGCGGCGATGGATGCGCCGGTGGTGGCCGGCCGGCGCCTGAACTTGATGTATGTTACGCAGGTCGCCAGCTCGCCACCCCGCCTGATGTTCTTTTCCAACCTGGAGCGCGACATTCCCACGCATTACGTCCGCTTTCTGGAAAACCGCTTCAGAAGCGCCCTGGCCCTGAGCGGCACGCCGTTGCGGATGATCTTCCGCCGGCGCGGCGCCGCTAAAGGGGAGCACCGCTAGGGCGATGCCATCCCAGCCGGCAACGATTGCGGAGATGCGCGTGGGAGACCGCGGCTACGCGGACCCCAATGCGCTGGCGCCGCTGCGCGACGGAACCTCCTTCCTGCTGGGTACGTTCGCCGTGCATGCGAATCCTGACGCGGAGGCGCGGATGCTGGTGGAGCGGGTAACTGGCGGATGGGTGGTGCATGCCAGCGAGGTGAAGAATCCGAACTGGCGCATCAGCCGGGGATTGCCGTGGCCGGGCGTGAGCGAAAGCGACCTGATGCCGGTTGTGAAGATCCTGTGAAGCGACGGTCCCGGGCGCTATTCGCCGGAATTGCGCGGTTGGCTATAGTATGCCGATAGCCTGCGGCGGACGCTCCGGATGATTTTAATTCTTGACTTTGGCAGCCAGTACACCCAGTTAATTGCGCGGCGCGTGCGCGAGGCCAATGTGTACTGCGAAATCCACCCGTTCAATTTTCCGCTCGACAAGATTCGCGCGCTGAAGCCGCGTGGCATCATCCTGTCGGGTGGACCCGCCAGTCTCTACGAGGAGAACGCCCCCGACGTCGACCCCGAAGTGCTGAAGACCGACGCGCCAATTCTCGGCATTTGCTACGGCATGTACGTCGTCGCAACGCATCTCGGCGCCAAGACGCCGCCCTCCAGGGCGCGCGAGTATGGTCCCGCGCTTCTCCACATCGACGCGCAGGACCCGCTGTTCGAGGGGCTGGACGGTCAGGAACATCGCGTCTGGATGAGCCATGGCGACCGGGTCGAGGATCTTCCCCGCGGCTTGTGCGCGATTGCCCACAGCGAAAACTCGCCTTACGCCGCGGTTCGCACGGTCGACGGGCGCATGCGCGGCATCCAGTTTCATCCCGAGGTAGTGCATACGCCGTGCGGAACGCAGGTCTTGCGCAACTTCGTGCACAGGATTTGCGGCGAGCCCGGCGACTGGACGATGACGAACTTCGTCGACACCAAAGTCGCCGAAATTCGCGCCTTGGTCGGGCCCGATGATGGGGTCGTGATGGGCCTGTCGGGAGGTGTGGATTCCTCGGTGGCGGCGGCGCTCATCCATCGCGCCGTCGGCGACCGGTTGCACTGCGTATTCGTGGATACCGCCCTGCTGCGCGCCGGCGAGCGCCAGCGGATGGAAGCGGTATTTGCCGGTCAACTGGGAATCGCGCTGACGGTGGCGGATGCCTCGCAGTTGTTCCTGGAACGGCTGGCTGGGGTGACCGATCCGGAGCAGAAGCGGCGGATTATCGGGCACACCTTTATCGAGGTATTCGAGCAGCAGGCCAAAGCGCTGGGCGGCGCGCGTTTTTTGGGCCAGGGCACGCTTTATCCCGACGTTATCGAGTCGGTCTCGTTCAAGGGTCCCTCGGCAACTATCAAGAGCCACCACAATGTCGGCGGACTGCCCGAGACCATGCGCTTTGAGCTGATCGAGCCGCTGCGCGAATTGTTCAAGGATGAGGTCCGCCAGTTGGGCCGCCAACTCGGTCTGCCCGCCGACGTGGTCGATCGGGAGCCGTTCCCCGGGCCGGGGTTGGCGATCAGAATCGTGGGTGAGGTCACCGGCGATCGGCTCGAGCTGCTGCGCCGCGCCGACCAGATCGTGATGGATGAAACGCGCGCGGCCGGACTGCACAAGCGGCTGTGGCAGAGCTTCGCGGTGCTGCTGCCGCTCAAGACCGTCGGCGTGATGGGCGACGGCCGCACTTACGAAAGCGTGCTGGCGATTCGCGCGGTGGAGTCCTCCGACGGAATGACGGCCGATTGGGCGCGGCTGGACCCTGCCGTGCTGGCGCGGCTGAGCAGCCGTATCACCAACGAGATCAGGGGTATCAACCGGGTCGTTTACGACATCACCTCCAAGCCGCCGGCTACGATTGAGTGGGAATAAAGTGACAGTTTGCACCCGTTACGCGCCGAGTCCGACCGGCTCGCTGCACATCGGCAACGTTCGCTCCGGATTGTTCGCCTACCTCTTCGCCCGCCACAACGGCGGCCGCTTTATCCTGCGCATCGACGACACCGACCAGGAACGGTCCACCCAGGAGTCGCTGGAGGAGATAGTCCAAAGCCTGCAATGGCTTGGTATCGAATGGGACGCCGGACCGCCCGACCAGCACTATTTCCAATCCAGCCGCTTCGACCGTTACCGCGAGGCGGCGGTGCGCTTGCTGCGCGAGGGCAAGGCCTATCCATGTTATTGCACGGCGCAAGAGCTTGAGGCCAAGCGCCGTCAGGCCGAGCGCGAGCACCGCAAACCCGGCTACGACGGTACCTGCCGCGACAAACCGTACCCGCCGGACCTGCCGCTGCCCGACCGCGGCGCCGGACGCAATTACACCATTCGCTTTCGCACGCCGCACGAAGGGCAGACCGTCGTCGAAGACCTGGTCAAGGGGCATTCGGTGTTCGAGAACAGCGAATTGGACGACCTGATCATCTTCCGCTCCGACGGCGTGCCGACCTACAACTTTGCCACCGTGATTGACGACGCCGATTTCGAAATCACACACGTGGTGCGCGGCGACGACCATCTGCCCAACACGCCCCGCCAGATCCAGATCTTGCTGGCGCTGGGCTTCACGCCGCCCGCGTATGCGCATCTGCCGATGGTGATGGGGCCCGACGGCAAGCCGCTGTCCAAGCGCCACGGCGCAACCTCGGTGTTCGCCTATCGCGACGCCGGCTACTTTCCGCAAGCGCTGCTCAATTACCTGGCGCGGCTGGGATGGTCGCATGGGGACCAGGAGATATTTTCCAAGCAGGAATTGATTGATTACTTCGGCTTCGAGGAGTGCGGCAAATCGCCCGGCATCTTCAATCCGGAAAAGCTGCTGTGGTTGAATTTCCATTATTTGAAGCAGCGCACCCCCGCCGAGCTTGCGCGCGAGGTAATCCCGTTTATCGAAAAGCGCG
>DASZGF010000052.1:0-2207 GCA_035939115.1 Binataceae bacterium (SeqCode)
CCTCTATCGGACTTTGCTTCCGCGCTCTCTGCCCTGGTCCGCCGCGTCGTGACGGGCGCAACGGAAGCCAGCGGCATCAAACCGCTGTCCGGCGGCGCTAGTCAGGAAACCTGGTCCTTTAGCGCGACTGGGCCCAACGTTGATCGTGCGCTGATCCTACGTCGCCAGTCGTCCGGCACGGATCCCGCGGGCAACGTCGGACTTGAGAGGGAAGCGCGGCTGATGCAGGCGGCGGGCGCGGCCGGCGTCCCCTCTCCGCCGGTTCTGCACATTCTCGATCCCGAAGACGCCCTCGGCCTAGGCTTCCTGATGGATCACGTGGAAGGCGAGAGCCTTGGCCGCCGCATCGTGCGTCACGAAAAATTTGCTGCCATCCGACCGAAACTTGCGCGCCAGGCTGGGCAAATCCTTGCGCGCATCCACGCCATCCCCGCTTCGGCGCTGCCGTCGCTGCCGAGCACCTCCGCGGCGCGCGAGCTCTACGACCTGTATGCAAGTTATAAAGCCGACGGACAGCCGCCTACGGCATTCACACATTTGTTTCGGAGCGCCAGCATTTTTGCCACCGTCCGTCAAGTGTCTGCGGGTAAGATTTTTCGATTCCACAGGCTTTTTCGGTGTGATTCGCTCCCCGCTGGGACAATAACTTGGGGGTAGTGATGATTCGCGACGAGGGGTTCCGGATCGGCTTTTTTGGAGATGTCCGTCGGGAACAGGCAGGAGCAGCTTTGTTTGAAAAGGTCGTGGAGACGGGATCATTGGTTTTACGCCAGGTTGGGGGTGGCCGAGCCGGAGAAATATCAGCGCACCGCTTTCTGGATTCGCCCCACGTGACACACGAGGAGATCCTGAGAACGGCGGCGCACCGAACCGCGTCGGCGTGCGCCGGACGGCGGATTGTTGCGGCTCAGGACACCACCGAGATCAATTTCAGTGGCCGATCTCAAGGACGCCAAGGTCTCGGTCCGGCGGGCGACGGGAAAACGCCTGGATTCTTCTGCCATGCGATGGTGGCGGTTGACGTCGAAACCGAGGCGGTACTTGGCGTGGTGCATGCGCACATCTGGACGCGGCCGTTCGAGCAAGCCCCGGCAACGCGATCGCGGGCGATCGAAGATAAAGAATCCTTCCGCTGGATCGAGGGCTCGACGGTTGCGGGCAAGCAGCTTTATGAGACCGCGCAATTGATCATCGTCGGGGATCGAGAAAGTGACATCTATTCCCAGTTTTGTCGCACTCCGCCGGGAGCAGAATTGATTGTGCGAGCGGCCCAAAATCGCCGGCTTTACAATGATGAATATCTATTCGCAGCGCCCTCCGATTGGCGCGAACTCGGCACCATGGAGATCAAGGTTCCGCCGCATCGACCCGGCGAGGCGGCGCGCGTCGCCTGCGTGGGTGTGAAGGCGGGACGCGTGTGTATTGCCAAGCCGCGCAACGGCGCGGATCCGGCCGATCCCGCAACTGTCACGCTCACCTATGTTGAGGTCAGCGAGATACATCCACCTAAAGGCCACACGCCGATCATCTGGCGACTGCTCACCACATTGCCGGTCTGTGGGACCGCTGACGAATTCGCCGCCGCACAGGACATCGTGCGCCTCTACCGGCTGAGGTGGAGAATTGAGCAGGTCTTCCGCTCGATGAAATCTGATGGATTGCGTCTGGAAGAGACCCAAGTCCAGGAGGCTTCGCGCTTGTTCAAGCTGGCCGCCATCGCGCTGATCGCCGCAGCGCGCACGATCCAACTTGTTGATGCGAGGGACGGAAGCCCGCGCCCCGCCTCCGATGTCGCCGATCAAGATCTCGTCACCGCGGCCGAAGCCATCGGCCCGACGCTTGAAGGTAAAACAGCTCGCCAAAAAAATCCCCATCCGCCACGTTCTCTTGCTTGGCTCTCTTGGATCGCCGCCCGTCTCGGAGGATGGAATTGCTATTATAAGAAGCCAGGTCCAAAGACCATGCGAGCTGGTTGGAACAAACTCGAAGCCATGGCAGCCGGTTATGCTATTGCAATGGCTAGGCAAAATGCGTGAATCCCGTAGTCCCCGGAGCACCCATACTCGAACCCGTTCGAGGCCTACGGCAGCGCTGTCGCGCCACGAGTGATCGTCGGCACACTGCTGAAGTTCTCACAAGGCTTCAACTTCCAGGCCGGGCAGGACGGCCCCGAGGTCGCGGTCGGCACCGTGCTCGTCGCCATCATG
>DASZGF010000053.1:0-1575 GCA_035939115.1 Binataceae bacterium (SeqCode)
GTTGGTGCACGATGATCTGCCGTCCATGGACGACGACGCGCTGAGGCGCGGTCGTCCAACAGCACATAAGGCGTTTGACGAAGCGACCGCCGTCCTTGCCGGAGATGGGCTGCTCACCTTCGCCTTTGACGTGCTCTCCCGTCCGGACACTCATCCCGAGGCGCACGTGCGCCTGCAACTTGTGAACGCTCTGGCGCGAGCTGCCGGACTTGGCGGCATGGTGGGTGGGCAGATGTTGGACCTCGCGGCGGAAGGACGCTTCGAGGTGGTAGCGAAAGGGTTGGAGGAGCAGGAGGTCCGCACGATGCAGGCCATGAAGACCGGCGCACTACTCCGGTTTGCCTGTGTTGCAGGCGCCATGCTGGGCAAAGCCGATCCATCCCAGCGTGCTGCGCTCGCCCGGTATGGTTCGGCCGTGGGCGAGGCTTTCCAAATCGCTGACGATCTCCTCGACATTGAGGGCGACCCGACAACGGTGGGGAAAGCAACGGGTAAGGATGCGGCCGCCCATAAGGCTACCCTCGTCGGCGTGCTCGGCCCCATTTCAGCAAGGGGACGGCTCGCGACTCTCGTTGCGAACGCGCAGACTGCGCTCGAAGCGTTCGGAAGGAGCGCCGACATCCTGAAAGCGGCTGCGCGGTTCGTTGCAACTCGCCAAGCGTGAACAGGCTGGCGCTGGTACAGCTGGGTGAGGTACCATCAGCTAGATAAATCAATGACTTAGCTCCAAGGTCCGGGCGATTTCGGACCTTTGAATCATAACAGTTATTTTCGACGCTTCCCGCACCTTGGAGGCCCCGCTTGGCGCGCGATTTTCTCCTCGTCTGGGCGGCGATCCGCTGGTCAGCGTCGCCACACGGCTGAGGATCGACAATGGCCGACAAACGCTACCAAGGAACGCAGGACGCCGGCGAGAGCAGCTGCAAGTGGCGCGCCAATTTCTGCGAGGATCCGATGCCGCCACGGGAAGCGGCGCACGTGATCCGCGACGTGCATACCGCGCCTGATGGACCCAGAGGGCTTCACGGTCAACTTCGGCACGCCACCCAAATTTCGCCCCAGGTTAGGGCGGAGGCCTTCCTCTATGTCCTTCGATCTCCTCCATCGGGGCGGCCGCGATCTCCGCCGTGAGCCGATTGAGGTCCGGAAAGCCACTCCGGCAAAGCTGCTCCGCGGGGCCAAGTCAGGCATCGAGCTCAGCGAGCATCTGCAGGGCGGCGGCCCAAATTGCGTCGCGAAGCCGAAGAGGATTGGGGTCGGTCGAAGGGCGCTACGGCTAATTGGCGCCCAGGTGTGGCGGTGCCGCCGGAATCACCGGTGCGGCCGATCCGGTCTTTACCCTCGTTACCCGCAACGGCCGGGCGCATGCGTGTTGGTAGTGTCTGCTGATTGAGGTGAAGCAGCTGTCAATGTTGCAATGCGGTAATGCAAACTAATGACCCACAAGAGACATGCGCGGGTCAGGATTTCCGCGACGCAAAAATGAACCAATGTGGACAGCGGCTACGTGACCGCTCACCGCGTGGGCGCAGCCAGCCAGAGCGGGTGCGGCGCATCGGCGCGCCCATGAATGTT
>DASZGF010000054.1:0-48828 GCA_035939115.1 Binataceae bacterium (SeqCode)
CATGCTCAGTTGCCTCGCCATCTTTAGGGCCACCCTTCAGCCCTGCCGCTGATGGGTAGCAATTTAGGTGAGGCAACCGGCAACGTCCGGGTAACTAAAATCGTGAGTCAATGCGCAGGCCAATTTAATTGTCGTTGATCACCTGATCTTCGAAGCTGAAAACCCTCGCCCCTGTGGCCCGGATAACCCCCCGATTAGCGCCATTTCCCGAGCAGCAAAACTTCGCTGCTCCCACCCATCCGTGTTCCGGGCAATGAATAAATTCCCTGTTCTGCCGCGTAGGGATTTGCGAGAAAACCACTGCAAAGTCGTGGACTTAGGCCGTGTTGTGGCTTGGCAATGGCCGAAATCGGGGAATGTTTCCCTGCTAATTCCCTGTAATATCAGGGATTTGGCTGGCGAGAAAGTAGAGGGGGCACACCAAAAGCCTTAAGATGCCTGGCGGCGGCGGTTCGTAAATTTGGGAAAGCAGAGAGGACAAAGGAATAGTTTCTCAAAATGGGGCGGGAGCGATATCTAAAAGGTCGACGGGCGGACTTGCGTCATCCGGATCCGGGCATAAGGCGAATGATCCTGGTGATACCCGAACCTGAGCCCACATCTGCTCACGTTGGCCGTGAGCGGTAAAGGCCGGTGAAACCCGGCGGGCGCCATCCTTGGTCCGCGCATGTAACGCAGACCGAATACAGCCGGGGACGGCCGTTGTCGCGCCCGCTCAGGCTGACCATGACTTCGGTTGAAAAGCTCTTTTGGCAGGCCGCGCAAATCGCGACCAGCGCCTTGTTTTCCTTCGCTTTTTCGCTGGGCATCGTCTATCTGGTCTGATGGTGTAGCGCGCATCGCGGCGCGGCGCAATCAGGCCGAGCCTACCCGCCGCGTCGCTGGGAAAAGAATCGGCTCAGAATCTCCGCGCACCTTATCTCCTGCAGTCCGGGATAAATTTCGATCCGGTGGTTGAGCCGGCCGTCGCGCCCGATGTCGTAGACCGAGCCGGCGGCACCTGCCTTGGGATCGCGGGCGCCAAACATCAGCCGCGCGATGCGCGCATTGATCATCGCTCCGATGCACATCGTGCACGGCTCCAACGTCACATACATCGTGGCACCCGCAAGGCGATAGGTCTTCAAGGCGGCGCCGGCAGCGCGCAGCGCCAACATTTCGGCATGTGCCGTCGGATCGCAAAGAGCAATCGGCCGGTTATGGGCGCGGGCAATGATTTGCCCCTCCAGCGCCACCAACGCGCCAACCGGGACTTCGTCCTCGGCCTGTGCCGCGCGCGCATCCTCCAGCGCGGCCTCCATCAGCGCTATATCTTGCGGGTCGAACACCGGCACCGGCAATATTTCCTTAGCGCAAGCAGGACTGCGGAATCACTTTTTCCGCACCCTGCCGGCCGCACGCACAGTTAAAATCGGTTAAGAATTGAGATATCCTGAGGCAGGGTGCGGCGCAACCCGCATTTGGCGCAGCTCAACTCTCATTTGGATCGGCAAACGCGATGGCTCAACCAGGTGATATTTTCCCGCGCGAACTGAAAGCGCGGATGGACCGCGGCGACAGTCCACTTATCCTTGATGTCCGGGAAATGGAAGAGGTGGCGCTGGCGCCTTTTCCGCATGCCGTTCATATCCCGATGGGAGAAATACCCTCGCGGTTAGCGGATCTGGATCCCGAGCGCGAGGTCGTTGTGGTCTGTCATCACGGTATCCGCAGCGCCCAGGTGGCGGGCTATTTGTCCAGCATCGGTTTCGAGATGGTTTTCAACCTTACCGGTGGAATTGACGCGTGGTCCGTCAGCGTCGATCCCACGGTGGCGCGTTATTAGCGGGGATTTGGAGCCATGAACGTGCTGGCCGCGGCGGTGCAAATGAGGTCGGGTCCCGATAAAGAGCGCAATCTGGCGCTCGCCGAACGTTTAATCCGCGAAGCGGCGGCGCGCGAGGCCGCTATTGTCGTGCTGCCCGAAGTGTTCAACTGGCGCGGACGCAGAGTGGAGCAGGCGGCGGCTGCGGAAGACCTCGGCGGAGATACGCTCAGCGCGATGGCGCGGCTGGCGCGCGAGTTGCGTCTATTCCTGGTGGCGGGCTCGATTACCGAGCGCATACCCGGCCAGACCAAGGCCTATAACACCTCGGTCCTGTTGGGTCCCGACGGCGGGGTGATGGGCGTCTACCGCAAGATCCATCTATTCGACGTCGAGTTGACCGGCAAAGTGAGCGCCCGTGAATCGGATGCCAAGGTTGCGGGCGGCGAAGTGATTTGTGTGCCCGCCGAGGCGGCAACCATTGGCCTAAGCGTTTGCTATGATTTGCGTTTTCCCGAGTTGTATCGCCAACTCGCGCACCGCGGCGCCACTGTGGTGACGATCCCCAGCGCCTTCACTTATCTGACGGGAGAGGCGCATTGGGAGGTCCTGGTGCGGGCGCGCGCGATCGAGAACCAGGTCTTTGTGATCGCCCCAGGCCAGTTCGGTCCCAATGTTCATGGTTTCAGCGACTATGGTAATTCAATGATAGTCGATCCTTGGGGCCGGGTGCTGGCGCGTGCCTCCAGTCTTGGAGAAGAGGTGATTGTGGCGCCTTTGGACTTCGACGAACTGGAACGGGTGCGGCGCGAACTGCCTTCCCTGCGCCATCGCCGGCTCTTTTAATTGCACTCGCTCACCAGCGGCGATGCGCCATCGCAGCGCTTGAAGCGGCGTCCAAAGGTGCTAGGATGCGAGCCAGCGACCGGCCTGTTGGCCTGAGATAAAATGCGGCAGCGGGATTCCGGCCATCTCGTGAAGGAATTTCGAAACGGGTAATAAGAGCTATGAATCGTATAATCCCGCTCTTCCCGCTGCCCAATCTGGTCTTATTTCCGCATACAGATGTACCTTTGCATATTTTTGAACCCCGTTATCGGGAAATGATTGCCGATATCGCCGAAGGTGAGCGGATCATCGGAATGATGCTGTTAAAGGGCGACTGGGAGCGCGACTATTACGCTTATCCCGACATCTATACTGTGGGCTGCGAGGGCCGAATCGAGCGGCTGGTCAGGATGCCCGACGGACGCTACAACCTGGTTTTGCAGGGGCTGAGCGAGTTCAAAGTGGTCCGTGAAATTCGCGACCGCTCATATCGGCTGGCTGAGGTTGAAGGTTGCGCGGTGGCGCCCGAGAGCTTGCAAATGAGCGATCAGTCGATGAGTCATCTGCGCGAACTGCTGGTCTCGTATATCGGAGAGCCCGCGAAGGAAGCCTGGCGCACCGTGGTCGAGGAGCGTGGACTGCGCGGGGCCCAACTGGTCAACTTTCTGTGCTTTCATCTGGACCTGAGCCCGCTGGAAAAGCAGACTCTGCTGGAAGCTCTGGATCAACGCGCCGTCTGCCTTTTTGATGTACTGACTTTCAAACTGGCGGAGCGCAACGTGGGACCGATGGGGCAGGGCGGTGGTGAGTCGGGGCCCCGTCAGTGATCGCTGAATTCAGTTGCACGAATTTAATCAAAGGTGGAAAAGTGGTTGACATCTTCGATTCCGAACGGTATTAATCGAGTGACTCGGATTTGTTCCTGAATAAGTAAGGTTATAGAATCCTCTCCATCAGGGCTTAGATGGGAGGCTGACGGCCAGACTGAGGATGCGTCCCCCCCCTTCGCAACCCTCGGGCCCCGAAGGCCTCCCTTCTAAGCCCTGAGTCGCTTCAACCTCGAATGACTCAGCTGTCGCTATAGGGTACCCTGTCTTCAGGGTGACTAGTTTTCAGCCTCACCCACAGTCGTAGCTGTCGCGTTAGGGTGCATCCAGCCAGCCATTCTGGTTCGCAAAATGTCGCTGGGGGTTTTTGATTCGCAGGTCGCGAATCGGTCTGTTTCGGTCAGGACAGGGCTTCCGGCGATGCGGTCGAGTTAAAATGGTCGTTTTGGAGGCTCGGAATTTCATCCAGCCCCTTGAGTGAAGGCACTTGCACTCGAACCCAGGCTACAAGGGTATTCCGAGGAGATTCGCAAAAAGCCAAAGATTCGACGGCGACGGTATTAAAGACCCTTTAAGATTGCGCTATACATAGATGGAACGAATCTTGCTTTGATACTTTGCAATTCGCTGAAAGCGGCGGTCGAAAAATGACCCAGGAAAATGGTGTGTTAGGTTCGCTCTTTGTCCCCGAAATCATGACTCCGTCCCAGTTTTATGACGGACGGCGCCAGGAAAATGACGAATTCACGCCGATAAAACGGCTGATGATGGCAATTCTGGAGGACGCTTTGCGCTGCTTCCAGAATAACGCCGGCGCCACCACTGGCAGGCGCAAGCGTCTGTTCCAGGAGGCCGAGGAATGGCTGTGCGGCAACGGCGGCGAAGGTCCCTTTTCGTTCAATATGGTGTGTGAGGCGCTCGGCATCGAACCCGAGTTCCTGCGCAACGAATTGCTGAGGTGGCGCGCCGAGCAGCAAAGTGGTGTGATCCGGCGTCCTTTGGCCCGGCGCTCACCGGTCGTAAGGCCGCGCCGAATCAGCGCCCCTACCGTTCGCCGGCGCAACCGTCTGGCTCATCAGGCGTAAGGCTTGGATCAATAATCGGCGGGCTCTGTTACCGCCGTGAAATGGGGTAGGCTTCTCAGCCTGCCCCATTTTTTCGTCTACCGCCGCTCTTTTCCATCGTCGGAACAGTAGGGCGGGCGTCCCTGCCGCCATGGACGCGGGCCGTCCTACGGGTCAGTAGTACCAGGATCCGTACTCACTCTGCTGTAGCGCCGGCCTCCGTTCCGGCTTTTTTCTCTGCACTGGCTGGCCCGGAGTATACGAAATGTCGTTGAGTCCAAGAAAAAGAACCGGCACGGAGGCCGGCGCTACGGCAGACCCGTGGGTGGCGAAAGACCAGGAAAGTGTTGAACCCCTTGCTCCGGCATCGCAAAAGGGAGCGCAGGATTTTGGGGATTGAGCCTGCTCAAGCCTCAAGCGGTCTGGAAAACGACCTTGTCGTCCCGCTCAAACTTGCGCGTGCGGCCTTCCAAATAGGCATGCTCGAGGTGCGCCAGGGTTTCAAACGTAGCCGCCATCCATTGCGCGAAGGGCCTTTCCTGGTCGCCGAACACCTCCCGCGCCACATCCCAGGCGGTCATCGACTGATGCTTGAGCAGGTCGAGCATCTCCTCCTCGCGATAGCGATGATGCTCAATTATCTGCTTGGCGCGATGGCGATGGTCGTGGAACGTCCCGCCATGCGCAGGTAGGACCAGGTCGACGTCGTACTTCTGCACCTTGACGTGTGAGTTGATGAAATCGCCAAGCGGGTCCGGCGTGCTGTCAGGATAGATGCCGACGTGCGGGGTGATCCGAGGCAGCAGGTGGTCCCCGACTACCATCACCTTGATATCGGGCAGGTAAATGACCGCGTGTCCGGGCGAGTGGCCGGGTGTCCAAATCACTTCAAAGCGCCGGTCCCCGACCTGGATCACGTCGCCATCATTCAGGTACTGGTCGGGTTTTTCGATCGGAACGTAAGCCCCATTGCTGTAAAACGCGGGCCGCATCCCTTCGTAATTGGCAGGCGGGACACCGTTGCGTTCGAAGAAATGCAGCGCTTCAGGAGGACGGTGCGACATCGTCGCCATGCTCAAAACCCGCGCCACCTTTTCCTGCTCCAATTGATGCAGGTAGACCTGCGCGCCACTGCGCCGCTTGATTTCCGCCGACGCCCCGAAATGGTCGGGATGGTGGTGGGTTCCCATCAGGACGTCGATGTCCTCGATCTTGATGCCCAGGCTTGCCAGAGTTTCCTCCAGCGTCTGGATGCTGTCGGGCAGGTTCATTCCCGTATCGATCAACGCCCACGAGCCGTGACAATCGAACAGCCAGACGTTGATTATAGTGGGACGCGCCGGGAGCGGGAGGAAGATCTCGTAAATTCCCGGATGTACTTCGACAATTTTCGAACTCATCGTTTTGGGCCTCGCCAGGATGCTGGGTCGGCTCAATGCCGCCTGACCCGCACCCGCCACGTCACCCGCGCTGTCCTCCCTTGGAGAGAAGCTCCGCGCCGCAGTGGGTTACGCCCGCCGCATTCCAGACCCCGACTCAGTCCCGTGGTCGATGCGAAAAGCGGGTACAAACAAATTTCCGTTCTGATCGTCGGTCGAATCGGCTCCCCCAGGCCTGAAGCCTGAGAGCCGGATCATTCGTGCAGTGACTCGGTCACCTTGAAGGTACACTTTACGGTCACCTTCCACTTGGCGATCCGCTTGTCCTCAATTTCCGCTTCGACGTTGGTCACTTGGGCGCGATGGATCCCGGTGATCGTTACGCTGGCGCGCGTGACCGCCAGTTGCACCGCGTCCTCGATCGAGTTGGCCGAGATACCCGTTAAGACAATCGTTTTTTCAACCATACCCAAATGCTTTCGCGTCTGAACGCGGCTGGCAACCGGTCGCAGGTTCGCGTAGTTGGCAAACCTCCGACAATCAGTTCTTCACTTGTTTCAATCAACCTTAAGCCAGCTTGCGATGCAACCCCTTGCCTCGCGGTCCGGGCCGGGAATCCCAGGATATCACATGCGGTTAACGCTCCATTTAAGGCCGCAGCGGTCGGCCGGGCTCAATCCCGCCGGAGCGCGCCGGGATTGAACCGGTGCAATGGTGCGGTAATCTGTCCTTGATTCAGGTGGCTTGGGTCCGTGGCATGACAGAAAGCTTCCGCAGAGGTCAAAATGAAAGCATACGAGATTAAGAACGACGCCGGTACCGGCCGTCTGGCCCTGGTCGACCGGCCCAAACCCACACCCGGCCCCGGCGAGGTTCTGATCCGGGTCAAAGCGACCTCGCTCAATTACCGCGACCTGCTGACCGTCAAGGGAGGGATCGGGGCGTCCGTCAAGCCCCGACTGATTCCGCTCTCCGACGGCGCCGGTGACGTGGCCGAGGTGGGCACGGGCGTTGCGCGGGTGCGCACCGGCGACCGCGTAGCCGCCATCTTCATGCCGGCGTGGATCTCCGGCCGACCGCGTCCCGGGACGGCGGATTCCTCCCTTGGCGGAGGAACGACCGACGGGATGCTGCGGGAATATGCCGTGATGCACGAAAGCGCGGTGGTCCATATTCCTGAACATCTCTCCTACGAGGAGGCTGCTTCGCTTCCCTGCGCCGCGGTGACCGCATGGAACGCATTGGTTCCGATCGGCCACGTCGCGGCCAGCGATACGGTTGTAATTCAGGGCACCGGCGGCGTTTCGATCTTCGGGCTTCAGTTCGCCCGCTTGTGCGGTGCGCGCGTAATTGCCACCACCGGCACTGAGAGCAAAGTCGCGCGACTGCGCGAACTGGGCGCGGCCGAGGTCATCAACTACAAGACCACGCCCGAGTGGGACAAGCGCGTGATGGAGCTGACCGGAGGGGCGGGCGCCGATCATATACTGGACGTCGGCGGCGCCGGGACCCTGGTCCGCGCGCTGCAAGCTATAGCGGCCGGCGGTTTCATCACCGTCATCGGTCTGCTCACCGGCATGGGCGGGGAGATCAACCCGTTAGGGATACTCTTCCGCGCCACGCATGTCGTTGGTATCCGGGTGGGCTCGCGCGAGATGTTCGAGGACATGAACCGCGCCATCAGCGTGAACCGGATGCACCCGATAATCGACCGCGTCTTCCAGTTCGACGAGGCCGCCGCGGCGCTGGATTACCTCGCCAGCGGCAAACATTTCGGCAAGATCTGCATCCGCGTGTGACGTACTTTCGTAGCGCCGGCTTCGGTGCCGGCGTCGGCGTATGAGTTGGCTTGGCGATGCGAATGGCCTAGCATTTAATGGTGGTGCACTTGAGCCCCACGAGGCAGACCATGCGAAAAGCCGGAATAATCGCAGCCGCAATTCTTGTCGCGTCCCTTGGACTGAGCGCTCCGGCCCAGTCGTTGAGCATCGGCGATTTGCTGTCCAAGGTCGAAGGTGATCACGGCTTCAAGGTTATTCACGTTTCCGATCTGGCCGCGATGATGGCGAAGCCCGGCTCCAAGGTGATGGTTTTCGACGCCAATCCGCTTGATGTCCGCGCCAGCGAGGGGATCATCCCCGGAGCCCATTTGCTGTCATCCTCCAGCCACTACGACGTCGCCACGGAACTGCCGCCGGATAAGAACACTCCGCTGGTCTTCTACTGCCACGACACGCTTTGAATGGCCTCCCACGGTGCCGCCCGGCGGGCGGTCGCAGCCGGTTATAAAAACGTCTACGTGATGAGCGACGGAATCACAGGCTGGAGAGAGGCCGGACAAAAAGTCGCAACCGCTCCCGTTGACTGAGCCGCCTGCAGCGACCTGCGCTCAGTTGCCTGCTCGTCTTTGAGAATTGCGCTGAATTGTATTAGATGAAGTTCAGCGCAACTTCGCCGTGGTTGCGCCGCTACCCTTACGCCAGGAGATGTACCATGAGTTATGACCTGCTGATCAAAAACGGCACCGTGGTTGATGGAACGGGCGCTCCGGCGGTCCGCGCCGACGTTGCGATTACCGAGGGACGGATAGCGGAGATTGGCCAGATCCGTGATGGCGCGCAGCGCGTGATCGACGCCGGCGATTTGATTGTGGCGCCCGGTTTCGTCGACCCGCACACCCATCACGATGCTCAGATCTGCTGGGATCCGCTGGTTACCTCCACCTCGTGGCACGGCGTGACCTCCGTGATCATGGGCAACTGCGGAGTCGGTATAGCGCCGTGCAAACCGGAGGTGCGCGAGATCGCGTCCTGGGACCTGGTCAACGTGGAAGGAATTCCCTTCGACGCGCTGTCCAGGGGGATAAGTTGGGACTGGATTGGCTTTGGCGATTTCATGGACGCTGCCGCGCGGCGCAAATGCGGTATCAACCTTTGCTTTCTGGCCCCGTTGACCCCGTTTCGCCATTTCGTGATGGGCGAGGAGTTGATGGACCGGGCGGCGCGGCCCGATGAACTGGAGCGCATCAGAAGTCTGCTGCATGACGCGATCGCGGCCGGCGCGTTCGGCTTTTCGACTACTACATTCTCGAACCATATCGGTTATCAGGCCCGCCCGCTGGCATGCCGCCTGGCCAGCCACGACGAGTTGATGGCATACGCCGGGGTGCTGAAGGAACTCGGCCGCGGCGCAATCGAAATCGCGCTGACCAAGACCATCGGGCTTTTGACCGACGAGGAGTACCAACTGCTCGACGATTTGCTCACGGCGGCGCAGCGCCCCGTCACGTGGCTGTTGGTTTCGATCCGCGGCAAGGACGGTCACCTCGAGACGCTCAGGAAGGCCGAACCGCTGATCAAGCGCGGCGGTATTCCGCAGGTCAGCGCGGTGCCGATTATCGTCAGCATCAACCTGCGTGCTCCGGGAATTTTCGCCGCCATGCAAACGTGGCGCCCGGTCTTCAACCAGACCCCTGAGCAGCAGAAGACGATTTACGCCAGCGTCGAGTTCCGCAACGCCTTCCGCGAGGAACTCAAGACCTTCAAACGCTTCAAGCTCGACATGAGTCGAATCACCGTCGATGAAGCCCGGCACGAGGAACTCAAGCTGCTCGAAGGGATGACCATCGATCAGATCGCGCGCCTGCGCGGCAAGGACCCGGTCGATACTTTCCTTGATGTCGCGTTGGAGGATGACCTCGCCACGCGCTTCACCATGATTCCGCCTGATGAGGATCGGATTCACGAGCTGATCGGCGATCCCCGCACCATGATCGGGCTGTCCGACGGCGGCGCGCACGTCAATTCGCATTGCGAGGCCGGCTATCCCACCTATCTGCTTGGCCATTGGGTCCGCGACAAGCAGGCACTGACGCTGGAGCATGCCATAAAGCGCATCACCTCGGAGCCCGCCGACCTGTTCGGCATCGTCGGCCGCGGGCGTCTGGCCCCCGGGATGGCGGCTGACGTGACCATCTTTGACTTCGACACGGTGGGGCCGGCCGGACGCCAGAAACTGGTCAGCGACCTGCCGGGCAGCGGCGAGCGCTTCGTGGTGCCGGCCAATGGTATTGAATACACGATCGTCAACGGGGAGGTGCTGTATGAGCATCGCCAGCATACCGGCGCCCTGCCCGGCCGGGTGCTGCGCTCCCAGCGGATCAACTGACGGGCAAAATTCGCGGCGAAAATGCCGCTCAACCCGATCGCCGAAAGGAAAATCAAGTGGCACAGCGTTTAACCTCCGCCGAAGTAATGGGCCTGTTTGAGAAACTCAGCAACTGGGGAAGGTGGGGCAAGGATGACGAGCGCGGCGCGCTCAATTTCATCACCGACGCCAAACGCGCCGCCGCCGCCGCACTGGTCAAAACCGGTGAGATGATTTCAATGTCGCTGCCGCTGGCGACGCTAACGGCCAACGACAACCCGACTCCGGTCACTCACCTGATGATGCAGGCCGGAACGGACTCGCCGCGCCAATCGATGGCCGGGGTGGCCGACTACTTCGCGATCTCGCCGCACGGCTTTGCCACCACCCATCTCGACGCGCTGTGCCATATCTTTTGGCAAGGCAAGATGTACAACGGCTTTGACGCCGCCGAAGTTGGCTCTCACGGCGCCAAAAAGTGCTCGATCGAGGTCGTCAGTGGCGGCGTGGTGAGCCGCGGCGTGCTGTTGGACATCGCCAAGATCAAGGGCGTGGAATGGTTTGAACCGGGCCATCATATCTTTCCCGAAGATTTGGAGGCGGCGGAAAAGGACCACGGGGTGCGGGTGGAAGAGGGCGACGTGCTGCTGATTCGAACCGCGCGCCCAAAGCGGCGTGCGGCCAAGCGCGGTTGGGAGCCGCCGACCAGAGGGATGATCGACATGGCCGGGCTTGACGCCAGTTGCCTGCCGTGGATCCACGAGCGCAAGATTGCGATTCTTGGCTGCGACGGCACCAGCGATGTGATACCCAGCGGGTACGACGACATCGGGCTGCCGATTCACATCGGGACCTTGGTCGTGATGGGAATCCACCTGATCGACAATGCGGACCTGGAAGCGCTGTCCCAGCAATGTGCGCGAGCAGGCCGCTACGCGTTCCAGTTCGTGATGGCCCCCCTGTTGCTGAAGCGAGGCACCGCCTCACCAGTCAACCCGCTGGCGGTGTTTTAATTGGGAAATCCACTGGCTGCGTGGGACAGGCTTCTAGCCTGTCATTTTGATCTTTCAGTTAATCTGAAAAAGAACGACCGGCTGGAAAGCCGGTCCCACGCAGCCAGTTCGGCTTAAACGCACGCCTGACCGCTCCCTGACGGTCGCGGCTCAAATGATTGTTTCGCAGCCCACCAGGCTCATTGCGCGAACACGCCGCCATCCACGGCCATTATCGCGCCGGTTACAAACGACGCGTCCTCGGAGCACAGCCATACCGCGGCTGCCGCGATTTCCTCGGGCCGCGCCTTGCGTCCGATCGGCGTGCCGGCCACGAACAGCTTCTCCATTTCGGGGTCGCCACCGAGGATCCGATCCATCATCGGTGTATCCGTCAGCCCCGGACAAATCGCGTTGACCCGGATGCCGGATCTGGCGCACTGCAGCGCCACGCTCCTCGTGAGTCCGACCACCCCGTGCTTGGCTGCCGTGTAGGGACTGTAGCCCGGCGTGCCGCAAATCCCCGCGGTGGAACTGGTATTGACGATCGCGCCATGACCCTGGCCCAACATCTGTCTGACCTCATGTTTCAGGCACAGCCACACGCCCCGGAGATCAACCTTTATGATGCTGTCCCAAAGCTCCTCGGAGACCTCGGCCATCGGCACCAGCGGCCCCTCGATTCCGGCGTTGTTGAAGGCGCAATCCAAGCGGCCATGCTGGGCGACGATCCCGGCGATTAGAGCTTCCACCTCGGATGGTGCCGAGATGTCGCAGCGCGTGAACGCCGCACGTCCGCCCGCGTTTTGCGCCACACGAACGGTTTCTTCCCCGCCGGCGGAGATGTCGGCGACGGTCAGGATCGCTCCCTCACGCGCGAAAGCCAATGCCGCCGCTCTGCCAATGCCCGAAGCGCCTCCGGTGATGAGACAAATCTTATCCTGTAATCGTGCGGCCATGACTTCCTCCGCCTTGGACAGCCGATGAGAAAGTTAGAGATTTCCCCGCGCCCTCGATTAGGTAGCATTGTTTGGTTGAACAGCAAACAAGATGGCGCTATGCCTGACGGGTAATAAGCAGGTACCGCCGCATAACGGATCGCATCGAGCGCAACCGCTGGATGAGGAAAGCAGATGGATCTTAGTCTCTTTTTCGAGATTGAAACTGCCGACATGTCCGAAGCGGGTATCAAACGGTGCTACGACCAATGCATCGAGCAAGTAATGCTGGCCGACGAACTGGGCTACCGGACGGTGTGGTTCGTCGAGCATCATTTTTTGCCGTTCCTGTCCTTCTGTGTTTCGCCGGAATTGATGCTGTCGCATCTGGCCGCGCGCACGCGCAATATCCGCCTGGGCCACGGCATCGTGCTGCTGCCCTTCTCGATCAATCATCCGGTGCGGGTCGCGGAACGGATTGCCGTGCTGGACCTGCTCTCCAACGGGCGGGTCGAGTTCGGCGGCGGCCGCTCCACGACGGACGCCGAGCTAAGCGCGTTTCATATCGATCCTGATGCGACGCGGCCGCAATGGGAGGAGACCTTGCGCGCCCTGCCCGCGATGTGGACCGAGCGGCGCTTTTCATGGAACAGCCCACTGCTGCAGATTCCCGAACGCCCGATTGAGCCCAAACCCGTGCAGAAACCGCATCCGCCGATGTGGGTGGCGTGCAATCAGCCCTCCACGGTCGAATTCGCCGGCAAGCACGGCCTGGGTGTGCTGGCGTTTGGAGTTGGGCAAGGCCAATCCAACGAGTTCGTGCGCAAGTACCGGGAGAAACTCAAGGAAGCCACGCCTATCGGCAAGTTCATCAATCCCAAGTTCGCGCTGCTGACGTTTACCCTGTGCTGCCCCACCGACGAGGAGGCGCTGGCAATACAGGGTCCCAACGTGAAGCGCTACGTGGAGGACACCAGGATAATCTTCTCGCCTTGGATCGACGGCAAGATTCCAGAAACCTACAAATGGCAGATGGAGGACAACAAGCTCAAATTCAAGATGTTCGAGCAGATTGCGATGGAGGACATCGTCAAGGCGGGCGGGGCCTGTATCGGTAGCCCCGACACCTGTGTGAAAGTGCTCGATTATCTGACCGACGCCGGCGTTGATGAAGCGCTGCTGTTCATGCAGATGTACACCACGCCGCACGACAAGATCATGCGCTCGATCGAACTGCTCGCCAAGGAAGTAAAACCGCGGCTCAAGCAGCGGACGAAAGTGGCTAGCGGTCGAGAATAGAGCGCACCCGTCCCAAACTCGGGGGCCGCATAAGCCGCTAACGAATTTCGAGGTGCAAGATGAAACTGCAAAGCAAAGTTGCGATGATCACGGGCGCTTCGCAGGGGATCGGCCGGGAGTATGCGTTGCGGTATGCGCGCGAAGGCGCCGCGGTGGTGATCGCCGATATCCGTGAAGAGGCCGCCCGGCAGGTTGAAGCAGAGATTACAGGGGCGGGCGGCAAGGCGATGGCGCTGCGGGCCGATGTGACCGACCAGGAGCAGATGAACCAGGTTGCGAAGAAAGCGGCGGAGCGGTTCGGACCGGTGGACGTGCTGCTCAACAACGCCGCGACCTACTTCGACTACGAGGCGACCAATCAGAGCCTCGAATACGGCCGCAAAGTGATGGACATCAACGTGTTCGGCATCGTCATCGCCGCGCGCTCGGTGTTCCCCTTCATGAAGGCGAACCGGCGCGGCTCCATCATCAACATAGCGTCAGTCGCCGCATGGCCGCAAAACACTCCTTACCTGGCCGAACTCGACACGGTTCCGATCGAGTTTTACAGCCTGTCCAAATCGGCGGTCACTTTTCTGACCCGCTGGATGGCGCAGAGCCTAGGGCAGTACAACATCCGCGTCAACGGCATCGCTCCGGGTGTGGTGCTGACCGATGCGACTTTGAAACTGATGCCCGAGGACATGATCGCGTACTTCCGCAATCAGACCGCGCTGCGGCGCGATCTGCAGCCCACCGATCTGGCCGGGACCGCGGTGTTCCTGGCCTCCGACGACAGCGCGCTAATGACCGGCCAGACGCTGGTGGTCGACGCGGGCCGGATCATGCTGACGTAGGCTTGAACTGAAACCATTAGTGAGTCCCGGCGGTATCGGAGCGATCGCTCTTTCCCCCTCTCCCGCTTGACGGGAGAGGCGGCGCGGCCGCGGTCGCAGACAACGCCGCGCGGGTGAGGGTCCTTGTGAAAAAATTCTGACGGCACCGTTTCAGGGTCAACTAAGCTTTTTGGTTCAGTTTAATGCGAAAGAAAAAGAACCGGCACGGAGGCCGGCGCTACGGAAGAGAAAGCTCTCGCCCGTAGCCGAACCTATAGCGCTAACCAATCATCGTGCCGCCGTCGATCTGGAACATTGAACCGGTGGCATACGATGAATCATCGCTGGCCAGAAACAAGGCGACCCGCGCGATCTCTTCGGGGGCTGCTGCGCGTCCCACCGCGGCCACTTTTGCGAAAACCTGATCGGCCTTCGCACCGTGATGTTTTGCGAGGCGCTCAAGCATTGGAGTTTCGACAGCGCCCGGGCAGATGCAGTTTACGCGGATGTTGTAGCGCGCGTATTCAAGCGCCGCCACTTTGGTCAGCGCCACCACCCCGGCTTTGGCCGCGCAGTAGGCGGCGCCACCCTTTTGCGCGACCGTAGCCGCCATCGAGGCGGTGTTGATGATCGAACCGCCGCGCTGGACCATGTGCGGGAGCGCCGCCTTCATTCCAAGGAAGACGCCTCTAAGGTTGACCGCGATGACGCGGTCGAAGGCCTCGTTGCTGAATTGAGCCAGGAAGGCTGCTTCCCCCTCGATACCCGCGTTGTTGTAAAGCACGTCGAGCCGCCCAAAGCGCGCGATCGCCGCCGCCACCATCGCCTCGGCGTCCTTGTCGTTTGACACGTCGGCACGAATGCCGAGGCTGTCACCGCCCTCCGCGGCGACCTGCCGTGCGGTTTCGTTGGCCGCCGCCTCGTTCACGTCAACGGCCGCGACCGCTGCGCCCTCGCGCGCAAAGATCAACGACGCGGCCCTGCCCATACCCGATCCGGCGCCGGTAATCAGCGCCACCTTGCCTGCCAGTTTCATGATCCAGCTTCCTCTCGCGACGCTCCGAATCCACCGTCGCAACTCAGGCGGAGCATCCGGGTCAGGAGAACGTGCCCGTGGTCCAACCGCCGTCGATTACGAAGGGACGCGCGACCGCGAAGGATGCGTCGTCACTGACCAGGAAGAGTGCCACCTTGGCGATCTCTTCGGGCAGCCCCGGCCTGCCCAGCGGCGACGCGACGAACATCTGGCCCGAAGAAGTGGCCGCCGCGCCAGTGGTGCGCTGATAGAATGGCGTATCGATGGGCCCGGGCACTATGCAGTTGATACGAATATTATGCGGCGCGTACATGACACCGGTGACGCGGGTCAGCGCGATCAGGCCGGCCTTGGACACCGCATAGCCGGGACCGCCCGGGATCGCAGTGATCGCAGCGATCGAGGACACGTTGATCACCGCGCCGGTGCGCCGCTTGACCATGTGGGGTAGGGTGTAGTGCATGGCCAGAAAGGCTCCGCGCAAGTTGACCGCGAGCACATGGTCGAAGTTCTCAACGCTGAGCGGGTCGGCCTTGATGTCGCCTTCGATGCCGGCGTTGTTGTAGAGCACGTCGATTTGACCGAAACGCTCGATGGTAGCGGCCACCATCGCTTCGCAGTCCTTATCCTGCGACACGTCGGCGCGAAAGCCAAAGCTTCTGCCTTCGCGCTGCGCAATCTCCCGTGCGGTCTCGTTGGCCGCCGCCTGATCAATGTCCACCGCTGCGACCGCGGCGCCTTCGCTCGCGAACAGCATTGCCACGGCCTTGCCTTGGCCGGAACCAGCGCCGGTAATCAAGGCCACCTTGTTTGCCAGCTTCATTATTTGCCTCCCGCATATCCTGTCGGGTTCAACAAAGCGGCTGCCATCTACAATCGGTAGAGTTGCGCGGCGGTTTTGCCCAGGATCCATTCCTGCTGATCGGGGGCAAGTTCCGCGATGTGCTCGTTCAACTCCTTGATCGGATCCTTGTGCGCGTCGATGTGCGGGTAGTCGGTCGCCCACATCAGCCGGTTGGCGCCGATAAGGCTGGCCGCCAGGGGAATGCAGCTTTCATCGACGTCGGCGGAAATCCAGCAGCGTTCGCGGAAAACCTCGCTCGGGCGGCGCCTGCTCCTGGTCGCGAACGAGAACATCTCCCATTTCCCGTCGGCCCGATCCAGCCACCCCGGCAACCATCCGCAGCCGGCTTCCAGGATGACGTAATCCAGAGTGGGGAACCGCTCGAGGACCCCGCCCTGGAAGACGCAGTTGAGCGCCATCAGGGAATCCACCGGCAATTGCATGGCCTGGAACCAGATCGGGTTGTCCTCGGCGCGATCGGTGGGGATATGCAAGCCCGCGCCCAACGAGTCGGGCCGCACCTGCACGTGACTGGAAACGGGCAGACGCGCGGCCTCGCAGGCGGCCCAGAACGGATCGTAATAGCGGTCGCCAAAGGGCCGGCGATTGCCTGGAAACGGGGTGATAAAGATGCCCTTGGCCTTGGTTTTGACGCGCTCCACTTCCGTCGCCGCCAGGTTCACGTCGCACAGGTTGATGTGAGCAATCGGGATCAAACGATCGGGATGAGCGGAACAGAAATCGAACAGATAATTGTTGTATGCCCGGCAGTATGCCGCCGAAATTTCCGGTTCGGAGCAGGCCCCTTCCCAGCAAATGCCGATGGTCGGAAAGAGCAGAGCGATATCGATGCCCTCGGCGTCCATCTGCTTGACCCGTTCGTGCGGATCGATCGCGCCTGGAGTGCGCGTCGCGCTTTGCCAGTAGGTGACTTTGCCCGGCGTCATCAGCTCGACCGGGTCCTGGTAGGCGCCGCCCATTTCGCCCAGCACACCGCCTCCCATGTAGCTGGGAGCGCCGTTGACCTCGATATACTCGAGTCCTCGGTCATCGAGCTTGATCCGGATTGCCCGGTCCCGGTATTTGGGTTCGAGATAGCGTTCCCACAAATCGGCCGGCTCCAGGATGTGGCCGTCGGAGTCCACGGTCAGCGGTCTTGACATCGGCGCAACCTCCTCGACAAAGTGAGCGGGAGCGCAGGCCAGCGGCTTCGGCCATTTCCCGCTTCGCGATTTTCAACTTATCGCGCGCGCCCGGCAAGGGTTCGCGGCTGGCGCGCGCACAAGGTGGGATAGCATGGGGACCACAGAAGTAAAGTCATTTTGCCGCATCTGCATCGGCGCCTGCGGCACGGTCCTCACGCTGGACGACAGCGGCGGTATCACTGCGATTCGCGCGGACAAGGATCATCCCGCCAGCGGCGGCTATGTCTGCGTCAAAGGCCTGCAAGCGCCGGCGGCGCACAACGGTCCGCAGCGCCTGCTCCATCCGCTAAAGCGCGGGTCCGACGGGAGCTTCGGACGCATCCCCCTGGAACAGGCCCTGGACGAAATCGCGGATCGGCTGCGGCAAATCATCGAGCGCGACGGGCCCGACGCGGTCGCCGCCTTCCGCGGCACGCAAAGCGGACTCAACTCGACTGCCTACTTCATGCTGCCGGAATGGCTCAAAGCGATTGGCTCGCCGTCGTTTTTCTCCACCATGACGGTCGATCAATCCGCAAAATGGGTGACGGTGGAACGGCTTGGAGTATGGGGCGCGGGACACCATCCGTTTCATGATTCCGATGTCCTGATGATCTTCGGCGCCAACCCCTTGGTTTCGATCTCCTGTGTGGGTTTCGATACCATCAACGTGGCTCGGCAGACCAAAGAAGCCAAGGCCCGCGGCATGAAACTCATCGTGATCGATCCGCGCCTGACAGAGACCGCGCGCCATGCCGATCTGTTCCTGCAGCCGCGTCCGGGCGAGGATCCCGCGATCGCGGCCGGGCTGTTGCGCATCATCTTATGCGAGGGATGGGAGGATGCGGATTTTTGCGCGCGTTATGTCGATAATCTTGAGGGGCTGCGCCGCGCGGTCGATCCTTTCACGCCGGACTACGTGGAGCAGCGGGCGGGGCTGGCGCGGGGGGAGCTGCGGCAGGCGGCGGAACTTTTCGCGCATAGCGCCAAGCGGGGCGCCGCGATCGCCGGAACCGGGCCCGACATGGCGGCGCATTCCAACCTCGCTGAGCATCTGATCGAATGCCTCAATGTGGTGTGCGGCAGGTATTTGCGCGCCGGCGAGCGCGTGCCGAATCCGGGCGTGCTGGTGCCGCGCAGACCGCGACGCGCCCGCGTGATTGCGCCGCGCCGCTCCTGGGAGCGCGGCCACAAAAGCCGTATTCGCGGCGTCGGGATGCTGTTTGGCGAAATGATGGCCGGTATCATGGCCGACGAGATCCTGCAGCCCGGCAAGGGGCAGATAAAGGCGCTGATTGTTGACGGCGGCAACCCGGTCAACTCGCTGCCCGATCAGCGCAAAGTTACGCAGGCGTTAAGCTCCCTGGAACTGCTGGTCACGATCGATCCGATCATGAGCAACACGGCCAGGCTGTCGCATTACATTCTGCCGCCACGGCTGCAATATGAACGTGCCGACCTGCCGACCACGCGGGATTACGAAACGCTTTTCTTCCACGTGCCGTTTTCGCAATACACTCCCGGCGTCGCCAAACCGCCGCCCGGCTCCGAGGTGGTGGATGACTGGTACGTCTTCTGGGCGCTGGCCCGGCGTTTGGGGCGCACGATTGTTTATGACGGGGTTCCTTTGGATATGACTAATCCGCCAACCAGCGAAGACCTCGTGGCGATCGTGACGCGCAACTCGCAGGTATCACTGGACGAAATCAGAAAGTATCCCGGCGGCAAAATCTTCGAGCGTGAGCCGCAGTACGTCGAACCCGCAAATGATTCCAGCGGCAGGTTCGCGGTGATTCCGCCCGACGTCGCGGATGAACTCGCCGCGGTGGTAGCCGAAGGGTTTGCTGTTTCAGGGATGAAGTCGAGCGGCGGTGTGGTCTTTACTCATCGGCTGTCCGCGCGGCGGATGCGCGAGGTATCCAACACGACGTACCAGGAGTTGCCCGCAATCCGCCGCCGCCGTCCATACAATCCGGCCTGGCTCAATCCGCGGGACCTGGAGCAGTTGGGACTCACATCCGGCGACAAGGTCGAAATCGTTTCCGATCACGGCCGCATCACCGCGTTCGTGCAGGCCGACGAAACCGTCCGCCCGGGCGTGGTCTCGATGTCGCACGGATGGGGCCCGCTCCCCGACGATACTGACGACGGTGGGACGCAAGGATCACCAGTTAACCGGTTAGTCAGTTCGGAGCGCGACGTCGAGGCGATCAACGCGATGCCGCGCCAGTCGGCGATTCCGGTAAATATTGTGCGCGTTTCTATCTGACAAACGGCCAGGACTTTCAGGACCCCGTTAAGCGAAAGCGACGCCGCCTGCCACCAGGGCCTGCGAAATGACATTCCACGCTGCCTGCGCCGCTTGCTCGGCGACGACTATTCCAACCGCCTCATAGCTGCTGAGTATTCCTTCCAGCGCATTCCTTTGCATGGACCGAAGTGAACTATACTCCAGTTCGGTCAGGTTGCCGGCATCTTTGCTCTGCTCGATACTCTGCCCGATACTGATCATCGCCTGAATTTGAGGGCCGGCTGCATTCGATACTGTTTGCCAGGCATTGCCCAGTACCGTCATGACCGCATTCGAGACTTCCGGCCCCACCTGCTGCCAATCAATCGCCATGTTTTGACTACTCTCCCGTCACTGCGGCTGGCCGCCGCCCCTGATCGTTAGCTCGTACACCGTCAGCGCCCTGAATTGTTGATCAAGGACTTGCCGGCTGGCCTTTAAATAATCCGCGCTCAGAAAATTCTGAGTTGCGTGAGATGTGCGAACTTCGCCGGCATTCTTTTCCAACTGTGAAAGAGCATCAGTGAGCTTCGGCGTGGACAGATCGGGCATCGCCGTCATCCTGGCGTCGAGTACCAAGAGAGACGACTGAAGATTGTCGTAGAAGTCCATATTGGACGCGTAGCTGGCCTGGGTTTTGGCATTGGCCAGAGCCTGGCAGTCATCGGCGGCCGAGCTCTGCGTAAGGCGGTCAATAATCATCGCCAGATTTTCAAGCCTCAGCAACTCCTGGTCCGCTTGCTTCTGTGTGTCGGCCAGGAGCTGGTCGGCAATGCTGTCGTAGGCCGGCGTACATGCGGCAAGCATCAACGCCAGGGCTGCAAGGACGGCCGCCAGGCAGAGCCGCAAAGGAGTCCTTTTAGGGTCGTTTCTCATGTTGTTGGCGCGAGATAATTTACCCTCACCCTAACCCTCTCCCTGGTCAGGGAGAGGGCATTAAATGTGAGGCGGTTTGACGGTTGGTTCCGGTGTCAAGAGTCCTGCGGATGTCGGACGAGATTAACTATAAACGTTTAGAAGGATTATCCGCTATTCAGTGTACGTACATAAAGGGTGCGCCGTCAAATAGCACATCTTGCGGACGTCGGGCGCGGCGAGGCAAGGCGGGGCTGGCCTACGTACGCAACAAAGTCTGGATTTTCTCTGACTCCTGGACAACGAGCGCTGCGATGGCGCGATGCGTGCGGCTGAGTTCCTCAAAGCCGCGGTTCATTTCGCGCGTCGTCTTCTCAAAGCGGGCGTCCATCGCGTCAAAGCCGCGGTTTATTTCGCGTGTGGTCTTCTCAAAGCGGGCATCCATTGCCTCAAAGCCGCGCGCCATGGCTCCGAGACCTGAGATCGCGATCACGATGGCCGCAAACTGTCCCATGCTCATTGCGGCCCCGACCACGAGAATGGCGATAAGTTCGTAACTCATGGTGTCCTCAATCCTATCATACGAGCCCCCGCTCGGTCGCGGCCTCGAAGTTGTCCCTACGCGCCGATACGGTCGAGCGACCTGTACTGGATCGCCTCGCTGATGTGATGGGCCGCGATGGGGCCGCCGCCGTCGAGGTCGGCGATGGTGCGGGCCACCTTCAGGATGCGCGTGTAGGCGCGCGCGCTGAGCCCCAGCCGGTTGATCGCCACCTCCAGCAGCCGCTCGCCGTTGCTGTCCACCTGGCAGTACGCTGTCAGTTCGCGCGCGCCCATCTGAGCGTTGCAGAACATCCGCTTGCCACCAAAGCGCTCAAGTTGCAGTTTGCGCCCCCGATCCACCCGTTCGCGAATCGCGTGGGAAGACTCCGCGGGCCGCGGCTCGGTCAGCTCCTTGTACTTGACCGCGGGAACCTCGATGTGAACGTCGATGCGGTCGAGCAGTGGACCCGAAATGCGCGAGCGATAGCGCTGCACCATCAGCGGCGAGCAGGTGCATTCGTGGGTCGGATCGCCGAAGAAACCGCACGGGCAGGGGTTCATCGCCGCCACTAGCATGATGCTGGCGGGAAAGGTGAGCGTCCCATTCACGCGCGAGATAGTGATTTTCAGATCTTCAAGCGGCTGGCGCAGCACCTCGAGCACGTTCTTGCGGAATTCGGGCAGTTCGTCGAGGAACAGCACGCCGTGATGGGCCAGGCTGACCTCGCCCGGACGCGGCATCGAACCGCCGCCAATCAGTCCGGCATCGGAGATCGTATGATGGGGCGAGCGAAAGGGGCGGGTAGCGATCATGGCGTGTCCGTCCATCAGGCCCATCACGCTGTGCACCTTGGTGGTTTCGATCGCCTCCTGGAAGGTCATCTCCGGCAGGATACTCGGCAGCCGCTTGGCGAGCATTGTCTTGCCCGACCCCGGCGGCCCGATCATCAGCCCGTTGTGTCCTCCCGCGGCCGCCACCTCCAGCGCGCGCTTGGCCCCCTCCTGGCCGCGAACCTCGCTGAAATCGACATCATAGAGGTTGGCCGAGGCAAACACCTGGCTGATGTCCGCCTTGACCGGTGTGAGCTGGCGCAGGTCCTCGAGAAATTCCGCGGTCTCCTGCAAACTCTCGACGCCATAGACGGAAATGCCGTCGCCGGCCACCGCCGCTTCCAGCGCATTGGCACACGGCAGAACCACTCCGGCGAATTTCTGCATGCGAGCCAAAAGCGCGGTCGGCAGCCCTCCTTTGATACTCTTGACGCGGCCGTCCAGGGATAGCTCGCCGAGAATCAGGTATTCGCGCAGATGGTCGCGCTTGAGCGAATTGTTGGCTGCCATCAGGCCCAGCGCGATCGGCAGGTCGAAAGCCGAGCCCTCTTTGCGCGTGTCGGCCGGGGCGAGATTCACGGTAAGCCGCCGATGGGGGAAGTCGTAGCCGGAGTTCTTAATCGCGGCCTTGACCCGATCCAGCGATTCGCGCGCGGCGCCTTCGGGCAGGCCGACGGTGATGAAGCGCGGCACGCCGTTGGCGATATCGACCTCGACTTCGACCGCGAACGCGTCGACCCCGGCAAGAGCGCTGGACATCACGCTTGCGAGCACACCAGGTTCCCCCTTTTTTGCGGCTTCAGATGCAGCGCCGCCATGAAAAAGATAAGCGCGTATTGCATCGATTTGCAATTGGAACAGTAATCTCGGCAACACCCGGTTATGAAGCATGGGGAGGTTCTGAATGAACACCAAGCCTGCCAGGTCCTCCAAATGGCTGCTGCCCCGTAGCGCCGCCCTCCGTGCCGGTTCTTTTTTGATTTTGTTGATTGCAGCCGTGGCGAGCGTCAGCCCCGCCGTCCAGGCCCAAAGCGGGTCGCTCGCCGAGGCGTACAAAATCATCTCCTCCAAGCAGTTCGTTGATCTAACCCATTCCTTCAGCCCGGAAACTCCGGTGTGGAAGGGATTCGGCCAAGCCATTTTTTCGGCCGCTGCGAATCCTGAAACCGGAGCGCCCTACACAATCGCAAAGGATGGCTTCCGAGCGTTCTTTTATTCGATGGTGGGGCAGTACGGTACGCACATCGACCCGCCCGCGCACTTTGACTCGGGCGGCCTGACCATGGATGAGATTCCCGTCAAACAGATGATCCTGCCGCTGGTGGTCTTCGATATCACGCCGATGCTCAAGCAGAATCCGAATCATGCGCTTACCGTTGATGATATCCGCGCCTGGGAGAAGCGTTACGGCCGCGTCCCGGCGGGAGCTTTTGCCGCGCTGCGCACCGACATGGACAAGGACTGGGAGACTAATCCGGAGCGCTTCAAGCGCTATCCATTCCCGGCGTGGTCGTTCGAGGCGATCAGGTTCCTGTACGAACAGCGCGCCGTCGTGGCCAACGGCCACGAATCGATGGATACCGATACGACCAACGACCTCAAGGCCGAGGCCTGGCTGCTCAAGCATGGCCACTGGCAAATCGAAGTGATGGTCAATCTCGATAAGGTGCCGGCCACGGGAGCGCTGATCGTCGTAAGCTGGCCGAAACCCAGGCGTGGGTTGGGCTTTCCGGCGCGCGCGTTCGCAATCCTGCCGTAGCGGTAATGCGGCGTATTGATCCGCGCGACGCCAGATCAAAGTCCAGTATTGGTGGCGCCCGACGGGCGCGGACCTCACTCGATCAAGTGCGGATATTCGGCCCAGTCGTCGGGGTCGTGATTGATCCAGATCCGGGCATCATCGGCCCTGGCCATCTCCACGACGCGCTTGACCGAATCCGCCGCCTGCTTCTTGTCGTAGTCACCGCCCATCCCATGGAGCGTTTTGATCTGCACGCGCAGATGCAGCGTGTCGCCGGTCAGCATCACGGTTTCGTTCTTCAGACGGACCCGCAGCGAGCATTCGCCCGGCGTGTGGCCGGGAGTCTTGAGGATGACGACGCTGCCGTCGCCGAACAGGTCATGGTCGGCGTCGGGCTCCGTCCATTTCATGCCGCGGCTGGCCGCGATGTCGGTGGATTTGAAGCCCAGGCGAACGTGACGCGCGTCGGGCCATGCGGCGTAGCGCATCTCGCCCGCCATCGCGAAGATCTGCGCGTCGGGGAACAGCCCGACCGCGCCCGCGTGATCGTAATGGCCGTGCGACACCACCACGTAGCCCACCTTGGCGGGATCGTAGCCGTGGCGCTTGAGTTGCTCGTCAACCACCAGGTCGCGCGTGAAGGGCCGGTGATCGACGATCAGCTTCAGCTTGGACATTTCTTCCATGTAACCGTCGAAGTCCTCCGCCATCTTCCAGCTATAGCCGGTGTCAAACAGCACCAGCCCCTTGGGATGCTCGATCAGGAAGGTGGGAGTCACCATCTCCAGGTACCGGTGTTCCTCGGGAGCCATCATGGACGCGTCTATACCGAAAGTGCCGCCGGGCAAGGCGATCAGCTTGTTCGCGGTTTTGGCCATCGGTCCACTCCTTGTCGATTGCGCCTGCAGCAGGAGCATCGTCGATCGGAGAAGATAGGCGCTTGTGGCCCCGGGTTGCAATTGAAACAGCGGCGGTGATGGTATTGGTTGGCGGGAATTCCAGTGAGCCGCCAGGATTTGGATCGGGAGTGGGAGCAGCGCCATGCACATAATGATGGTCACATTCGATTTCCAGGGAGCCGACCTCGACGCCGAAGAGCGCCATTACCGCGACGTTCACATGGCGCTGGCCAGGCAATTTACCGGCGTCAACATGTATCTGGCCGGCCGGATCCGCGATACGAGCTTTGCGTTCACGCCCGCACCGGAAGTCGCCGCAAAGCCTTACCGGACGGCGATTATGTGGTTTAACGGCATGCAGGACTTAATGAATTCGATGAGCAGTCCGGCCGGCGCCGAGGTCATGGCCGATACACAGGCCCATCTGAGCAACGTTGCGATGATCCATGCCGAGGGCGAGGCGGTGGTGCCCTTCGACAGCCGCAAGGCGGGGCAGCAGTGTTTTCTGGTCGCCGCGCACATCAACTACAAGCCTTCCTTCGGGACGCCTGAGGAGGCCGAGCACCACTACTTGAATGTTCACACCAGACTGGCCTGCCGCGTGGTAGGGCTGCGCGGCTATTACGTGGGGAAAATCGTGCCATTAGGTGACAAGCCCGACTCGGTGCGTGCCGTATTCCAGATGTACGATGACTTCGACGCTTTTCAGCGCGCGATGACCTCGCCGGCAGGCAAGGAATTACTCAAGGACGACGCGCTGCTAATCAGCGTCAAGCGGCTGTTCTTCGCCGACGCGCGGGTCGAGCAGTAGAGCGCTGCTTATTTTACCCCAATATTCGGACTGGGCGGGGGGAACGTGCATCTTTTATTCACGATGCACACCACCAAATCCCGCGTTGCTCACAAACCCTCCTTGTTTACGCATCCTCCCGGGCTGGATCGACTGGCAAAGAAATTGCAGTTCGCTCCACCCGAAAAAAATCTTCGGGTTATTGCGAATGAGCCAGCGTACAATATTAATCGATATTTTCAGCGTAGCCTTGAGTCGCAGCGGCGTGGCGATAGTGATGCTGGCCCTCGTGGCCGCCATGCAGGCCAGTCCAGCTTTAGCGGCAACACCCACACCAACCAAAAAGCCGACCCCTACGCCGACTCCGACTCCGCGTGCGTTGTGGATGGAGAACGCGCACAGTCAGAATGTCCACGAGTTTAAGGGTGTGATTCTTACCAAGCTGGGCGCCTCCGTGCCCAATCCCAGCCTCACCAATGACAGCCCTGATTTTCGATCACCCTTGGGCGGCGATACCGCGGGCATTAACTTTGACAGTTCCAATAACCAGTGGGTCACCAATTGCGCGGGCAACACGAGTAATAACGGCAATATCACGGAGTTCAAGCTGGCTACTCTCAAGGCGCTTACCACCAATAAAGAGCCCGCCGCGAACGTAGTCATCTCCGACAATGGCAGCGGCAAACTGGTTAATTGTCCCTGGGAGGTGACCTTCAAGTCCGGCAACCTGTGGGTCGCCAATTCCAACCAAAATGTAAATCCGCCGGTACCTGGCTTTGTAACTGAATATCTGCCCAGCCAGATCGTCTCGAGGTCATCCTACTCCCCATATCACGCTGACCGACCCGACCGAATTCACGTCACCAACCGGTGTGATCTTTGATCCCAGCGGAAATCTCTTCGTAGTGGATTTTGGCCCCGAGCAGTTCGGCCGTTTCGCTCCCGGCAAGATATGGGTATTCAACGCGGCCAGTGTTACATCGTTGATCGCGGGTACCAATAGCAGGAAATCCAACGCGCGCCTGTCCGATCCCAGTACTCTTACGCCCGTTAACGGCGCCTTGGACAGCAGCGATAACCTTTGGATTCCGGACTGCGAGGCCAACGGCACCGGCGAGCTCTATATGTTCCCAAAATCCGCGCTTACCGTGGGAGCTTCCAGGGCCAGGACCATTTTCGAATCCACTTTCATCACCACCCCTAATGGCACCGAGAACACGATCGATTGCCCGGGAGGAATAGCCTTCGATGCGCAGGGTAACCTCTGGTATGGGAACTTTGAAAGCTTGAATAGTCAGATATCAGGTGCGGTTGGCGAATTCACCAAAAGCCAGCTCCTGGTGAGCGGAATAAGCAAGCCGAAGCCCAATATCTTCCTCGACGGAAACAGCGCCGCGAGCAACTTTGACGGCCCGATTGGCCTGGCTTTTGGTCCCGTCATTTAGCGATCTTCTCTCCCCCCTGACAGAATCCTGACGGGGGGAGAGAATCATGGGCATCAGCTCCCAAGCCCGCTACGCGCCGGTGGGGTTTCCACCCTCCGCCGAGAAAATGCCGAACTTTCCGTACGCCTTGACTATGGTCTTTTCCTTTGGCGGTTCGATTTTCTTCTTGCGCTTGAGCGCGCGCTCGATTGCCGGTGCAAGGCGCGCTGCCTTTTCCTTAAGACGCTTTTCCTCGCGCTCGTGGTACGCCGGCGCCACTTCCTTGAAGAACAGCTCATGGGACGAACAGATGGCCTCGTGCGGCACATTGCCGTTTTGCGCCAGCAGCAAAATCTGATCGACGCCGCTATCCTCCCACAGCGCAAGGTAGTCACGGATTTCCTGGGGCGTTCCGAAACCGTCTTGCGCAGTTGGCACGGGAACACTGGCGGCTCGGTAGTTATTGTAGATGCTGGTCTTGCCGGGTTCGTGCTCGCCGAACAGATAATGATGACCGAAGGAATGGAAGAAGAAGCCGGCGCCGTCGCGGCCCAACTCGCGCGCCCGGTCACCGTTGCGGTCGCACAGGTAGAACATCGTGAATGCGATATTGGCGTTGACCGCGTATCCTACCGGCTCGCATTCGGTTTCGATGATTCGGTAATACTCTTGCGCATATTGCCGCGCTTCGTCGGGAGAGACGAAGCCAAAGGTCAGCGCGCCGATTCCCAGCTTGGCGGCGACCCGGATCATTTCCAGTTTCGAGCATGCCAGCCACAGCGGCGGATGGGGCTTCTGACGCGGCTTGGGCACCACATTGCGCACGGGCACCTTGATGTATTTGCCGTTATGCCCCTGGAAGGGCTCCTCGACCATCATGCGCGTGACGACCTCGATCGCCTCACGCCACATCGCGTGCTTCTCTTCCCTGGGCACATGGAAGGCGTCGATTTCGGCGTTGGATGAGGTCTCGCCGGTACCGAATTCAACCCGCCCGCCGGAGACCAGGTCGAGCATCCCGATTCGCTCCGCCACCCGGAAGGTCGGATTCATATTCGGCGGCAGAGCGACGATGCCATGCCCGAGCCGGATATTTTTCGTGCGCTGGCTGCATGCGGCCAGAAAAACCTCGGGCGCGGAGCAGTGCGCGTACTCCTCCAGGAAGTGATGCTCGACGGCCCACGCCGACGTCGCTCCAATCCGATCCGCCACCTCCACCTGTTCGATTGCGTTCTGTACCAGGTTGTATTCCGCGTCAGCTCCCCAGGGGCGCGGAAGTTGAAGTTCGTATAAGAGCCCAAATTTCATATTTTCGCTCCGTGGCGCTTTTGAACAAACGTGTCCATCAAAGCGTGAGTTGTATAACACAATACCGGTACGGTCCCGCTCAAGCCAGTACGCCCCGCCCGTGCCTGCTCGCCCACGACATTAAGGTGCATTGTTGACAGTCAAAACCGCCGACTAAATGGAAAACCCTTGGCGCGCCGGTTCGCTTGTCTGTTAACCTTGACTTCAAGCAATGGCGGAGCACATGACGAAGCGGGCTGCGGCGATCCTGTTGCCGCTGTTTTCGTTGAGAACCGATGACGACCTGGGCCGCGGAGAGATCCGCGGGCTGTGGCCGTTTGCGCAGTGGATGCTGGAGATGGGGCATCGGGTGCTCCAACTCCTGCCGCTGACCGAATCCGCTGCGGGCGAGAACAGCCCCTACAGCGCGCTGAGCGTCTTTTCGATCGATCCACTTTATATATCGGTTGGCGGGCTGGCCGGAGTGCCTGACGCCGACCTCCAGCGCGCGCGGGCACAGGTCGGCGGCCGCCGATGCATTCCCGGGGCCGAGTTACGCGCCTTGAAGCAGCCTCTGTTGGCGGCCGCGTTCGCACATTTCCGGACCCATGGCGGCGCCGATGAACGAAAAAGCTTCGAAGAGTTTGCCGCGGAGAACCGCCATTGGCTGGATGATTACGCGCTGTTTCGCGCGCTCAAGGATCGCTTTGAATGCGCCTACTGGAAGCAATGGCCCGACGAGATCAGGAACCTCGATCATCAGGCGATCGCGGCCGCGCGCCGTGAACTTGAGCAGTCGATCGCGATGTACAGCTACTGGCAGTACCTGGCCCGCCGGCAATGGAACGAGGCGCGCGCGGAGCTTGCCGCAATGGGTGTCACTCTGAGCGGAGACCTCGCCTTCCTGCCCGCCTGCGACAGCTCCGACGTCTGGGCCAATCAGCATCTGTTCGTGCTCGACCGGCTGGTAGGCGCGCCGCCCGACGCGTTCAGCGCCGACGGCCAGCGCTGGGGGCTGCCGATGCCCAACTGGCCGCGGATGCGCGCCGACGATTTGCGCTGGTGGCGTGAGCGCGCGCGTCATGCGGCGCATCTGTTCGATATGGTGCGCATCGACCACGTGGTGGGTTTCTACCGCACCTATTCCTTCGGCCCTGACCCCGACGCTCCCGGCGAGTTCTATCCGCCCACCGAAGAGGCGCAGCGCGAGCAAGGCGTGGCGTTCTTCACGATGCTCAAAGAAGAAATCGGCGAGGAGACACTAATCGGCGAGGACCTGGGCACTGTTCCACCCTGGGTGCGAATTTCACTGACCGAGCTGGGCGTGCTGGGCCTTAAGGTTTTCAGATGGGAGAAAACCGACTGGCGCACCCCGCGCGAACGTTTCATCCCGCCTGCGCAATACCCTGGACTCTCTGTCGCCGTGACCGGGACTCACGATACGGAAACCGTGGCGCAATGGTGGCTCGAGGCTGTGGCCGCCGAACGCGCGCAATTGGCAAAAGCGATGAACTTCCCAAAAACCATTGATCTCAAGGCACCCGATCTAGACACGGAGTTGCTCGACGCGATTTTAGGACCGCTATTCGCGGCGCCCTCGCGGCTGGTGATGGCCCCGGTGCAGGACCTATTCGGCTGGGAGGAGCGGATCAACCTGCCGGGCTCGATCGACGATAGCAACTGGACTTACCGTTTGCCCCAAACCATCGAGCAGCTCGCCGCCGACCCCGACATCCGCAGGCACGTGGCCAAATTGCGCCACATGGCGCAACGCACCGGCCGCTTTTAGAACTTCAGCGATCCTTTTCTGTGCCCATTTTGCTGGCCACAGCGATTACGCGGCGGCGGCGCATTGTTAAGGCCGGCGCGTTTTGGCTATAACCCCGAATACACAAACGATTGCGCGAAAACTGAAAGAGGAACAGGGAACATGGGCAAGCTTGATGGCAAGGCGGCGTTAGTAACCGGCGCGGGGCGCGGATTGGGACGGGCGATTGCGAAAGGCCTGGCGGCACAGGGCGCCGCTGTGCTGATCAACGACCTCGGGGTTACGCTTGCCGGCGAAAAGGAACCCAGCTCACCCGCCGACCAGGTGGCGGCGGAGATCAAGGCCGCGGGCGGCCAGGCTGCGGTCAATTACGGCAGTGTCTCGAAATGGTCGGACGCCGAGGGCATGGTCCAGCAGGCGATCAAGGAATTCGGCAAGCTCGACATCCTGGTCAATGTCGCGGGTATCCTGCGCGACCGCATGATTTTCAACATGGCCGAGGAGGAATGGGACGCGGTGCTCAACGTGCATCTCAAGGGCACGTTCAATTGCAGCCGCTTTGCGTCGGTGCACATGCGCGAGCGCAAGCACGGCCGCATCATCAATATTTCCTCGGCCGCCGCGCTGGGCAGTCCGGGGCAGCCCAATTATGCGGCCGCCAAGGCGGGAATCCTCGGCCTGACCTTCAGTTGCGCCAACGCCCTGGGCAAATACGGCATCACCTGCAACGCCATCATGCCGCAGGCGGCGACCCGGATGACCGACCTGGTACCGCGCGACCGGGGGATCAACATTCCGACCAGCGAGACAGCGGCAGGAACGCCGTCGGATCCGGCCAACGTCGCGCCGATAATAATCTACCTGGCCAGCGATGAAGCCGCCGAGATCAACGGTCAGATCTTCGGCTCCGAGGGATACCGCCTGCTGCGCTACCGCCACATCTTCTGGGACAAGGTCGTATACGGCAACGGGCCATGGGATATCGACGAACTGTTCAAGGTGATGAAGCGCACCCTGGCCCGCGATCTGGAAAAGCCGCGTATCATGTGAGCACTCCGGCGCGCGCCGGAGTGCTCGCTGTCACCGCGCTAATGTGCCGTGCTGCCTGCGGCGGGCGCGCCCAGATAGCGCGTCAGAAAGGCGCTCACGCGCTGAGCGTATTGCGCCGGATCGGCGGCAAGCGCGGCGGCGTGACCCGCGCCCGGCACGATCCATAGTTCCTTGGGGCCGTGCGCCGTCGCGAAAATTTTGCGCGCGTCGGCTGGCGGCACCAGCGCATCGTCGGCGCCGTTGATTACCATCAGGGGGCGGTCGTTCAGTTTGGCGGCCGCCTTGGCCGGCGCGATTTTCTCGATAGCGCTCCCCTCCATCAATCCAAACTCCCACAGCACGGTGCGATCGAACAGCGGATTGAGCGAATCCAGCGGCGGAATTCGGCGCAGCAGCGTGCTCACGTCTGCGTACGAACTGTCACTGATTATCGCGGCAATTGGCGCGTCCTCGGCACCCGCGAACAGCGCCGCCGCCGCCCCCGCCGACACGCCCAGCACCGCAATTCTCAGCACGCCGCGCAGGCGCAGCGCCGCGACCGCGTCGAGCACGTCGCGGCGCTGGTCCCAGCCGAATCCATAGCGCCGGTCCCCGTGCTGGTTCTTCCGCACGGATAGGGTTGTATCGTCGATAATCAAAGCTGCATAGCCGGCGGAACGGATGACCCTGAAGTAGCTGACCATGGCCAGCGCGTCGATGCGGTTGGGATAGACCAGCACCACAGCCGCCTTTTCCGGTGTGGCGGGCGCCAGCCATCCGATCAGCGGCTGCGCGCCGATCCGGCGGAATCCGATTTCCGTGGACGAAGTCCCCAGCAACTCGGGCAGGGATCGCGGGTCGGTGGCGACAGGTTTGCCAGGCGCAGGCGCGCCTGCGCTGCTGTACGCAAGGGCGGGCGGAAATTGCAGTCCCCGCGCCACCATCGTGGCGGCTGCGAACCAAATCAGAAGTATCGGCGCAAACAGACCGATCGCGATGGCTAAACGACGGCGCCTTATTTGCACCGGTGCGCCGGCGGGATCGCGGTCTGATGGTCTCGAGTTCATAAGGCAGGTATATCCATGCTAGCGGGTAGTCGGTAAAGGCATGCTACCGTGATGCGCAAAGCCAGGAGGCTTGACGCGGAACTTAATTGAATGGCGCATCGATGAATGACTGGGACCCGGAGTTGTACAACCGCTTTCGTAGCTATCGGGCGGAAGCTTTTCGCGCAATCCTGGCGCGTTTGGAAATCGATCCGGCCGAGAAGCTGGTCGACCTCGGATGTGGCAGCGGCGAAAATACCATCGAATTGGCCCGTCGGGCTTCGCTGGGCTGCGCCTTGGGCATCGATTCGTCGCCGGCGATGATCGCGCGGGGCAACGCCGCCAGGAACGCTCTGCTGCCGGAGCTTGCCGCGCGCCTGGAGTTCCAACTGGGCGACATCGGCGCGGTGCAACTCGCGGATCGATATTCGCTGGTTTTTTCCAACGCCGCCCTGCATTGGATCGGCGACCATCGGCGCGCGCTTCAGGCGTGCTTTAGTGTGATGCGGCCGCGCGGAAAGCTGGTCGTGCAAATGCCCGCCAATTACGAGGAGACCGCGCAGGTGACGCTGACCAGGCTTGCCGGCGAGCCGCCGTGGCGGGAGTTGCTGAACGGCTTGGAGGTCCCCTCAGCCAGAGTTGGACCGCCGGATTACTACGCGCGGATGCTTAAGGAATTGGGCTTTGTTGACATCGACTGCTACTACCAGGTTTTCGCCCATCCAATGAACGGGCCGGGTGACGTGGTGGAATGGTCGCGGGCCACGGTGCTGCGGTCGTTCCTCGACGCACTGGCGGAAGGCCGGCGCGAGGATTTTGTCGCGCAATGGCGTCGGCGCCTCGAGCAGGCCTACGGCACCAGCGGTCCGCTTACCTTTAATTTCCGCCGCATCTTTCTGTGGGGCCGGCGCCCGGCGGGCTGACATGACGCGCCGCGGTGTTGCTCCTGTTCTGATCATTCATGGCGGCGCCGGCATGCGCGCTCCCGCCCAGGAGCGGCCTGCGCGCCGCCGCGCGATGCTCGACGCGGTGGGCCGCGGGCGCGCCGTGCTCGAAGGCGGCGGCAGCGCGCTGGAGGCGGTGTGCGAAGCCCTCGTCACGATGGAAAACAACCCGCTGTTCAACGCCGGTTACGGCTCGGCGCTCAATGCGGATGGCGAAGTGGAGATGGACGCCTCGGTGATGGTGGTGCCGTTTGCCGCCGCCTCCCGCGGCGCGGATGGCGTGTCCGGCCGCGTCATTGGGGCCGGCGCGGTGGCAGGCGTGCGGCGAGTGCGTAACCCGGTGCTGGCGGCCCGCGTGGTGATGACCCACACGCCCCACGTCCTGATGATAGGCGTGGCCGCAGAGCGTCTGGCGGTCAGGGCCGGTATCAGCCTGTGCCGCCCCGAGGATCTGATCACCGAGCGCGCGCGGGCGCGATGGCAGACCTACATGGGACGGGCGGCGGAGCATGGCACGGTCGGCGCCGCCGCGCTCGACCTGCATGGACAGCTTGCTGCCGCGACCTCCACCGGTGGAATCACCGGCAAGATGGCGGGGCGGGTCGGCGATTCTGCGATCGTGGGCGCTGGAACATTCACGGATCGGATCGGCGCCGCATCCGCTACCGGTGTCGGCGAGGCGATTATGAAATCCACGCTATGCCGTGAAGTGGTCAGGATGCTGGCGCGGACCACACCGGCGCGCGCGACGGCCATGGCGATAAAAACCATGGAACTGACCGCAGGCGGCGAGGCTGGCGTGATCGTGGTGGACAAGCGCGGTCGGGTAGGCTACGCGCACAACGCGCAGGCAATGGACGTCGCGACGTTTACCGCGGGCGAAGGGGTCCGCCATCACACCGGGTAGAGCATGTTCGCACCTCGGTTCGTTGCGAATTCAATATCCCGCGCAGGCAGGCAAATCACAGGCTGTGAAGTCTGTGCCAGGGTGATGGGTCCATCAGAGCCGCGAGCGTAAGCGAGCGGTTTTCTGAGTCCTTTTTCTCGTCATCCTTGAGCCGCAGGCGAAGGATCTCGCGGCCGCGTATTTTGTGGCCGCGATTCCATCACGAAGCTGGCTCTTTATAACGAGATACGAAGAAAAAGAACCGGCACGGAGGCCGGCGCTACGGGACCGGAAAAGAGATACGAATCGAAATGAGTGGCTCCCCTATTCATGGGGACTGCGCTTTTGTAAACGCCGTCAAACTGCTAAAGCACTCAAAACCAGGGCTGGTCCCTGGATAAGCGGCGCGTTTTGCGGGGAGAGATTCTTCAATGGCTGCGAACAAACCCAAGCATATTCTCGACGGCATCAAGGTGCTGGACATAACCAACGTGATCGCCGGCCCCTCGGTGGGAAATCTGATGATCGAAATGGGCGCGGACGTGATCAAGGTTGAGATGAGTCCGACCGGTGACCGCGCCCGCTTCATCGACGCGATCAAACCCGGCCGCGGCTCGACCTTCGTCAAGCACAATCGCGGCAAGAAAAGCCTGCTGCTGGATTTGAAGCAGCCGGCGGCCCAGGCGATCGTCAAGGAATTGATCCCGCAGATCGACGTGTTCGTCGAGAACTTTGCCCCGGGCGCAATCGCGCGAATGGGATTGGGCTATGACGCGGTCAAAGCGATCAACCCACGCATCATCATGTGTTCGGTTTCCGCCTTCGGTCAGACTGGACCGTTGGCCCACGCGCCGGGTTATGACTATATCGGCGCGTCGTATGCGGGCGTGCTCGACGTGCTGGGCGGGGAGCCTGACGGCGCGCCTACTTTCCCCGGTGTCGCCATCGGCGACGTGATGGCGAGCGTGCATGCAGCCGGCGCGATCGGCTACGCGCTGTACCATCGCGAACGCACCGGCGTTGGCCAGTATCTGGATATTTCGCTGCTCGATTCCTATTTCTACGTGCACGACCGCGGCACTATCAGGCACAAGCTCAGCGGCGGCAGTTTCCGAATGAAGCGCCCCGGGCGGTTCACCCGCGACTTTGTGCCGCAGGGAATTTTTAAGGGCGAAAAACACTACCTCTGCTTCATGGTGGCTCTGGACAAGGTATGGGGGAATTTGTGCAAGGCGATGGGCAAGCCCGAATTCGGGCGCCATCCGGACTTCGCCACCAACGCCAAACGTCAGGAAAATGCGGAGCAGGTGTATAAGCTGGTTCAGGACTGGCTGGACGCTACGCCCGAGGACGAAGTGCTGCGCCTGCTCGATGAGTATCACATCCCCGCGGGTCCACTGCTCAACGTCGGCGAGGCTGCCGAGCATCCGCATATGATCAAACGCGGCACCGTGCGGCAGGTCCATGATCCAGTGCTGGGTGATATCGAGCTGCCCGGACCACCCATGCGCTTTTCGGAGTTCCCCGACCCCGTCGATGTACCCGCGGCGCCCAATCTCGGCGAGCACAATATGCTGATCCTAAAACAGTACCTGGGATATTCGGACGAGAAGATAAAACAGCTCGAAGAGCAGGGACTGTTCCGCAAAAAGGGGTGACGCGTCCTATTCACAGCCGTTTCCTCGTGGATTCGGGTGTCGTAGGGGCGATTCGCGAACCGCCCGCAGACGGTGGAGAGAAGACCATTGTGCGCGCTGATCACCGTTTTCAAGACGGTTGCTCCATCGGCGCGGAGGGTCCACGAGGCCCGGAACGGGCGGTTCGCGAACCGCCCCTACGGGTGGCCACGTCAGGGAGAGGGTGTAAGAGCGGGCGGTGCAGATGCTGTATCTGCGCATGTCTCCGACGGCTTTAGCGCGAAAAGCTCTGCCAGAGCGGCTTCCAGCGCCGCCTGTTTGACCGGCTTGCTGATGTAGCCATCCATTCCGGCAGCCAGGCACTTCTCGCGGTCTCCGGGCAGGGCGTGCGCCGTCATCGCCACGATGGCGATGCGTGGACCCTCGCCCTAGCGCCGGTGGATCTCTTTGGTCGCCTCGTAGCCGTCCATCTCGGGCATCTGACAATCCATGAGAATGACGTCGTAGGCTCGCCGCGAGACCGCCTCGACCGCTTCGCGTCCGTTGGCCACGGTGTCAACATCAACGCCAAGCTTGGCCAGTTGCACGCGCGCCACCTTCTGGTTGATCGGGTTGTCTTCAGCGAGCAGCACTTTGAGCTTGCGTCCCCCGGGCAACTCGAACTTGCTTGCAGCAGATGGTTCTTTGGGAGCCACATCCGCTTTTGGCGATGTGACCTCGGGCGCCGCGGCGAGCACCTTGACCAGCGCGTCGTAGAGCAGGGATTCGGGCACCGGCTTCATCAGCCATGCGTCGGCCTCCAGTCCCACAAGGCGGGTGCTGAATTCGCCGCGCGAGCCGACCGAAGAGGCAAAGATCACCGCGGTTTTCGCCAACGCCGGATCTGCCTTGATTTGGCGCGCCAAGTCGATTCCATCGACCTCTGGCATCATCATGTCGAGCAGCGCCACCTGGAAAGGTTCGCCACGCATGATCACCAGTGCGGCCTCAGCCGACGGGGCGGTTTTCGCCACCATGCCCCATGACGACACCTGGCGCTGCAGGATTTTGCGGCTGTTGGCGTTGTCGTCGACGATGATGATTTTGACTCCGGTCAGCAAGGCGAAGCGCTCTGAAGCGGGTTTGCTGGGATCGACCTGTTTGGCGAGATTGATCGTGAACCAGAAAGTCGAGCCAGCTCCGGGCGTGCTGGATACCGCAATCGTTCCATGCATCGCCCCCACCAATTCACGCGCGATCGACAAACCCAACCCGGTGCCGCCGTAATGCCTGGTCGTGGAGGCATCGACCTGAGTGAAGGACTGAAACAGCAGGTGGAGTTTGTCCTTGGGAATGCCGATGCCGGTGTCGCGGACCTCAAAGCGCAGGGCCGCTTCGCGCGGATTTTCGCTCAGCTTGCTCACCGTCACGCCGATCTCGCCGTGCTCGGTGAATTTGATCGCGTTGCCCAGGAGATTGACCAGGATCTGGCGCAGACGGCCGGGGTCGCCGCGCAACAGGCGCGGCACATCGGAGTCTACCGAAACGGTCAGCTCCAACCCCTTTCGCCGGGCCTGATTTGCCACCAGTTCGGTCGCGTTCTCGACCGCGGCGGTAAGGTCGAAGTCGATTTCCTCGAAAACGAGTTTGCCGGCCGCCATCTTGGAAAAATCCAGAATGTCATTGATGAGGCTCAGAAGCGCATCACCGCTCTCACGCACGTCACGAGTGAATTCGCGCTGCTCGGCGTTCAATTCGGTATCCAGCAGCAGGCCGGTCATGCCGATGATCGAATTGAGCGGGGTGCGAATTTCGTGGCTCATGTTAGCCAGGAACTCCGACTTCAGCCGCGCTCCCTCCAATGCCGCGTCTCGCGCCTGAGCCAGGTCCGCCTCCATCCGGCGTCGTTCGCTGATATCGTGCGCGGTTACCGACAGGCCCGCGATCACCCCTGAAGCGTCCAGCACCGGAGATTGTGTGATTGCCACGTCGATGATGCTGCCGTCCTTGCGTATTCGCTTGGTCTCAAAGCTCTCAGGCTTGCCACAAAGGCGGACACTTTGCGCATGCTGGAGCAGTTCGGCGCGGCGATCCAGCGGTGCGAGCAGCGCGGCGCTGTGACCCACGACCTCGGCGGCGTGGTAGCCGAAAAGCCTTTCGGCGGCAGGGTTCCAACTGGTTATGACCAGGTCCGCACCCTCGCTGTAGATCGCGTCGCCGGTGGAGTTGACAATCGATGCCAGCAGGGAGCGTTCTCTCTCGGCCTGCTTGCGCTCGCTGATATCGCGCACCGCGGCCACAATGCGATGAGCCGGCCCCTCGCTCTCACGGAAGGCCGACATGTTCAGTGAGACTGGAATCTCCTGCGCGGTTTTGGTGAGCAATTGGAGCTCGACATCGAGCACCCGTCCCTGGTGCGATGTCTTGATTAGCAGGTCGCTGGCCAGTACCGGTTGGGTAAACAGGGACGGCAGCTTGATCCCGATCAGTTCCTCCCGCGGATAGCCGGTCAACGCTATTGGCTGGTCGTTGGCGTCGGTCAGCATCAATTCGCCGTTGCATACCAACAGACCATCGGGCGATGACTGCACCAGGCTGCGGCTGTACTTGCGCTCCTGACGCAAGGTGAGATCGGTCGCGCGCTGCTGAGTCACGTCTCTGGCCACCCCGAAGATGCCAAAGACCTTGCCGGCCCGGTAAAAGAGCGAAGCGTTGAACGAAACCGGAATCTCCTTGCCGCCGGCCGCCTTTAAAACGAGATCGACGTTGGTCACATAGCCGTCGGCGAAAGTTTTCCTGATCGCGTCCTGCGCTGCCGCGGAGTCGGCGAAATAGCTGTCAAACGGGGAACCGATCAAGACCTTCTTGGGCATCTCCGCGAGCTTTGCCAGCTGCTCATTGCCGTCGATGATGCGCATTTCGCCGTCGACCATCACCATCGCATCGATCGACGACTCGATCAGCCCGCGCGTGTATTCGTGCGCCTCGCGCAGTTGCGTTTCGATTTCCTTCAGCTCGGTAATGTCGCGTCCGATGCCGGCCACTTCCATGATATTGCCGGCATTGTCGCGCGTGGCATAAATGTTAACCGCCGAGACGAACCGCGTACCGTCATCCCTTTGGACATTTTGCTCCCAACTCACGCTCTGGCCGGTCTCGAACACGCGGCGGCCCGCGGCAATCGTTTGCGCCAGTTCCGCGGGTGGGATGAACAAATCGAGCCCTTGGCCAATCGCCTGTTGCGCCGTGTAACCGTAAGCCCTCTCCGCCGCTGCGTTCCAACTGGTGATTTTGAACTCCTTGGAGACGCTGATGATGGCGTCCTAAGACGCATTGACGATCGAGGCCAGCCGCGTCAGTTCGCGCTCGGCACGTTTGCGTTCGGTGATGTTACGAAAGATCTGGGACATCCCTACGGCATTTCCCGCGTCATCGTAGATTCCTGAAACCACCAGCGAAACCTCGGTTACGGTGCCATCTTTCTTCGCTATCTGGGTCTCGAGGTGACGCACGAAATCGCGTCGCCCACGTACGGCGGCCAAATCCTCCACCATGTTACGCCTGACCATCTCACGCAGTTCGGGTGCGAGTGTGAGCTCCAGCGGCTGCCCTATCGCTTCCCGGGCGCTGAGGCCAAACAGCTTCTCGGCGCTGCGGTTGAAACTGGTTATTCGAAAGTCAGTTGAGATGCTGGTGATGGCGTCTTCGCAGGACTCGACGATCGCGGCCAGGCGGGTCAGGTCGCGCTCCTTGCGCTTGCTCTCGGAGATGTCCCGCACGATCGCCGATACGCCAGTGAGCCGCCCGGTGGCGTCGTAGATCCCTGAGGCGAAGAGTGAAGCCTCAAACAGCGCGCCGTCCTTGCGCTGAAAGGTCTCCTCAAAATACCGGGCGTTGCGAACCGGATCGCGGAAGTTCTCGACGTCGGCGAAGAACTCGGCCTGCGCGCGGCTCTTTTCAGCGGCGGGAAACAAAATGTCGGCGGGACGCAGGCCGATTGCTTCTTCGCGGGCATAGCCGAATAGACTCTCCGCGCCCAGGTTCCAGCTCTGGATGCGAAAATCCAGCGAGAGGCTGATGATAGCGGCGTCGGCGCTCTGCACGATCGCGGCCAGATGCGCTTGCGCCGCGCTACTTTGCTCCAGACGATCGGATTGCTCCACCACCGTCCGTTCCAGCGCGCCCAGCAGTTCCTCGAGTGCGGCGATGCGGGATTGCAGCTTTTGCGTGTTTAGCTCCACCATCTGTAACCCCCCTTGGTATGCCATCAATCGGCGAAAACAGGCTTGTCCAACGAAGCCAGGAGGCCCAGCTTGAGATTCAACGCAATGGTACGAAACATTTCGGCGGTCGAGGCGGGGATCGGAACGCGCGCGAAAATTATCACCACGAAGAGGTCGCCGTCGGGCAACATGCCGCCGAATCCCAGCACTGATGCAACACCATAGGGCGCCACGAAGTCATTCTGCGCCGGGATAAAGGGGCTGTTCGTCGCCACCGGCACGTGAAACACGCCGAATTTTCTTTGGTCCAGCTCTTTGATGATCTGATCTCTGGTTCGTATAAAATCGCTGGTGGCCAGCCCGAGCTGGCGTATCAGTTGGGCAATCATGGGAAACTGCCCGACCATGGCCTCGCTGATGAGCGGGATGGCGCGGTGACCTTTCGAGGTTCGCCGCGAATTCCATTGAGGCTCATCCCCGGAAGTCGCCAGCAGCGTCAGGCACTTGGTGTCCTTGTCGATAGCGGTGCCCGCGGCCATGGAAACGGCGAAGTCGCGCAGGTCCTGGCTCAGTCCCGCGTAAGCGTGGGTTTTGAACGAGCGCACCAGGACGCAAGCGCGATTGTTGGAAGCGCTCTCCCTCAGACGCTGGTAAAGATAGCCGGTGACCCTTTGCCCAGCCTCTTCCATGCTGGCTGATTCAGCCGCCAGAAGGCGCAGCGCCTGGCCGCATCGAACCATATCGGCCAGCGTGAAGGCAGCCGGATCGTATGCCAATTGGTCAGAGTCCGGACCGACCGGCGTTGCGGGACCATCCTGGGCGCCAGCCGATACGGAAGCGGTCTGTTCAGGTTGACTCATAGGGCGAGCCTCGCAGCAGGCAAGGTGCATTTATTTGGGAGGCGACAATCATACAGCCGCCGCCAAATAGATCCCGGCTGGATCATTTGACCGATGCCAGCTCAGGAAACGCGCGTCTGAGCTTCAACCTGATAGCGTCGAGCGCGAAGTCATTGAAGGGTTTGACTATGTAGGCGAATACGCCCTCCTCGAGGAAGTCCCGCCGGATCTTTTCGGTTGGAATAACGCTCACCACTAGAATCGCCGTCTGCGGCGCCTCCTTCTTGATCGCGCGCACCAGCGCCAGGCTGTCGAGGTCGTCCTTGACGGGCATCATCAAGTCGAGACTGACGATGTTGGGTCTGAGTTCGCGCATGAGCTTAAGCGCATCAGCCGCGTTGGCGGCCTCGCCCACGATCGTGCAACCGGCCTGGCGCAGATGATAGGTGATGATTTGTCTGGCGGCGGCGGAATCGTCAACAACCAGAGCGGGAACTGACATCGGATCAACCTCCAAATAAATAGTTCACGGTGGGTTTCAACCGCCGGCTTTGGCCTTTCGTTTCAACAGTGATGACGTACCGCGCTTTCATTCCCGTCTCAGCCGCTCGCCTGCGGCTCCTGGGCGGGATGCTGCTCCGGTAGTTGAGACTAATCGGAAGCATTGTGCGGCCCTCACTCCTGAAATTGCGCGGCGACTAGTTCGGGAAACACTCTCCTGAGCTTGATGCGCACCGGGTCGAAATTGAAGTCGTTGAGCGGCTTGTGGACGTAAGCCAGCACGCCCTGGTCGAGAAAATCATTGCGGGTCTTCTCGAACGCGATCACACTCACCACGATTATCGCGACCTCCGGCATCTCGCGCTTCATGGTGCGCAACAGGGCCATGCTGTCGACGTTGAGGACGCGTGGCATCATCAGATCGAGTGTAACGACCGCGGGTTTGTGTTCGCGAAAGAGCTTGAGCGCGATGGTGGCGTTGGCGGCCTCGCCGATAATGGTGCAACCGGCATGATGCAGATGATAACTGATGATCTGCCGGGCAGTGGCGGAATCATCAACTATCAAGGCAGTAATTGACATCTGGTCCCCCTAAAAGGTGCATTGCACTAATGAATTTCAACCGCCGGCTTTGTTCGTTCGTTCTCCAACTCGCGGCTGACGCGCGCGCACTCCTGTTTCAGGCGCTCGAGCTGTGCCGCGGCCTTTTCGGTTTCCGCGGCGTCGGCCGCCTGCTCCACATCGGCGGCCAACGCCGCCATGCGCGCAGCGCCGAAGATTTTCGCGGTGCCTCTAAGACTATGCGCGGCAATCGCAGCGCCGGGGTGATCATGCCGGGTCAGCGCGTCCGTAATTTGATAGAGTTGCTCAGGCATCTCCGCCACAACTGTCTCAACCAGACTGGGCAGCAGGTCGCCCTTGGCGCGCAGCGACGCCATCGTGGCCGCGTCCAGTACCGGCGCTTGCGCGTCATCGGGCGGCGTGGCGGGCGGTGGCTGGGCAGCGCCCGGCGCCGGGGATGAGGCGGTGGGAGCCTCGCTTCCCAGCACGCGCTGTAAGGTGGCTGCCAGGCTTTCAAGCGTGACCGGCTTGCTCAGATAATCGTCCATTCCGGCGTCGAGGCATTTTTTCTGATCCTGCTCCAGCGCGTGCGCGGTCATCGCCACGATCCTGGTGTGCTTTGCGCAACCCTCGCGCCGGCGAATTTGACGGGTGGCTTCGTAGCCGTCCATCCGCGGCATCCGGCAATCCATCAGCACCACGTCGTAGGCGCCACCTGCGAGCGCCTCGAGCGCCTCGACGCCGTTGGTTACCGCGTCCGCGCTACAGCCGAGTTGTCGAGTTGCCAAAGCGCGACTTTTCGATTGCCGGCATTGTCCTCCGCGAGCAGCACATGGGGCTTACGGCCGGGCGCTCCGGCCAGTTCCAGCGCAGCCACCTCTCGGGGGACTTCTGGCGAGCCGAGGCCGGCGATTGCCTCCGGCGGCAGGCCGAGTTTTGAGGCGAGTGCGTTGGTCAGCGCATCATAAAGCTCCGAGGGCGCGGCCGGTTTATCCAGGCACGTCGCGATATTAAGCGCAGAGATAATCCTGTGGTCCTCCACCGATCGGCGCGCTGACGAGAGGAGGATCAGAATGGTGGTTGCGGTTTCCGGCGTGCCACGAATCATTTGGGCCAGTTCAAGACCGTTTACTCCCGGCATCTCGACATCCAACAAGGCGATCGAGTAAGGCCTTCCCGCCCGCGCTCGCGCTTGCAGCGTTTCCATCGCCTGCGCGGCGTCGGGCAGGCTGTCGACCGTCATTTTCAGCGATCCCAATTGAGATTTCAGGATAGCGCGGCTGGTCTCGTTGTCGTCGACGACCAGCACCGAAAGCCCTTCCAGGCTAAGGCCGCGCGCGGCTGCCAGGGGCGCGACACCGCTGCCCGATTTAGCGAACTTAGCCGTGAACCAGAAGGTGGAGCCGGTGCCGGGCGCGCTCAGCACTCCGATGCTTCCACCCATCTGTTCCACTAGGGTGCGCGCGATGGCCAGCCCCAGGCCGGTGCCCTCCTGGGGCCGGTCGCCGACCTGGGTAAAAGCGCGGAAGAGCTGCCCTTGCGCTTGTTCAGGTATGCCGATGCCGGTGTCGCGCACCTCAAAGCGCAGCATCGCCGTGCTCGGCGATTCACTAACCTTGCTGGCCCGGACTACTATCTCGCCCCGATCGGTGAACTTGACCGCGTTGCTCAGCAGGTTGGCGAGGACCTGGCGCAGACGTCCGGGGTCGCCCCTAAGGATCCCGGGCGTATCGGGTTCGATCGACATCGCCACTTCAAGCCTCTTTTTTCGCGCGCGCACGGCCAGGAGGCTAAGCGTGGCGGCGATCACCTTCTCCAGCTCGAAGTCAACCACCTCGAAGAGCAGCTTTCCGACCGACATTTTGGAAAAATCCAGGATGTCGTTAATGATCGCGAGCAATCCCTCGTTGGTGTCATGCAGCTCACGCACCAACGACTGCTGCTCGCCGCTGAGGTTGCTGTCCAGCAAGATTCCGCCCAGTCCGACCATCGAGTTGAGCGGAGTGCGGATCTCGTGGCTCATGTTGGCCAGAAATTCGGACTTCAGCCGCGCGCCCTCCAAAGCCTCGTCGCGCGCCTTGGTCAGCTCCTCCTCGAAGTGCTTGCGCTGGGTGATATCGCGCGCGATGAGCGCGATACCGCTGACGCCGCCGGCCTTGTCGACTATCGGCGACATCGTGATTGAGACATCCACCACGCTGCCGTCTTTGCGCCGGCGCACCGTTTGGAACTGCTGGATTCCTTCCTTGCGCAGGACCCGTCGCAAGTGTTCCAGGCTTTCCACCCTGCGTTCCAGCGGAATGCAGACGGTGATGTTGCGGCCGATCATTTCCTGAGCGGAGTAGCCGAGCAGCTTTTCCGCCCCGCCGTTCCAACTGTTGACGATCCCCTCCGGGGTCTCGCTATAAATGGCTTCTTCGGAGGAGGTTACGATCGAAGCGAGTAGCGAGCGCTCCCGCTCCAGCCGCTGATGTTCACTGATGTCGCGAGCGGAAGCGAAGACCCCGCGTACCTCGCCTTGCGCGTCCTTAAACTGCGAGGCGTTGAAGGAAACCGGCACATCTGCGCCATCGGCCGTTCGTATGGTCAGCTGGTAATCCTTGACTAATTCGCTCAGGGCCTTGTGTGCCGCCTGGGCGGCGAGTGCGGCGTCAGTGAACAGGCTGGGCAAGGGGCTGCGCAATAATTCCTGGCGTGAGTAGCCGGTGAGCTGAGCGGTCTTTTCGTTTACGTCGGTGATGTTGAGCCGGATATCGGTCGCCAGCAACGCGTCGGGCGATGACTCGATCAGGGCCCGGCTGTAATTCTTCTGATTGCGCAGCCGCTCTTCGGTGCGGCGTTGTTCGGTAACGTCGCGCGCCACCACGAATACGCCTTCCAGATTGCCGGCAGCGTCATAGAAAGTTGACGCGTTAAAAGAGACCAGAATCTCCCGGCCACTTGGGGGTGTGAATCGCGAGGTCGTAATTGGTTACGAAACCCTCCTTAAGTGTTTCATTGACTCCGCCCGCCGCCCGTTCCGGATCAGTAAAGCATCGGTCGAAGCGGTTCCCGATCAGCATCGACTTGGGCACTTCGGTCATCTTGGCCATCTGCTCGTTGACGTCCATGATGACGAGGTTGCGGTCAACTGTAAGCATCGCATCCAACGACGACTCGATAAGACCGCGTGTATAAGTCTGTGCCTGGCGCAGCTCCCGCTCGAGCTCCCTTTGCTGGGTAACGTCGCGCGCCACGGCGAAGACCCCGCCTATCTGCCCGGCGGCGCCGCGAAAGACCGAGGCGTTGACGGAAACCAGGATCTGCTTGCCGTTGACCGGCTTCAGCGCGAGCTCGTAATCGCTGACATAACCTTCGCTAAGGCTGCGGTGAATGCCCTGGGCGGCATGCCCGGGGTCCGTGAAATAGCTGTCAAAGCGGCTGCCAATCAGCGCGTCGCGCGTGGTTCTGAAGAGCTTTCCAGCCTGCTCGTTGATGTCGGTGATAACGAGGTCGCCGCCGACTATCAGCATCGCGTCGAGGCAGGACTCGATCAGGCCCCGAGTGTAAGCATGAGCCTCCCGGTCAGCCTGAACCTGCTTGTGTTCGCCGATGTCGCGGTAGATGGCGGAAATGCCGATTAGCTTATCGGCGTCGTTGCGCACGCCAAAGGCGGTAACTGAGACCTCGACCAGAGTGCCGTCTTTTTTTTGCCGTTGCGACTCGTAATGGAACGGACCTTCTTCGCGCGCCACCTTGTGAAGAGTCTCGACGGCTTGTTGGCTCAGGTGCGCCGGCCACAACAAAACGGCTGCCGACTTGCCAATCGCCTCTTGCGGCGTGAAACCGAACAGTTTTTGCGCGGCGGGATTCCAGGCGGTGATGTTTCCGTCCAGGTCCAGCGAAATTATCGCGTCACCTGACGACGCAACAATGGCAGCCAGCAGTTCGCTGCAGGGCGGTTGACCGGCGCCTTTGATGGCCGCATTCGGTGCTGCTTCTGACATACTCGCTCCCTGCGCCTCGGCAGAATCAAATCGATCACCGCCACACTGAGCAAAGAGCGTTCCGAACAGATGCTAATCTTGGCTCGTCATATCGTGTCTTCTGATTGGTTATGCGGTTACGCGATCGAACAGTTTCGATTTAGACTGGCGCCAACGGCAGCATTAATAAGCGTCAAAATTGCCACGACCTGCTGTGCTCTGCTGAGGTTTTTTATGATGCCCAACATCGTGCCAAGGTATCTAGTGCACAGGTCAGGCGTCACTGCTCGCCGCGCCCATGGTGGGCAGGGACGCCCGCCCTACTGACTGTAACGAGGAGAAAAAATCAGAGCCGCGACCGTCAGGGAGCGGGACAGGGAGGCTGAATCGAAAAAGACCGCTTGCTCGCGCGCGGCTCGGATTAGGAAGTTTCAAATATGCTTGGGTAGCGTCGGTGCTTATAACACCGCGCCCTCGCCAGGAGGTTAGCTTCCGAAGCGCATCGAAGCCCTTCGCGGCTCGCCTAAACCCACGACCGGCCGATCATTCCCGGCAACGGCTCCAGTCCCATCAGGCGCAGCGCCGTCGGCGCGACGTCGTAAAGCTGCCGTCCTTCGACGCGGCCGCGCGTGACGGCGGGGCGTGAGCCGCGCTCGTCGAGGATGAAGATGCCGTTGTAGTCGTGGTTGGCGTCGTCGGGGCCGGTGTCGTTTTCGTAGGTGAGGATGTTCCCCAGACCGACGCTGCCCACTGAGCGCCAATTGAGATCGCCGAAATAAACGATTAGATCGGGCGCGACGCCGCCCACCTCGCGATAAATGTCCTGCGGCCGCAGCGCGCGGGTGCCCAAGGGGCGGCCTTGCGCGTCGCAAATCGCTTCGAGTTCCTTGGCCAGTTGTGAGCGCATCGCTTCGTAATCGCCCGCTGCGATGGTGCCTTGCGGCTCGCGCCCGCGTACATTCAGAAATATCCGCGCGTAATAACCGCCGTCGCCCCACGCACGCGTTTTGTCCCAGTCGATCGCGGCGGCCGTGATCGGGGTCGGTTTGTTCGGATATTCCTTCAGCGTCAGGTAGCGGTGCTCGATCAGCCATTCGTTGACGCACACCCCGCCTTCCATGGACTTGGCTCCATGGTCCGATACCACCATCACGGCGCAATCAGAGGGTATCAGCGCCAGCACCTCGCCGACTTCGCGATCGACTGCGCGGTAATATTCGCGAATCGAATCCTCCAGCGGATTGCCCGGCTGGTAGTTGCGGTTGGCCGGGTCCATGAAGCGCCAGAATCCGTGGTGAACGCGATCGACGCCCATCTCAACCATCATGAAGAACTGCCAGGGCTGAGTGGTCAGCAGATGGCGCGCGACCTTGAAATGCTTGGCCGTCTTGTCGTGGATTCGCCCCAGCAACGCGCGCTTGTCGTCGGTGCGGAAGTCCTCTACGTCGAGCACGTAGCCGCCCGCCACCTGCTCGACGATCGGCTTGAGTTCGGCCGGATACGTATATTGGCTTTTGGTCGAGGGAGTGAGAAAGCAACTGACCATCGCGCCCCTGACCGGGGTGACCGGATAGGTTTGGGGCACGCCGTGGACGATCACGTCGTGGCCGGCCTGGGAAAGGATTTCCCACAGGCGCGGCACCCGCACCGAGCGCGAGTCGGCGATTTGGTAGGCCTCGTAGCTGTAGTTTCCGCGATTGCGGAAGCCGTAAAAGCCGAGTTGGCCGGCGTCGCGGCTGGCGGTCATGCATGACCAGGCGGGCACCGTGATCGGCGGGTCGCAGCTTAAAAGCGGCCCCCACGATCCCGCGTCCATCAGACGGCGCAGATTGGGCAAATCGGCGGCAAAGCGGTCAAACACCAGCGCCGGCGCCGCACAGTCCAATCCAATAATTGCCAAACGTTTCATTGCAAAATCTTTGTCAGGTGCCCGCCGCTCGCGCAATACCGGGTCGCGCTCAGTGGACGCCTGGCTTACGCGGTGTAATGGCCCCGGCAGGAGTTTGACTGGTTGCGACCGACCGTTTTTATCGACGGCGGGAAGTCATCCACAACACGCGCAATCAACGGGCATCTGCCGGCCAAGGTGTACTCCTAAATGATTAGGAGTGCGACCACGCATTCGCGCCCATCAGCGAGATGATGTCGAACACTATTGCACCAGGAGCAAGAAAGTGGATCTCATTGTTCCTTCAGAACCGACCGATTCGATCGCCGTGGGTTTCTATCTTCCGCTGAGAACCAAACAGCCGGGGTTTGGCTCAGGTTTGCAGTTAGCGAGATGCAGCCTATCCGCGCAATGTTTCTTTCCAACTTGAAGAGCTTGCGATGACGAGATAAATGTCTGAACCATTCGCCGACATGGCAGCCACCGATCTGCGCCGAGCTTAGGGTCGTCTGCGGGCAGTTTGGTCACCAGATTTTGAGATGGGCGAAGGTCCCACGCTCAATCGTTCGGTGTGGTGACGGCACGTCCCAGGATCTTGCCGTCGTGGAGAAGGCGGTAAGCCTCGCGCGCGCGATCCAGTGGAAAGTGTTCGACCAGCATCCGTATTTTTCCAGCCTCGGCCAGACTAACCACTTCCATGAGCTCGGGGAGCGAGCCCCAAAAGGGTGACGCAACGGAACACTCGTGCGGCGGGCTAAGGAAGTTGACCGGCAAAACTCCGCCACCGATACCGACAATCGTCAGGTGGCCGAGCACTCGGGCCATCTGAGAGGCCATCTGGAGCGTCGGATTCACACCAACCATGTCGAGCACCAACTCGGCGCCCTGTCCCCGCGTCACATCTTGGACGCGCTTGACCGCTTTATCGCCCGAGAGCACTCCCTCGTCGGCACCCATGCGCTTGGCAGTTTCAAGCTTGTCGACTGCGGTGTCCACGGCGATGATCGTTGTCGCGGCGCTGAGGGTCCTCAGTACTTGGATGGCCATCTGGCCCAGGCCGCCGGCACCGATTACAACGGCGGTGGAGCCGGGGCCTAGCAGATGCCGCGACCGTTTAATGGCATGGTAGCTGGTGAGCGCGGCATCGCTGAGCGGAGCGGCATCGCGCGGATTGAGGGTCCCCAGTGGAACCAGGAAGCGCGCCGCTGGGACGAGCAGATAGGGAGCCATTCCGCCGTCGTAACCGCCGAGGCCGCCGGGGGTTGGACCGCCGGGTTTCTCACAATAGTTCTCCATCCCGACCCGACAGTTCATACAGAGCCCGCAGCCCCAGGGACCATAGACAATCACCGGGTCCCCTAACGCGCACCCTGTAGTGCCAGGCCCGAGCTTCTCGACCCAGCCCGCGTTTTCATGACCGAGGGTAAACGGGAGCTGGAACTGCCGCGCCCCGGCAGGCGTCTCCATCAGATGAAGGTCTGAGTGGCAAGCGCCGGCGCCCCCTACCTTCACTAGGACCTGCCCCGGCCCTGGCTCTGGAACGGGAATTTCACGGAATTCACCCGGCTTCTGCCACTCGACGAACTGAAACGCTTTCATAGTTGCCTCAGTCGCGGATGCCGTCGACTTCGATCAAGAGGTGGCGCGGGCCTCGGAAGATCTGGCTTGGTCGATATGGGGGCGGGTCGACGACGAGGCGGGGGTTTTCTACCCGGCGCAGAAACGCTTCGACCGCGGTGTTCACTT
>DASZGF010000055.1:0-32134 GCA_035939115.1 Binataceae bacterium (SeqCode)
CCGCCGGCGAAAGTGAAATGAATGCCGTTGATGTATTCGCCACCGTGTTTGATTCCGAGCTTCCTCACCGTCTTCAGGTTGTTGCGCCAGTAGCGTCGGCAGACCACGAAGGCGGCGAAGCGCTTCCGATCGAGAAGCCGCTCCGCGGCGGTCTCGCAGGCGTGAGCGGCCGATTGCGCCCACGCCTTTTGCTCTCGCTTCTAATACGTGGGACTGGGAGCTGAGGAAGCTGTGGGACTCCAGCCCTGCTGCGAGAAGTAATTGTTCGACTGACTGACGATCTGCTTGGCACTCTGATCGGTTAGGTAAGCGGTGGACGAGGTGATGTTCTTCACACCCGTGGACGCCACGCTCATGCCAATCGATGCCGCCGCCGACGCACCGCCCGCGGCTGCGCCCGCTGGTCCAGTGATTCCCACTCCGGGCATCATGCCGCTGTCCGCATGCGTGGTGAAGGTCAACAACTGGGTGGAGGAGCCGCTGGAATACTGGTATAGGCCGACCTGGGTGTCGACGACTGAAGCGCCGACCCCCAATCCGATCACCATGCGCTGCAGCCGGTTGCCTTGGCTGATGTCGGTAAAGGCGCCATCGATAATCAATGTATTGCTGCCCGTGACCGGGGTCCCGCGCGGCTGGCAGGCCGCGTTCCAGCCGTTGTTCGCCAGGCTGGAGGCGACCTGCACACAGATGTTTTGAGCAGTGCTCTGCGCCAGTTGGACCTGCTGCGCGGTCTGGTTCTCGCCTTCGTAATTGGCGTACAGGCGGGCCCCGAGACCCTGGTTAAGCGTGACGTCCGCGGTGCTGGTTGCGAAGGGAAAGACTATGATCTGGCTGGGAGCGCCGCTGGCCACAGGCGCGCCCTGCACTTGCGCGGCAGAGGAGGTTGCCCCCGCTGTCAGGGTTCCGGCGGTCGGCAAGGTTGGCATGCTTGGCGCGCTCGATCCCGCGCACGCGCCAAGCGCCAGTGCCAGAATCACGTAGAGTCGATTGCAAATACTCGCTCTCATAACATCTCCATTTAGTTTTGTTTCAGTTCGTGCTCGCTCTGCGCCGGCGAGGACCTCGGTATGCCGTGGCATTATATCGATCGAACGATCCGGGTAAATTGTACTTTGGTACAATGCGATCGATTGTGCGGACGGAACAAAAATGGGTCAGTAGCTGGTGCGCCCTCCGCCGGTTGCTCTATTGGACTAAGGTACAATAGTAAGCTGGTCGAAAAATGTGGGAGGATCGACTCAGCGCGCCAGCATCCGCAGGTTCAAAGGGGTGCCTTCTCGCGAACCACGTGAGAGACAGGCAGATCAAACAAAAGCAAACAGTAATCCTGGTGGATGACGATGCGTCGTTGCTGCGTGCCCTGCGCCGGCTCCTGCTGGCAGCCGATTTTAAGGTTCTGGCTTTCGACAGCGCCGAGGCATTTTTGGCCAGCAAGATACCCGCCGGCAAAGTCTGCCTCTTGCTCGACATCTACCTGCCGAAGATGGGTGGAGTCGAATTGTGCGGCGCGCTGGCCGCATCGGGCCGGAGCCTGCCTACCATTCTGATGACCGGAAATGATGGTGAGGCAACGCAGAAAATCGCCCGCGAAGCCGGTGTGTTTGCAACCTTGTACAAGCCATTCGATGAAGACGTCCTGTTGGATACGATTGCGCGCGCGCTTGGCAATAATCGAATAAAACCGGCCAACAACCAGATGGAATCGGACACTCGGGGGTCGAGCGGTAAAGCATGATTGTCGATTGGATCTACAACAACCCAACCTGGCTGTGGGGGAGCATCCTGGTCGCGCTTTTCACCGCGGTTTCATGCGCCGGGCTGCTCGTCTTTCATCGTTTGGTGCACGTCGACGTGCGCAAAGCCCACAACGATCTGGCCGGCTTCACGATTGCCGTCATCGGTGTTCTATACGCGGTTCTGCTCGCCTTCATCGCCATCGCTACGTGGGAATCATTCAGCAGAGCGTCTGATATCGTGGAGGCCGAATCAGACTGTGCCGGCGGAATTTACCTCGATACCCAGGGCTTGCCATGGGCCAAGGGCCAGCCGATCCGCGATGCTGTAGCGCGCTACGTCAGCGTCGTCATCAACGAAGAATGGCCGATCCAGCGCGCCGGCAAGACGCCCGAGGAGGGATGGAAACCGCTGCGCGAGATCAATACTGGGATCGCAACGATACAGCCGCAAAACCTCGGTGAAGCGGTGATCGAGGCCGAGTTGCTCAAGGCCTGGAACCAGCTCTATCAGACGCGCAGCACCCGCCTGTCCGCGGTCCAAGGACACATTCCCGACGTGGTTTGGTGGATCATGTTCCTGGGCGCGGCAATCACTACCGGCTATACCTATTTCTTCGGTTACCACAACTTTGGCATGCACATGGCGATGACCGCCACGCTGGCGGTCACGCTCGCGCTGGTCATAGTGCTGATAGTAGCGCTTGACTGGCCCTTTCGCGGCGAGATCAGTGTTACTCCCGATCCTTTCATCATGACTCAACAATCATGGTCCGGCGTTCATTTTGACAAGAAGTAGAGCTGTCGCTCCTGGATGTCGCGCCGGCGACCTCCGTCGTGCCGCACGTCTGTGCCCGAATGGCCGCGAAATTCGCAACTTGCGCTCAGTGCGATGCTAAGTGATAATCTCGCTTCCGACGTTTTCGGAGGGAGACGCAACCTGCGACCCGGCCAACTTGCGGGCAAATATCCATGAGCGACACTTCACGCCGTCAATCAGGACGTAAAAAAGGGTCACTGACTGCCCGGCGCACGGCGTCCGGTCGCGCTTCCAAAGGCTTCGAAGCGCTGCTGGACGAGATGTCCGCCGCGATGACGCGGGCCCTGGCACATGAAATAGACGACGAGATTGAGCGGTGGCTGCGCAAGATCGTACTTGCGCTGGATCTGGACAGAAGCACCTTTTGGGAACGGGCGTCGGCTGATCTCGGCTTCATCTGCACTCACTGGTGGGGCCGTCCCGAAGCCCCAAAGATGCCGCCTAACGCGGTGGCAACGCGGGTCTCGCCTTGGTTAACCGCAAAGGTCCTGGCCGGTGAATCGCTGATCTACACCGGTCTCGACGGCCAGCTTCCGATTGAGGCGCCGGAACTAAGACGTTTTGTTGAGGCTTATGGCCCGGTCGCCAACGTGACTATGCCGCTTCAAGTCGGAGCCACGGTCGTAGGCGGGCTCACCTTCGACAAGTACCGCGGCCCGCGGGATTGGCCCGAGCAAGAGCTGCGGCGACTACGGGTGGTTGGGCAGATAATGGCCAGTGCGCTGGACCGCAAACGCGCTGATTTACAAACTCGCGAACTGCAAGCTGAAGTCACGCTCGCCGCGCGCCGCTCGGCGATGGGCGAGTTCGCTGCCTCTATCGCGCACGAACTTAATCAGCCGTTGGGCGCGATACTTGGAAACGCGAACGCCGCGCGGCGCATGATCTCCGGTGAGAAATCGAACCCTGGGGAAGCTGTTGCCGCGCTCGGCGACATTGTTGAAGACGCCAAACGGGCCAGTGGTATCATCCGGCGAGTCAGAGCCTTGTTCAAAGACGGCAACTCCCCCAAGACGGTGCTCGATCTGAGCGTTCCGCTGGCGGAAATCGAGGGATTGCTGCGCAGTGAAGCCGGGGTGCGGAAACTCTCCTTGCGAATTGAAGTTGCGCCATCTCTGCCGCCGATCATGGGCGATCGAATTCAATTGCAGCAGTGCCTGCTGAACCTGGTCCTCAACGCGTTCGACTCCGTCGCTGCGGCCAACAGCCAGAGGCGCGAAGTGCTGGTGAGGGTCGTTCAGGAGAAAGCGGGCTGGGTCCGAGTCAGTGTCAGTGACTCAGGTCATGGAATCGACCCATTGGTGCAGGGAAGGTTGTTTGAGCCGTTCGTCACCACCAAGCCCAATGGAATGGGGATGGGCCTCCTCGTGACGCGCTCCATAGTGGAAAGCCACGGTGGCAAAATCTCCGGCAAGTCGAATGACGATGTGGGAGCCACATTCAGCTTCACGCTGCCGACCAGCCGTGGACGGCTGCGGGAGGAGAGGGCCGAAGCATGAACCATGAGGCCAGCATCGCCGTGGTCGAAGATGATGAGTCCGTGCGCCGCGCTTTGCTGCGTCAGTTCAGTTCAGCTGGTTTTCACGCGGTCGGTTTCGGTTCCGCGGCTGATTTTAAGCACGCGGCCCACGACCTGTTCGATTGCGTCGTCTTGGATGTGCAGCTTCCCATGATGGACGGGCTCCAGCTCCAGGCCGAGCTCAAGCGGGACCTGCCCTGCGCATCGATCGTCTTCATCACCGGACATGGCGACTTGTCGGTCGGCGTCCACGCAATGAGGCAAGGGGCGGTGGATTTTCTTGAGAAGCCGGTTGACGACGATGTGCTGCTGGAGTCGGTGCGGCGTGGCGTCGAGCTTTCGCGCAAGCGGCGGGCCGCGCAAGCAAGACGTGTGGATCTCGGACGCCGCTACCAATTGCTGACGCGGCGCGAGCGGGAAGTGTTCGACCTCGTTACCTGCGGCCGGCTGAACAAGCAGGTGGGCGCCGAGCTAGGCACCACCGAGCGCACCATCAAAACGCATCGGGGCCGGGTGATGGAGAAAATGTCGGCGGAATCTCTCGCCGAGCTGGTGCAAATGGCCACCATATTGGGAATCCGCACGCTGCCTTCCTAAATCGGAGAATCGCCACCTTTCGGTTTGGCGAACGATAACTCGCGGATTCGTCGACGACCTCACGGACAATCACATCGACGGAGTCTCCGTTCGCCTTTAGGAATCAAAAAACGGGGACACAAATTTTCCGCACGCGGCCACCGGTGTAAAGTCTCCCCGAGGCAGCAGGCGCTCGCACGCTGTCAAAAAGGTTCGACTTGGCGAAGCGCGACAGAGGAAAGAAAAAGGGCAGGTCAGGCGGCAGACCGGAGCAGCCGCGCGGCGGCGCGCAGCAATCTGGTCCGTCCTACCCGATGCCCCGCATCGACCGAAGACGGCTTGTTATGATCGTCGCGGCCGGCGCAGTCGCCGCCGGACTGGCCTTGCTTTCATACCGAATCAACCGGTTCAGGCAGGGAACGCAAGTGCCCGTGGGCGGTGCGCGAACCGCGGCCGCAGCTCAATTCGTCGGCGCTCAGGTCTGCGGCACGTGTCACCAACATGAGCTGAAGTTGTGGACCGGCTCGCATCATCAGCTTGCGATGCAGCCGGCCGCCGATGCGACCGTACTGGGCGACTTCAATGGCGCGGGCTCGGGGTACAACGGCATCAGCTCGCGGTTTTTTCGCCGCGGCGCCGGATTTTTCGTGAACACAGACGGACCCGACGGCGCCTTGCATGACTATCGAATCGATTACACTTTCGGCGTCGCGCCGCTGCAGCAGTATTTGATCGGGTTCCCGGGCGGCCGTTTGCAGGCGCTCAGTATCGCCTGGGACAGTCGCCCGCGCGCGCAGGGTGGTCAGCGATGGTTCCATCTTTATGCGGATGAGAAAATATCTTCCGGCAATCCCCTGCACTGGACCGGCCCGGAGCAGAATTGGAACTTCATGTGCGCCGACTGCCATTCAACCAACCTGCGCAAGAACTACGATTTCCGCACCCGGACCTACGCCACAACCTATGCCGAGATCGACGTCGCATGTGAGGGATGCCACGGACCGGGTTCCAGGCATGTCGCATTGGAGCGGCGCGGCGCGTGGCAGGGAGCGGACAAAACCAAGGCGCTGCTGATTTCCCTGGACGAGCGCCGCAACGCGAATTGGCGCATCGATCCGGCCACCGGGAATGCGCGCCGCGGCGCTCCCCGGATTTCATCGCGCGAGATCCAGATGTGCGCCCGATGCCATTCGCGCCGCGGCCAGATCCATGAGGACTTCGTCCACGGCCAGCCGGTGGGCGACGACTACCGCGTGGCGCTGCTCGACGCCAACCTGTATTACCCCGACGGTCAAATCAAAGCCGAAGATTACGAGTATGGATCGTTTATCCAAAGCCGGATGTTTCACGCCGGCGTGACATGCAGTGATTGTCACGAACCGCACAGCCTGAAGCTTCGTGTTGAAGGCAACAAGCTCTGTTTCCAGTGTCACGCGCCGGGCAAGTACGATTCAGCCACGCATCACTTTCACCAGCCCGGGTCGCCCGGCGCCCGCTGCGTCGAGTGCCATATGCCGGCAACCCTGTACATGGTGATCGACGCGCGCCGCGACCACGGCATCCGGATTCCGCGTCCCGACCTGTCGGTAACGCTCGGAGTGCCCAACGCCTGCAACAAATGCCACACCGACAAGCCGGCGCAGTGGGCCGCTGACACCGTGCGCAAATGGTATGGGCACGCGCCCGCCGGCTTCCAGCGCTTCGCCGAGGCTCTCAACGCGGGTTGGGTCGGAGCTCCGGGAGCAGGGAAATTGCTGGCCGACCTGATCGCCGACCACGGCCAGCCCGCAATCGCGCGAGCAAGCGCCGTGGTCCCGATCGGCAGCCTTGGGGATCCCTCGGCACTGGCGGCGATCCGCCAGGCGGTAGGGGATAATGACCCGCTGGTCCGCCGCGCCGCGGCGCGGGCGCTGTACGGCGCGGCCCAGAGCGTCAGCGCCCCGGTCCTGTCGCCGCTGCTGGAGGACCCGGTGCGGGCGGTTAGAATCGAAGCGGCGGAAGTCCTTGCCGGCGCGCCGGCCAGCGCCCTGGCACCGGGCGACGAAACAGCGCTGCGCCGGGTGGTCGGCGAGTATGTGGCGGCGCAGGAATTGAACGCCGATCGCCCGGAGTCCCATTTGAACCTGGCCCTGCTGTTCACCGGCCGCAAGCAATTTGCGCAGGCCGAAAACGAACTGGGCGAAGCCTTGTCCCTGGAACCTTCTTTCGCGCCGGCGGCGGTTAATCTCGCCGACTTGTACCGGCAAATGGGCCGCGACACCGAGGGCGAACGCGTGCTGCGCGCGGCGATCGCGCGCGCCCCCAGGGATCCCTCGCTCGAGCATGCGCTGGGCCTGTTGCTGATCCGGCAGGGACGCAGGAAGGAGGCGCTTGACCATTTAGCGGCGGCGACAAAGCTGGATCCTTCCAACGAGCGCGCTGCCTACGCCTATGCGCTCGCGCTGGATGATGCCGGCCGCGGCGGCGCCGCAATCGATCTCCTGCGCGCCACGGTCGAAAAACATCCGTTTGATCGCGACATGCTTGCCGCCTTGGCCGGCCTGTATGGCAAAAGCGGCAATCCTCGGCAGGGATTGCTTTACGCCAACCAATTAGTGGAACTCGATCCGGACAACCCTCAGGCTCGGCAATTGCTCGGCCAACTCCGCGCCCAGGCGGGTCAAGCCGAATCTCGACATTAGCCCAAGAAGCGCGCCGGCGGACCCCGCATGTGGTTTATCTTCTTGCTGGCCCCTCGTAGGGTCGGTTCGCGAACCGCCCGTTGCGTGTTGCCTCGTGGACCCTCCACGTTTCTTGTCTCGACCTCCGCGGGCGGTTCACGAACCGCCCCTACGAGACACGCAGACAGTTACGAACGCGCCGCTTTGGGACGGACCTGCTTAATGAATGATGTTGCTGAGCAACGCACCAAGGGCGGTCGTCGGCCCGTTTGAATAGTAGGGTGCTGCGGCGCCATTGCCGGGTCCCGGACCAGTGGCTGGATTCCCACCTGACAGCAAGCCGAGCAGACCGCCCGGGTTCTGGGCAGGGACGCCGCCATAGTTCGGTGGCGCGTTGGGAGGATACGGCGCGGCGCCATTGCCGGTTCCGGGACCCATGGCTGAATTCAGACCCGACAGCAAGCCGAGCAGACCGCCGGGGTTCTGAGCAGGCACACCGGCGTAATTCGGTGGCACGTTGGGATAATAGGGCGCGGCGCCGTTGCCGGGTCCCGGACCCACGGGCGAATTCCCACCCGGACCACCAGGGTTCTGAGCAGGGACACCGGCGTAGTTGGGCGGCGCGTTAGCATACGGCGCCGCGCCATTGCCCGGTCGCGGACCCAGGGCTGAATTCAGACCCGACAGCAAGCCGAGCAGGCCGCCGGGGTTCTGAGTGGGTGCACCGGCGTAATTCGGTGGCACGTTGGGATAATAGGGCGCCGCACCATTGCTGGGTCCTGGACCTACGGGTGAATTCCCACCCGGACCGCCGAGGTTCTGAGCGGGGACACCGGCGTAGTTCGGCGGCGCGTTGGGAGGATACGGCGCTGCGCCATAGCCGGGTCCCGGGCCCATCGGTGAAGTCCCACCCGGACCCGGGTTCTGAGCGGGGACACCGGCATAGTTCGGTGGCACGTTGGTATAATCGGGGGCTGCGCCACTGCCGGACTCCGGGCCCATGGGTGAATTCCCAGCCAGACCGGCGGGGTTTTGAGCAGGGACACCGGCGTAGTTGGGCGGAACATTGGGATAATATGGCGCTGCGCCGCCCCCGTCCTGCGCGTGCGCCGCCATCGGCAGCGTCAGCATCAGCAACGCCGCCCCGGTTAGCGCCCAGCCTGTCAGAGATTTCATAGCCAGCCTCCGCCCTCAGCATTGGGACGAAGACCGGACGCTTTCTGTTTACGCGAACCGCGGATGCAAAATGGCCGCTATCAGGGGCCGAAAAAAGTAAAAGGCCAGGGTGGGGTGGCAAGCGCTTTCAGCGCTTGGGAAAAAAATGGCTGTTTTCCTTGATCTTCTCTCCCTCTCAGAGAGACAAAAAGTGAGGGAGCAGACTGCAGAAGCCATTTTCCGCTGACTGCTGACGGTCAGGCCTCCATGGTTGACGTCCCAAACGGCGCGGGTCTTGGGGTCGATGAGCAAGCTGCGAGGCCGGGCAGCGTCGCCCTGTGTTGGATTATCCCGGCCAAGGCGGATGGTCCATTACCGGTTAGACGCCGGTTTGCGCGGCTATTGGGTTCCGGTCTTCCCTTCGCCCTTGTTCTGAGCGCTGCTTGCGTGGCATTCACAGGAGCATTCGTGGCGGAGCACCCCACGGGGGTTGTCGGGCGAACGTGGCCGGGAGCCGGGCACTTCGAAAACTCCCTCGCAGGTAGAATGCTCGCCGCCCTTGCACATTTCGAACAGCCTGCTTTTCGTCTCCATACGTCCTCCTGCTCAAACCGAAGGAACGCGACCGGAGGTATAAAAACGGGCCCGATACGAGCCCATTGCGCGTCAGCCTTTCATGGACCCTTCTACCACGTTGGATGTTTCAGCGAAAAGTCCGCGGACCTCCCGGGCTCTGCAAAAAATACCAGTTGGATGCTAACCTCCCCGGTGAGGTGGTTTCGCAGTCGCGGCTGCCGAAGGCAAGCGCGATGAAGAATGGAACGACATGGAAAAGAAGGAGTGAGGGGAGAGGAGTGAGAAGTGAGAGGGCAAATGAGTGAGGGAGAGAAGGGAGACATCGCCGGCCACAATCGCAGGCGATAATAAAGGAGCCACGGTTTATGTCCCAATCGATAAAGGCCGAGCCCGGCAACAATCCCAAAATTGGTCCGGTTGCGACTGACCTGCTGTTTGAAAACGAGCAGGTCAAGGTCTGGCAGATGAACCGGGGTCCCAAGGAAACCTTCTGGCATCACTACCACAATTACGATTATGTCCTGTTCCCGATTACTGACCTGCTGGGCGCCAACGACGGCGAAGAGGAGCATCAGCGGGTTTGGGACTCGCGCACGCAGGCCGCGGCCGCGCAGGAGTCCGAGCGCAGGGGCACGTTGTTCCCGGCTCATGCCGTGCATTACATCCCCGGTACCGGATGGCTTTCTCCCGGGTTCATCAACCTGGGCGAGAACCGTTGGCTGGCGGCGCTGGTCGAGATCAAACGGCCCCGCACTCAAAGCCAGGAGCATGTCGGCTATGCCCGCAGCGACGCGCTGGTGGGCATGGAGCCGCGGCCGGGTTCCGTTCACATCCTGGAGAACGACCGCGTGCGCGTTTATGAAACGGCGCTGGAACCGGGCCAGGGCGACCAGCCGCGAGAGCAGCTGGAGAGCGGCGTATATGTAATCGACGGCGGCAGGATTCGGATCATCGAAGAAGACGAGAAGGGCAATCGGCGCTCGGTCGAGCAGGAATATCCGAGCGTGAGCGGATACTTTGCGCCCGGCGGCGTGCGCCGTCAGATCATCAATATCGGTCCGACCCGCTATCGCCAGTTAAGCGTCGAGGTGAAGTGACGCGATTGCCGATGATCCTCAAGTGGTGCAGGCGTCTCTCCCCGCCCACCACAGGCTGGAAGCCTGTGCCACGCAGTCACGACGCGCAAAACATTTTCGCGCACAAGTGTATCTTTTGAACCTAACCGGGCCGGCAGTTCCGTGGTAGAATGAATCTACAAGTCGCGGCGGTTTGCGTTGGGCAAGGACCGGAAGCCGCCGCTGGACCGAGGGACGGAAGATGTCAGTCTTGGGCAGTGAGCAGGAAAACCTCCAGCCGGCACGGACAAGTGTGATGATCGGCAGGCGCCTTCTGGCTTGTGCTCAGTGCGGATGGGTTCACTACGCGATGACCGAGGAAGAGAAGCTGTTCGCCGATGCTGAAGCCAATCGGTTGGCGCAACGCTACCGGATGGACGAACGGGAACTTGGTCTGCTCGAATCAGTCCAGCGCCATTGTCTGCGCTGCGAATCCCCGGCCATGGCTTTTCGGCCGGCGGCTCCGGAGGAAGTGGCGCACGCCAAAGGGCACATCGTCACTCCAATCTATGTCAAGTCCGACACTAATTGAATTGAACAGCTGATAATTTCGACGGTCCCGAAGCTAGGGTTCCCTGCAAGTCATCTCAGACATGGCACCTCGATTATTCGCAGCCCGCTATGCGGTCCATGCGTAGAGCACGCTTACGGCAGAAGGTTCGAGCGTAGCTGTGGTGAGCTTCGCGTCGGGCGCGAGGCGGCGCTCGGGCGAGAGGTCCTCGACGCGGACGGTGCCGCCCAGGAATGGTTGAATTCGGGCCAGGTTGATGGTGGCGGAATCGCGGCGGTCATGGTTGATGAGAATCAGAGCTTTTTCCCGCCGGTCTGCGGTCCATTTAACCAGCATGAGAATCCGTGGGTCGCCCGCGTCCCATTGCTCCAGGGGCCCCTCCTGATTGAATGCCGCATGCGAACTTTTGAGGTTATTCAGCCGCGCGATGTAGCCGGTCAGGTTCACAGCCGGCCGCTCCCAGTCTTTGGGCCTGGTTTTAGTTACGTCCAGACGGCGGCGGAACCCGTGTTCAAACCCGATCGGCATCATCACGCCGCTGGAGAGCAGGGCCGAGAATGCGTAGCGCATCTTCAGGGCCGCTTGATCGCCGTCAAGCTCGCTGGCCAGGCGCTCGGTATCGTGCGATTCGGCAAAGCTGATCGAACGGCACACTCGCGCCGTTTGCCGGTATTGATCCAGGCACCATGGCTCGCGGAAGTCCCACCATTTGGAGCTGTTGAAAACAAAATCGAATCCCGACGCCGCAACTTCGAGCGCTTCGTCAGATGGACAGCCGAGCGTTTCGGCGAAAAAGCTCACATCGCGGTCGATGTCCCTGGCGGCGCCGATTAGATACCGCCACAGGGCGACCGGCACCTTGTAGGCGGCGTCGCAGCGAAAGCCGCTGAACCCCGCCGCCAGATAGGCGCCGATCAGCGCGCGCCAATACGCCCAGAGGTTTTCGCGATCGGGGCTGCCCAGGTTATCGATTTCGAAGAGGTCGCCCCAAGTTTCCGTTTTACCCTCCACTTCGACTCCGGGATGCACCGGTTGGCCGTCGGCGCCGCGCTTGTACCAGTCCGGATGCTGCTTGACCAGGGGCGAATCGAAGGCGGTATGGTTGATAACCAAATCCGCCATCAGTTTCAGGCCCAGCCGCTTCGCGCCTTCGACCATCGAAGCAAACTGGGCCTCCGACGAACCTGCGCTCTCCTCCAGGAAGCGTGGATCGATGGCGTAGTAATCCTTGATCGCGTAAAGGCTGCCGGAATGACCCGACTGCTGGATTGGGTTGATGAAGATCCAGTCAAAGCCCATCGCTTGCGCACGCTCCAAATGCGGCTGCCATCTGGGAAGTGGTCCCGCCAGCAGCGGAAAGAGGTTGTAGATCCTTGGGCCCGTGGCGGTTTGTGCCGGCATTGATAGATCCTTGAAGTGATTAGCGCGCAACCGGTTCCGGCGGCCACAGGAACGTAAGCAGGTCCTTCAAGCGGGCGCGCCAACTGGTCCAGTTGTGACCGGCCGGTACAACCTGAAGCAGGCAGCGGCAGCCTTTGCTTTCGAGCAGCGGCAGAATCTCCCTGTGTGCGGGGATAAAGCGCGGCTCATATTCGCCGACGTCGAAGTAAAAAGCGCCGGGCGTATCAAGCCGTTCGATCAGCGTTTTGATAGGTTCGGTGGCGATCATCAGGGCCGCGCTTTGAGCTCCGGCTTTGGAAAAAAGATGCGGGCGCAACAGCGCGAGGTAAACGGAAATCAGTCCACCCAGCGAAGCGCCCATCACGCCGCGCCCGTCGCGGCCTGTACGGGTACGATAGCGGCGGTCGATATCGGGCACCAGTTCCTCTTCCACGAAGCGCGCATAATTCTCGTTCGCGCGATACTCCACGGTGCGTTCGACCGGGTCTACCATCACGGCGATCAAGTGAGCAATCGCCCCGCTGTGGGCCAGGTTGTCCAGAATGACCGGCAGTTTGGCGCGGTCCAGATACTCGCCGCCGTCGTGTACATACAGGGTCGGAAAGCGGCGGTCGCGCTCCTGGGCGTAGTCCGGCGGTAGATAGACATAGACGCGGCGCCGGTTGCCCAGCAACTTGCTGTCAAAGCCGAATTCTTCGACCTCTCCATGCGGCACCTCGGGGTGCGACTCCAACTCGGCGGGCTCGCGGAAGTCGCCGATAACGAAATAGGAGTTCTCTCCGCCCACCCCATTGTCCACCCGGTTGGGGCAAAACGGATCCGTGATCCAGTTACCGTCGACCACGAGTTTATACTCGATACGGGTGGGTTGGGGGAATTCGTGCGAATAATGGAAGAATCCGGAATTGGCGATCGGCGCCATCTCGATCGTCCGGGCTGCCCACTCGGTGAACTCCCCGGTTATCGCTACGCTACGAGCTTTGGGGTCGTAATAGACAAAATGCGCCGTGGGGCCGTCGATCATCGGGGTGCCAAGCGCCCTTAACACTTCAAGAAAAGCCGCGTTCTGTGACTCGGCGTCTTTTTTCGCCGCATCCTCTTTTGCCCAGGCTTTTTCCAGGCGTGCGCGCCATGTTTCAAAGCTGGGAGCTGCTTCCTCGCGCTTCAGGCGTACGGAAGGTGTTTTTTTTCTCTGCGCCATATTCGTTGAGCGTTCATTTAAACGTGGTTGGGGTCCGTATCCTCGCCAGCCGGACAGCCGCGGCCAGATTAATTTTATCGCCAGCAGGCGCCGAACAGGAGGATTAGGATGGCCGCGGCTTTCGCGTTTGCAAAATGCGTTATCGTTTGCAAGATGATGGGTTCGGGGCAAGCCGCACGGCTGAGTTCGTAAGCCTGAGGAGAGATGAGACATGTTTCAGCTAACCAAGGTCTGGATCGATCCGCGGCCCGATTTTGAAAATGTCGAGATTCGCTACAAATGGTCGTCGCCAGGCAAACCGGTCACCTTCACTGGCGACGAGGACTCGGAAGTGATGGCGGTAGTGCCAAACACCAATCCCAGAGTGCGGCGCGCGATCATCGAAATCCCGCGCTATCTGGAGAATCAGGACCATTATCTGTTCCATTATCAGTTTCTCCCGGGCGGCACGCAGGGGCACGGCCCAATTTCCGATGTTTTCACCGAGAAAGTGGTGGCGCGCGAGGTCGAATACGTCGACCGGGAGGGATGGGCTACCGAGGTCCGGGTGGTGTGGAGTGTGGACGGCTGGTCGGCGCCAAATTTGACCCAGACCGAGCTCAAGGGGCTGACGCTCAACCTCGCTCCGGACACGCCGGGACACGATCGGGAGGGCGAAGGAGTCGCTGACGAGGCTATCTACGAGCTGGTCCAGACCGTAGCCCTGCCGCGCCATTGGGTGGGTAAAGTGTGGGGACCCCAGGGGAGCACGGTCGAGTACGCTTTCCAGCTTTTGCGCAACAACACGCCGACGGTTGGCGACGATGGCGAGCGCTGGGACAACAACAATAGTGAGAATTACCAGCTGTCGATGTAAGGGCTTGGGGCCGCGCTCGTCCGGCGATCGCGGTCCAACCCGAACAGCCGCCGGGCGTTGCCGCCCATCACCATTTCCGCCGCCCGCGTTCCCAGTTCGCGCACCAACGATACCATCCCGGTGTTGTACGTCTCCACGCCTTCGACGTTGGGTGGATTGCGGTTGTAATGCGCAGATCCGTCCGCCACGGCGTCGGATCCAAACAGCACGCGATGCTCGCCGACCTGCTCCACCATCCACATCACCTGGCGCCATCCGCACCACGACGTCTCCAGGTAAAGATTGGGCTGCTCCAAGGCATGCCGGACCGCCCGGCGGCGTCCCTCCAGCGGCCCTAGATAGGTGTGATACAGAATCAGAGGAACGGTGGGAAAGCGCTCGGCCAGCCGGCGTATGTGATCCGGATCGGATTCGCCGGGCGCGCTATGACACGCGACCGGATGTCCCATCTCGGCCGCGATGTGGATATAGGGGTCGAGCGACGGGTCGTCGGCACGGTAGTCGTCGCCGGTGGGATGCAATTTGATGCCGACCGAGCCGGCGGCCAGGCGCAGGCGCAGGTCCGCGCGCCGCGTTTCACCAGGCCGGACCCAGACCAGCGGCGACAGTCCGGCTTCCGACAGATCCAGCCGGTCCAGTGACCGATGCTCAGGCCACGACACGACGCCGCTCTGGATTCCCGCCGAGTCGGCCGCAGTTATGTAACTCCCAATTCCCAACGGACCCGGGCCGCGACCACTTACGTGTAGATGGGAATCGACCACGTCCAAATCGATCCACAAGCGATAGTCCAAGCCCGAATTGTTGTTCCACAACCTGCCGTCGGTGGTGGCGCAGTCAAGGGCGACGTGACCTTCCACGTCCTGCACCTCCGCGACCCACAAACCCGGCGCCACCTGCTCCAGCGGCGCATCGCGGATCGGCTCCTGCCATCCGTCGAAGCCGTAGTGCAGTCGCGGTTCAGGCCCGGCGAATTGTTGCCGGCAAACGACGTAGCGTGACGAGGAGTCCTCGTCCCGCGCCTCCAGCCAGCTAATCGTTCTGCTCCTCTCGGCCCTGCTCATCTTCTGACCTCTTCACCCCTACCCATGCCTTCGGCATCCTCAATACGTGGACACGCATGAGCCCTCTTCAGTATCCACCTTTTGGCTGAATGCCGGAAATAGATTGCGTTTGATAAACCCTGAGCGCGGCAGGATTTCCGGGGGCTTTTCAGAGGACCACCGACGTGTGGTATCGATAATCTTCCCACCGGTCTGCCGGGTTGGGCGACCAGAACGGTCCGGTGTGCCAGCAAAAGTGCACCGTTGCACCCTTGGGGCCCTGGACCCGGGAGACGAAGCGCCGGGGCGAGGGCAGCGCCCTGATCATATCGGACCGGGTTCGCTCGAAGGCGTCCTTGTCCTCGAAACCGTAGAACTTGTGCGAGCGAAAAGGGTTGTCATCGCCGTAGCGCTCGATAAACCGCGGTTCCTCGCTGGGGGTGTATTGCGGGGCGTCCCAGTCATAGACGCTCCAGTAGCAGCATCCGCCGCACAGATTGTCATCATAGTTGATGAAATCGACTTCCCGGACCACCACTTCCTCGGTGAAAAGCGGGCTGTAGTCGCGATGCCCGTGGCGGAAAACCTCGAAATAGTGATGAAAGAGGTAGTTCTCCTCCCATCTGTCAGTGGCCGGGTTATGCACGTCCTTGGGCAGGCGAATGACCTTGCGGCGCACGCCATCGTCGGGCAGTTCGATCTTTTCCATCGTGGTCTGTACGCTGTTGCCCTGCTCGTCCAGCGTCGTTCCGCCCATGCCGCGGATCAGGGTCCCGCCCCGCGGCATCACGCGGGTCTCACGATGGGCCTCCCAGTTGGGCGGCGCACCCAGCGGCGTCCAGGTGTAATGGAGGTTCACCAGTTCAATTCCCGGCTCGCTATCGACCCACGTCTTCTTGATATAGAAAGACATTTCAGGCCCCTCCCATTGCGATAAAAGGGCTGCCGCACAGACCGTATACCGACTTGGGGCCATCGCTAGCACAGGCGCGCGCTTAATGACAAACCAAAGGGTAGAGCAGGCCGGGAGGGCGCGGCTACGATGATGGAATCGCCGGGTTTGCGCCTGGCTGTCGCACCGCATTATTATTGGCGGCCATCGCCAACAGGTGGCCATAGGGAGGGACAGGACGCATATCGGCAGGATGTCCTGCGAGGAGTCGAAACTGATGTATACGCGACTGTTCTATGGGACCGTCCAACCCGGCAAGACCGACGAAGCCTGGCGGGTGCTCAACGAACTCGTTCCTCGGGTAAGGCAACAGAAGGGCTGCGCGTTCGTCCAGGCGCTGCAAAGTGGAAACGAAATTGTCGGCATCACCAACTGGCAAACCCAAGCGGACCTTACCGCGTATACTGACGGCGAACTCTCGCGCGAGCTCTTCCGGCGCATCACGCCGCTGCTGATGGGCGTTCCGACGGTGCGAAGCTACGAAGTAAAGCTGAGCTTGTAGCGCCCCGCGTTGCGGCGCGACCCCTTCATCGATCGCCTTTGGTGCAGCCTGCTTACCCTTTCCGGGATCGTGCATGAGTGCGATGCTGGAACCATGGTCGGTGTTTTATGCACCCCCTTAGCAATTTCTTGCGTTCCCTGTTCAGGATTCTCAATAATCACTGATCTATGATCAGGAGCAAAACGGCTGCCGGTCCGCACAATAGGGAGGTTACGGTGCTGGAACAGACAGAAACGTCGCGAATCGAGGGACAGGATCCTGTCGCTAGCAGTGAATTGACGACGATCCTGGCCGCGCTGACCGCGCTCCAGCGTGGTAACGCCACGGTGCGTCTGCCGGCGGAGTGGAACGGGCTGTTCGGCAAGGTGGCCGAGGTATTCAACGACGTGGTTGAGCAGAACCAGCGGATGTCCACCGAACTGGAGCGCCTGAGCCGGGTAGTGGGCCGCGAAGGCAAGCTCAACAAGCGAGCCTCTCTGGGTTATGTAAGCGGCTTTTGGCGCGAGTCAATTGAGTGCGTCAATTCTCTCATCGATGACCTGGTCCATCCCACCAGCGAGACGGCGCGCGTCATTGGCGCGGTGGCTCAAGGTGACCTCGGCCAGACGATGGCGCTGGAGATCGATGACCGGCCCCTGCAAGGCGAATTCCTGCGCACCGCCAAGACCGTCAACAAGATGGTCAATCAGCTCGGTTCCTTCGCCGCGGAGGTCACCCGGGTGGCGCGCGAGGTCGGCACCGAGGGCAAGCTCGGCGGCCAGGCCAAGGTCAAAGGAGTCGCGGGCACCTGGAAGGACCTGACCGACAGCGTCAATTCGATGGCGGGCAACCTGACCGCCCAGGTGCGTAACATCGCGGATGTCACGACCGCCGTCGCGACCGGAGACCTGTCCAAAAAAATTACGGTTGACGTTAAAGGCGAATTCCTGGAACTGAAAAACACCATCAATACGATGGTCGATCAGCTCAGCTCCTTCGCCTCGGAAGTGACGCGGGTGGCGCGCGAGGTCGGCACTGAGGGCAAGCTTGGCGGCCAGGCCCGGGTCGAGGGCGTGTCGGGCACCTGGAAGGACCTGACCGACAGCGTCAATTCGATGGCCGGCAACCTGACCGCCCAGGTCCGCAATATCGCGCAGGTGACCACGGCGGTGGCCAACGGCGACCTGTCCAAAAAGATCACGGTTGACGTCAAGGGCGAGATCCTGGAGCTGAAGAACACCATCAATACGATGGTCGATCAGCTTAGCTCCTTCGCCTCGGAAGTCACGCGCGTCGCCCGCGAGGTCGGCACCGAGGGCCGGCTGGGCGGCCAGGCCGACGTCAGGGGAGTGGCGGGGACGTGGAAGGACCTGACCGACAGCGTCAATTTCATGGCCAGCAACCTGACCGGCCAGGTGCGCAACATCGCCGACGTGACCACGGCGGTGGCCAGCGGCGACTTGTCCAAGAAGATCACGGTCGATGTTAAGGGCGAGATCCTGGAACTGAAGAACACGGTCAACACCATGGTGGACCAGCTCCGCTCCTTCGCGGCGGAGGTCACGCGCGTCGCGCGCGAAGTCGGCACCGAAGGAAGACTGGGCGGCCAGGCCGATGTCAAAGGTGTGGCGGGAACGTGGAAGGATCTCACTGACAGCGTCAATTCGATGGCTGGAAACCTGACCGGCCAGGTTCGGAACATCGCCGACGTGACCAAGGCGGTCGCCAACGGCGACTTGTCCAAGAAGATCACGGTGGACGTCAAAGGCGAGATCCTGGAGCTGAAGAACACCATCAACACGATGGTCGATCAGCTCAGCTCCTTCGCCTCGGAAGTGACCCGTGTCGCGCGTGAGGTCGGCACCGAGGGCATCCTGGGCGGGCAGGCCGACGTCAAGGGAGTGGCGGGGACGTGGAAGGATCTCACCGATAGCGTCAATTTCATGGCCAGCAATCTGACTGGCCAGGTCCGCAACATCGCCGACGTAACCACGGCTGTCGCAAAGGGCGACCTGTCCAAGAAGATTACGGTCGACGTCAAGGGCGAGATTCTGGAGCTGAAGAACACCATCAATACGATGGTCGATCAGCTAAGCTCCTTCGCCTCGGAAGTTACCCGCGTGGCACGCGAGGTGGGTACTGAAGGCAAGCTGGGCGGCCAGGCCAAAGTCGAAGGCGTTTCGCGCACCTGGAAGGACCTCACCGATAGCGTCAATTTCATGGCCAGTAACCTGACGGGGCAGGTCCGCAATATCGCCGACGTGACGACGGCCGTCGCAACCGGTGACCTATCCAAGAAGATTACGGTTGACGTTAAAGGCGAGATCCTGGAGCTAAAGAACACCATCAATACGATGGTCGATCAGCTCAGCTCCTTCGCCTCGGAAGTGACCCGTGTCGCACGGGAGGTCGGCACTGAAGGCAAGCTGGGCGGCCAAGCCCGGGTCGAGGGCGTGTCGGGGACCTGGAAGGACCTGACCAACAGCGTCAATTCGATGGCCGGCAACCTGACGGCGCAGGTCCGCAATATCGCGCAGGTGACCACGGCGGTGGCCAACGGCGACCTGTCCAAGAAGATCACAGTTGACGTCAAAGGCGAGATCCTGGAGCTGAAGAACACCATCAATACGATGGTGGACCAGCTCAGCTCCTTCGCCTCGGAGGTCACACGTGTGGCGCGCGAAGTCGGCACGGAGGGCCGGCTGGGAGGCCAGGCGGACGTCAAAGGCGTCGCGGGAACGTGGAAGGACCTCACCGACAGCGTCAATTTCATGGCCAGTAACCTGACCGGCCAGGTCCGCAATATCGCCGACGTGACTACGGCGGTGGCCAGCGGCGACCTTTCCAAGAAGATCACGGTCGACGTCAAAGGCGAGATCCTGGAGCTGACGAACACGGTCAACACGATGGTGGACCAGCTCCGGTCCTTCGCGGCGGAGGTCACGCGCGTCGCGCGCGAAGTCGGCACCGAAGGCAGATTGGGTGGCCAGGCCGACGTTCAGGGCGTCGCGGGAACGTGGAAGGATCTCACCGACAGCGTCAATTCGATGGCCGGTAACTTGACCGCGCAGGTCCGCAACATCGCCGACGTGACCAAGGCGGTCGCCAACGGCGACTTGTCCAAGAAGATCACGGTCGACGTCAAAGGCGAGATCCTGGAACTGAAGAATACCATCAACACGATGGTCGATCAGCTCAGTTCATTTGCGTCGGAAGTTACGCGTGTCGCACGCGAGGTTGGCACCGAGGGCATCCTCGGCGGCCAAGCCCGGGTTAAAGGAGTTTCGGGAACCTGGAAGGATTTGACCGACAGCGTGAACTTCATGGCAGGCAACCTCACCAGCCAGGTTCGTGGTATTGCCAAGGTCGTCACGGCGGTGGCCAACGGCGACCTGAAGCGGAAGCTGACCGTTGAAGCGATGGGAGAGATTGCGGCACTCGCCGACACCATCAATAGCATGATCGACACGCTGGCTACGTTCGCCGACCAGGTCACCACCGTCGCGCGCGAGGTCGGCGTCGAGGGCAAGTTGGGCGGCCAGGCAAAAGTGCCGGGTGCGGCCGGTACCTGGAAAGGACTGACCGAGAACGTCAATCAGCTTGCGGCCAATCTGACCACTCAGGTCCGCGCGATTGCGGAGGTGGCCACCGCGGTCACGCAAGGCGACTTAACCCGGTCGATAACGGTCGAAGCTCAGGGCGAGGTGGCCGCGCTGAAGGATACGATCAACGAAATGATCCGTAACCTCAGGGACACCACCCAGAAGAACACCGAACAGGACTGGCTGAAGACCAACCTGGCCAAGTTCAGCCGCATGCTTCAGGGGCAAAAGGACCTCAACACGGTCGGACGGCTGATCCTCTCCGAACTCGCTCCCGTGGTAAGGGCCCAACATGCGGTCTTCTATGTGCTCGACTCCATCAAGGAAGACCAGCGGTTGAGTCTATTGGCCAGTTACGCGGCGCAGGGCCAGAACGGGACCCGAAGAAATATTGAGCTGGGCGAAGGACTGATTGGCCAATGCGCCCTGGAGAAAGACAAGATCCTGCTCTCAAACGTGCCGCACGATTACATCCGGATTTCCTCCGGATTGGGCGGATCGGCCCCGCAGAACATTCTGGTCCTGCCGGTCATTTTCGAAGGCCAAGTCAGAGGAGTTCTGGAACTGGCCTCGTTGGAAGGTTTCAACTCAACCCACCAGGCGCTGCTGGATCAGCTGACCGAGAGTATCGGGATCGTCATCAATACTATCGAAGCCAATATGCGCACGGAGGACTTGCTCACGCAGTCACAGTCGCTCGCCCAGGAGCTGCAGAGCCGCCAGCAGGAACTCCAGCAGACCAACCAGGAACTGCAGGAAAAAGCCCGCCTGCTGGTGCATCAGAACGAGGAAGTCGAGCGCAAGAACCAGGAAGTCGAACAGGCGCGTCAGGCGCTCGAAGAAAAAGCTGAACAGTTGGCGATTACGTCGAAATACAAATCCGAATTCCTGGCCAACATGTCGCACGAATTGCGCACGCCACTGAACAGTCTTTTGATCCTGTCCGACCAGCTCTGCAAAAATCCCGAAGGAAACCTTAACCTCAAGCAGGTCGAGTTCTCCAAAACGATACACTCTTCGGGCAACGATCTGCTGATGCTCATCAACGACATTCTGGATCTATCAAAAATCGAATCGGGCACGGTGGTGGTGGATCCAACCGATGTGGACTTCGACGACCTGCAGCGCTACGTGGAGCGCACCTTCCGCCACGTGGCAGAGTCCAAGAATGTCGATTTCATGATCCGTCTGGATCCGCGGCTGCCGCTGGCGATGCTGACCGACGCCAAGCGGCTGCAGCAGATTATCAAGAACCTGCTTTCCAACGCTTTCAAGTTCACCCATCGCGGTCAGGTCACGCTCACGGTCGAGCCGGTGCAAGGCGGATGGAATTCCGAAAACGAGGACCTCAATCGCGCGGCCAACGTGCTGGCCTTCTCGGTTGCCGATACCGGTATTGGCATTTCCGCCGACAAGCAGCAGATCATATTCGAAGCCTTTCAACAGGCCGACGGGAGCACCAGCCGCAAGTACGGCGGGACCGGCCTGGGGCTGGCGATCAGCCGCGAACTGTCCAGGCTGTTGGGCGGAGAAATCCGCTTGACCAGCACGCCCGGTAGAGGCAGCACGTTCACCCTCTATCTGCCGCAGACTTACAACCCTTCCCGCATCTTTCGCAAGCCGCCTACGAGCACCGTGTCCTATCATAACGGCGCCAATGGCGTTCAAGCGTTGTCGCCCGAATTCCAGCTTATCAATGGCCGATCGGCAGGATCCGATGGCAACGGTGGGCTTCAGCAAGTCGCCGGTGATCTCCATTCTGTACCGGAGATGATCAGGACTCCGGCGGTGGCGTCCGAAGCGCCCGGCCCTTACAAGCTGGTTGATGAAGTAGGGGATGACCGAGCCAAGATCGGCCCGGACGATCGCGTGCTCCTGATTGTGGAGAATGATCTTGCCTTCGCGCGCTTCATACTGGAGGCGGCGCGGGAGAAAGGCTTCAAGGGCATCGTGACATCGCTGGGCGCTTCCGCTTTGGCCCTGGCCGCGGAATATACGTCTTCGGCGATTACGCTGGACATCTATTTGCCTGACATCGACGGATGGCGGGTGCTGGATCGGCTCAAGAACAGCCTTGCCAACCGGCATATTCCGGTGTGTGTCATTTCCACAGATGATTCGCGGGAGCGGGCGTTAAGCAGCGGGGCCTTGGCGTTCCTGCCCAAGCCCGTACACAGCAAAGATACCCTGGACGCGTTCATAGCGCACCTCGGTGATTACGTCAGCCGCCGCGTCAAAAGCCTGCTGGTGGTCGAATCGGACGAAGCCCGGCGCGAACAGATCGTCCAGTATCTTAAGGCTGACGACATTCAGATCACCAGTGTTCCGGACGGCGAGGGCGCGCTGCAGATGGTACAGGAAAGGCTGGTTGACTGTGCAATCGTCAACCCCGAGGCGCGTGGACTGTCGACAGTGATGCGCTCCTGGGAATCCGAAGCGCTGTTTTCTCATGTGCCGATAATTGTCTACCACGAATCGGAACGCGATCTTGAAGACAACACTTATGAGGGCTTGCATTTTCCGGTGGGTTCCGCAGTCCATCCGATCCATTCAATGGAACGGCTGCTGGATAAAGTGAGTCTGTTTCTACATCGTAAAACCGAGAAGCTGCCCGACAATCATTATCGCGTGTTGGACGCGCTTTATCATTCCAGTAATATCCTCATGGGCAAAAAAGTCCTGGTCGTCGACGATGATATGCGCAATATCTTCGCATTGTCCTCGGTGCTGGAAGAACAGGGGATGAACGTGGTCTCCGCGGACAACGGCCGCGACGCAATTCGGTTACTGTCGGAACAGTCAGGCATACAGATTGTTTTAATGGACATCATGATGCCGGAGATGGATGGCATCGATACGATGGTCGAGATACGCAAGATTCCCGAGTGCAAGGACCTTCCGATTATCGCGGTGACCGCCAAGGCGATGAAGGGTGATCGGGAAAAATGCATGGAAGCGGGAGCTTGGGACTATCTCTCAAAGCCGGTGGATACGGATATCCTGCTCGCGGTGCTTCGTTCCTGGCTGCATCGCTAATTTTTCGTGCGAGAGCGCGAGGTCAACAAGATGGGAGCAACGGGTGGCCGGCCTTGGTTAGCTGACGCGGGCCGCGGTAGCGCGAAAATCCTGGTGGTGGATGACCGTAAGGACAAGCTCCTGGCCTTTCAGGCAATCCTCCAGGAGTTGGAACAGGACATATTTACCGCGGGCTCCGGCGATGAAGCCCTGAAACTGGTGCTCGAACACGACTTCGCGGTAATTCTGCTCGACGTGAACATGCCGGGCCTCGATGGTCTTGAGACCGCGGCTTTGATTCGTCAACGCAAAAAATCAGCGCACACTCCCATCATTTTCATTACTGCCTATTCTGACGAAATGCTTACCATGCAGGGCTACTCGCTGGGGGCCGTTGACTACATCCTTTCTCCAGTGGTGCCCGACATTTTACGGACCAAGGTCAGGGTCTTCGTCGATTTGTTTTGCCTGACGGAGAGCGCCAAACAACAGATGGAGGAGCGCATAGCCCTGGCTCGAGAGCAGACGGCACGCGCCGCGGCAGAAGAGGCTAGCCGCCGTTCGACTCTCCTTTCAGACGCCAGCAGGGCACTGACCGGTGCATTGGATGTCCAGGCGAGAATTCAGGACCTGTTCTCGGTGGTCGTTCCTTCGCTGGCGGACCTTTGCAGCTTTACGTATCTCGATGAACATGACGGAATTGAGCGCACCGATCTCGCCTGGGTAATGGCGGGCCAACCGCTGCGGAGAACAAGCCCCGGAAGCATTCCGCCGGCGCTCGCGCGTGATGTTGAACGCGCGCTCGCCACCAGCAAGCCGCAAACTATAGAAAATAACCGTCCATCGGCATCGTTGAATGAAACCGGCTTGGGACATGACTCAGATGAATCAGTCAGATTGCCGCCGATTTGTTCGGGGGCGATTTTCCCGCTAAGTGCGCGTGGCCGCATGGTGGGTGTGCTTGGTTTTGCGCTGTGTAGCGCCGACCGCCTCTTCAATAAATCGGATTGGTTACTACTGGAGGACCTGGCTAACCGCGCCGCCGTTGCCGTGGACAATGCGCTTCTTTACCAACAGCTTCAGACCGCCGACCGTCACAAGAATGATTTTTTGGCGATGCTGGGGCATGAACTACGCAATCCGTTGGCTCCCATCCGCAACGCTGTCGAGTTGCTGCGGATCGCCGGCTCGGATACCCAGCGCCGGAGCCGGGCCCAGGACGTAATCGAGCGCCAGGTCAAGCATCTCACCCGCCTGGTCGACGATCTCCTGGACGTCTCGCGGATTACCCGCGGTAAGATCGAACTCCAGTGTTCCCCTCTGCAGGTCTCAGGGGTGATTTCCAACGCGGTCGAGATCAGTATGCCGCTGATTGAGTCGCGCAAACATCGGCTGAGTGTGTCCGTTCCACCGCAACCCTTGTGGATAAACGCCGATTCCGGGCGCCTCGCTCAGGTTCTGGCGAACCTGCTGAACAACGCGGCGAAATACACCCCGGAAGGCGGTTCCATCTCTCTGAGCGTGGGCCAGGAAGAACATAATATAGTGTTCCGCGTGGTTGACACCGGCGTCGGACTCTCCAGGCAGATGCTGTCAAAGATTTTCGATCTCTTTGGACGGGACGAGGGCCCCCGCAGCTCTTTCCATGATGGTCTTGGCGTCGGCCTTATGCTGGTGCGACGTCTGGTCGAGTTGCATGGCGGCAAGGTTGACGCTTTTAGCGCCGGAGCGAACAAGGGAAGTGAATTTGTCGTCAGAGTGCCGGTGTTTCTCGAGGATCGAGCCACGTCGGCGCGGCCCGTGACCGCGAAGGCGCAGGCAGCGCCGCCGCCCAGGGGCGTTCGCGTGTTGGTTGTGGATGACAATCAGGACGCCGCGGAATCAACTTCCATGCTGCTGCACGCTTTCGGTTTCGAAGTGCAAACGGTCTATGACGGCGCCGCAGCGCTCGATAAATTTTCAGACTTCCATCCTGATGCTGTGTTACTCGACATCGGTATGCCGATGATGGACGGTTACGAGGTCGCCCGCCGATTGCGCGCGCGGCCGTCCGGCGACGGGCTGGCCATAATTGCCGTTTCCGGTTACGGACAGGATGAGGACCGGCGGCGTTCGATGGAAGCAGGCTTCGACAGCCATATGACCAAGCCGCTCGACACACCGCGACTGATAGAGATCCTGAATTCGTTAGGCTGCACCCACAGGAATGGTAAAGTCAGTTGAAAGCAATGGCCCGTCGGGCCGGGCTTGGCAGCCAGTGTAGTTGACGACCTCCGCATAGTAGCAGCGCGCATTAAAACATGGGTCCTTCATCGGGAGTGTCCGCCTGATCGGCAGAGCTTGACGACTTCGACGAAGCCTATCCGATTGCGTATACCAATGATCTGGTGCGCTTGGCGGCCAGCCTAAAGATAGTCATCGATTCGGAAGTTCTGACAATGAGTTTCAAGGACGCATGTGACGTAATCTTGAGGGGATATCAGACTACGCTCAAAGAGGGAGGATGCCCCTTCGTATTGGCGGAGCATCAGCGCAATCTGGAAAGACTGGGAATCAAGGAGATCGTCCCTTCGCGGGATTTCTGGCAAAAGCTGAATCAGCGGCCCGCTCTGCGGCAACCATTGCCCCGCACCGCGAAGAGGCTTTGGAGGCCGCGCTCCCAGGGCCTGGACTACCGCGTCGTTCGAAGAGAGGCGGGCACCGGTAGTCTGGGGCGACAGCGATTCGTGGCGGTTGGCCAATGGAAGGGCGGCAGCATTGCCCGGGAGGCCAAAGCAATGGTTCCCTCAGCGTGCGCCTGGCTCGACAGCCGGAAAGGCCAACGCCAATCCTATTACGATGATGCGATCGGGGCCGCGGTTCGGTCACATGATCCGTTCCAGAAAATCGTCAAAGGATGGTTGATCCGACGGTTATCTCCGGATTCCAATCCGATCGAAGTCGCTGAATGGCCCGCCAAGCGGGACGAGGAGACCCTTTGCACGCGATGGGATCCGAAACGGCCAACGTGGATCTGGGAACCGCGCGCCAAGTGCGAAAACTCTTAAAGGACCTCCAGCACAGGAAAGCCGATTGACTCCGATCTGCCGCCAAGCAGATGGCCAGCAATGGAGCGAGAGTGGGCCGACTACAAGCGGTCTTGGCAACCTGCCATCGCTCTACGCATCTCGTACGGCTGCACGACCGCTTTTCGCGATCGCTTCGCCGTGAAAAATCGATACTCGGACCGTGAAGGCTTCTTTCACGCCCATTGGTATGAGAGTGCCGCAATGAAAACGATACCCGCTGGTAAATGTCATCTTTTCCCAGCCGGGACAATAGCTCCGGTCCCGGTTCGCTATCGGGGCTTAGACGACCGTAAGGAACGGGCGAACAACGCTGTGACGCTGTCGGTAGTAGTTGCCGTGATTGTTGTGCTCTACGCGGCGATGTTCCTTGGCTTATACCGCTGGAGCCATTACGCCTCAATCTTTCCGCCAGACGACGCAACCGGGCCGGCGATAACGCAACCGCTCGAATAAATTCAACCGGAAGGAGCGCCATCCTACGGGAGCAGCGACGTTACCGGCGCCTCGGAAGAGGCTGCGTGGCGACTTCCATCGAAGTCATTTCCCTACCTCCGCTTGTGTATGTGACGCCGGGCTGCACGCCTTTGTGAAGCGACTTTTCACGCTCTGTTCCATGAAGGCAACAGCGTCACGAGGTCATCCCGAGGTGTTGGAGACATCCCATGAGTGACATGGCTGAAGAGGCAATCTTTCAAAACCACAATATTCTCCCGGCTCAGTTCTTCTCCGGTCGCCCGGACCGCGCCCGGATGGAGCCGTTGGAACGACTGTCTTTCGCAGTTTTGGGGGATGCCGTCCGCGTTTTTCAGACCAACTTCGACGCTCAACAACCAAACCGCAGACGTCAGTTCAATGAAGCTCATGAATGGCTGCTTGGCCGGCAAGGCCAGGGTCCGTTCTCTTTTGAAAACGTCTGCTACCTCCTCAACGTCGACCCGTCGCGGCTGAGGAACTCGCTGCGGCGATGGCTGGCAATGAAGCGCGCGGGACAGGCATGCCAAACCTTCGCCCGACGCTCGCCGGTCAACCGCATGCGTTCTCTGCGGCCCCGACCGCGCCGCCGGCTCAGCCACGCCTAAAGGTCCAGCACAATTCAGTCATCGGCTTTATCGGCCTGTGAGCGATGGGATCGCGGCCGGCCGAAAGACCCGTCGACGCCGGCCGGCCCTTCGCGTTTGCAAACCCCGTACTGCCGGTGCGAGTCTGAACCCAGGATTCCGAAAAATGGAAATGAGGGTTGGTAGCTGACGGAGGGATAGCCATGACTGACCTGCTGAAGCGAACGCTGGGGCAAACCGGCTTTCAGGTGACAACGCTGGGCTTTGGGGCAATGGAATTGCGCGGCGCACCTTCGGGCCCGGATATCTCTGATGAGGCGGCCGCCAAGGTGCTCAACACGGTTCTGGATGCCGGCATCAACTTCATCGACACCTCTATCGACTACGGACGCAGCGAAGAATTGATCGGGCGCTTCATCGCGCATCGCCGTACCGAATACTTCCTCGCCTCCAAATGCGGTTGTGTTCCGGATGCCCCGATGGGTGCTGATCATATCCACACCGCTGGGAACGTCCGGGCAGGTGTGGAACAGAGTTTGCGCCGGATGAAGACGGATTGTCTGGACCTGGTCCAATTCCATCGCAGTCTTACCCGCAGTGAGTTCGAGGAGCACGGCGCGCTGGAAGCCGCGCTGGCGCTGAAGCAGGCGGGTAAAGTGCGCTTCATCGGCGTGTCGGGCACCTTGCCAAATCTGATCGAGCAGATAGAGATGGGCGTCTTCGATGCGTTCCAGATTCCGTATTCGGCTCTGCAACGGGAGCACGAGGAGGTAATCGCAAAGGCCGCCGCTGCCGGGGCGGGAATCATCATCCGCGGCGGCGTCGCGCGCGGCGCGCCGAGCGACTGGCAACGCCGCTACTATATGCTGCCCGGCGCCACGATGCGCGAGCTATGGGAAAAGGCGCGCCTGGACGATCTGCGGGGTGGCATGAGCCGTCTCGAGTTCACCTTACGCTTCACCCTGTCCAACCCGGACCTGGATACCACGATCGTTGGCACGGGCAACGCCGATCACTTGCGCGACAACATCGCCGCCGCCCTGAAGGGCCCCCTGCCGGAAGACATCCTGCGAGAGGCAAAGCAGCGGCTTGATGAGGCAAGCTCTCGCGCGGTCGCGAATGCTTAGTCGTTGCTGTTGTAACACAGCCGAACTCGCTCTTGTTCGAAGAGGACTTGGTTTTTGGTGGAGCTGAACGGGGTCGAACCGTCGACCTCCTGAATGCCATTCAGTGATACCTGCAACATCCCGGTCTTTTCTGAAACGGTACGAACTGGTTCCCAATCATGGACTCCCTGGCGGACAGCGGCTTTTAGTTTTTCCTGGTGTTTCGGCCCGTTTTGCAAAGTCAACCAATCTGTGGTAGCTTTGTGGTAGCTAGAAGACACGGGGGTCTACGCCCAATGCGGCTGCCGCTCACTGATCTTCAGATCAAGGCGATAAAGGCGCCTGAGAAAGGTCAAGTCACCTACTTTGATTCACGTCTACCCTGCTTCGGACTGCGGATCTCTCAAGGCGGGCGTAAGACTTGGGTCGTGGTTTACCGTTACAACGTGCGTAAGCGCTGGCTAACGCTTGGCACCTACCCCACTCTATCGCTCGCGGATGCTAGAGAGGGGGCGAGGCTTAGGCTTGCGGACGTGCAGCACGGTGTCGACCCTGCTGCTGAAAAGAGGCAGAAACGCTTAGCGGAAACCTTCGGGGAACTGGCGGCTGAATATCTTGAGCGCCATGCCAAGCCAAGAAAACGGACGTGGAAAGAGGACGACCGAATTATCAAGCGCGACCTGCTTCCGGTCTGGCGCCATCGCAAGGCCGCCGAAATCAGTCGCCGCGATGTGGCGCGCCTGCTTGACGGTATCGCGGAGCGGGGTGCGGCGATTATGGCGAACCGGACGCTGGCTTTAGTTTCACGTATCTTCACCTTCGGAGTGTCACGCGAGATCGTGGAGCAAAACCCCGCCTACAGGATGCCGAAGCCGGGGGTCGAGCGTCAGCGGGAACGTTGTCTCGCTGAGGCTGAAATTGCAACCGTCTGGCAGGTCCTCGACCGGGAACCAAGCCACATAGGCGCGATCTTCCGGCTTGCTCTCCTTACCGCTGCCCGGCGCGGTGAAGTTTGCGGGCTGAGATGGCCCGAACTTGATCTTGATCTTGATGCTGGTTGCTGGATCGTACCAGCGGAGCGTTCGAAGAATGGCTTGGAGCACCGAATACCTCTGACACCGGAAGCAGTAGCTGTCCTCAAGCGAATCCGCGAGAACCAGCGTGATTCGACTTTCGTATTCCGGGGCGGTAAGCGTGGACAGCCGATTGCTAATCTTCAAAAGCCGATGCTCCGCATCAAGGCCGCGTCCGGGGTCGATTTTCGCTTTCATGACATTCGCCGTACCGTCGCCACCTCGCTCGCGTCGCTAGGAGTACCGCGCCTCGTCGTCTCTAAGCTGCTAAATCACGTGGACGACTCCGTGACCGCCATCTACGAACGGCATCGGTATGACAAGGAAAAGCGTGCCGCCCTGCTCAGGTGGGAGCGGCGACTGATGCAAATCGTCGAGAGAGCGCCAGTGGCGGAATCGGGGGCGGCGGTTCTGAGGTCCGCCTGAAATCCCTTTCGATGTCAGGCACCAGCACCAGACGCCCCGCTTACCGGCTCGGCGGCGAGTTAGAACCAGCCCATCCGGGGGGCCGTGTCCCTGACTGGCTCGCGCGCTTCCAAGTCAAAGGCGAGGTTATCGGTGACATCTGGCGCAGCCCTAAGGGTGACGAGTGCGGGCGGCGAGCGCTCGAAGTGCCGTACCGCTGACCAGATCGGCCTGAGATTGAGAACTTGTTGAGTCCTACATCAGGGTGCTGACTGTGTTATGCTACCCCGCCTAAGTCGAGCAAAGCCGTCAATGGCTGAATGAAAAGGCGGCCGGCCGGTTTGGGCGGCGGGGGTTTGCCGAACCGTCGGGAGAGTGGTTTTCGAGAATTACTTGCGCGGCCGTTAGTAGAGCTTGAGTAGAGGTGGGCGAATGGGGAAGAGCTTCCGGACGTGGAATCCAGAACAGCGGCTTTTCTCGAAGTCCGAGTTGAGCTTCAGTGTCGGCCCGCCTGGCGTGTGCTTCACCTTGGGCAAGCGCGGCGTGCGGGAGACGGTTGGAATCCCCGGCACGGGGATCTATTACACGCGGTTTCGGCGCTCCCCTCGCCGACCGGCCTGATGCCCGAGCGCAAGAGCAACCGCCGATCCTACCGCCCCGGCGGCGGCGAGTTTTCCCCACCGAGCGGCTTGTTCTCTAGCCAGGAAGATTTGCGCGGCCGATTCATGGAGATTGTCTGGTCCGAGTTTCCCGAGCTGCAAAACTCATTGCAGGCGCTGTACGAAAAGGAATTGGCGGAAAGGCTTACCGAGCTTGTGCAAACCGCCGACATCTTTGCTGCCGGACGCCAGCAAGTCGAACCGGTTGTCAAAGCGTGGGCGGAAACTTGGCGCTTGATCGACGATTGGTGCGTCACCTGGCTATTGGGCGCGTGGCGCCTGACTGACGATGGGCGCATCGAGCTGTTATCGGGCAGCAGGCTCTATGACACGGCACCCTCACGCCCGACAGATCGCGTCGACATCATTCACGAGGTTCGAGACGCCACCGGCCGGGGCGATATCGCACGCATGACGTTGATTGATCACCCAGCTGGCAGAAGGCTTTTTCAGCTAACCGCGGTTTGGGATTATGAGCGAACGACTCAGGCTGCGTTCAAAATCGAGCTGCGCGGGCGGTTTGAGGCGGAGCTGAACGACTACTGCGGGACCGTTCTAGCAGATGCAAAAGCGGCTGGCCATCTGGCCAACCCCGAGCTGCGTCAGGTTGACGAACACCTGCGCTGGTTGGCCCGCATGATAATTAAGGGCGAACGGCCGGCCGATATTTGGCGAAGCGTTTCCGGCGACAACCGCGGCCGGCGCGCTTTCGAAAAAGCTATCCGCAAAACCGCTGAATTGATCGGTTTGACACTCCGGAACGACAGGGAACCCTCCTCATAGCGAGAATGCCTCGACGGCGACGCCGACCAACTTCCAGGTGAAGGTGAAGGTCGCCGAGATCCTGGCAGCAACAAAAGGCTCCCGATCGTCAAAAAACTCCTGAAAACCCTGCGAACTTAGCCGACCACGTGCCTAAGTTCGCAAGTATCAAGCCTCAACTGACTATTTCAGTCTGTTCCCCATTGTCTATGCTTGTTGTGTTATGAGCGAGCGGATTCTTAGATACAAAGAAACGGTCCGAACTACCGGGCTGTCCCGAACTACTCTTTGGCGGTTAATCCGACAAGGCTTATTTCCGAAACCGTTGGCGCTGACCAACCGCGTGGTCGGTTTTCGCGAGTCAGACGTCACCGCCTGGATAGCGGCCCGGGCCGAGGCGGCGAAAGAGTCATGACGGCCCTGGACGACTCCGGCAGTGCCTGGGATCAAGCAACCGGCTTCGGACGGACAAGCGGCCGAACGAGGGTCGCAGAGATAATCGAGCGCCTTGGTGCGCGGCGCTGCGGCCGCGGCTGGATCGCGCGGTGCCCGGCCCACCATGATCAAGGCCCGTCGCTCTCTATCGCGGAATCGAACGAGGGCAGATTACTGCTCAAGTGCTTCGCGGGCTGTAGCTACGGTGCCATCCATCTTGCCCTGGGTGACCGCCCTTGGCCGAGCAGGCTGCCACGCAGGTACCGACCGACGCGAAGCGCAGAGGGTGTGTGACTAGTGGACGCCGCGAGTATAAACGGTAGCGTCTCGAATAGCGCCAATGCCCCAA
>DASZGF010000056.1:0-54142 GCA_035939115.1 Binataceae bacterium (SeqCode)
GCGCCAACCCGGACCTCAAAGATCTTTATGAGCGGCTGCTGGCGCGCGGCAAAACCAAGAAAGTGGCCCTGGTGGCTGTCATGCGCAAGCTGATCGTTATGCTTAACGCAATGATCAAGACCGATACCTTGTGGAGGTCCCCATGCCAAACCCCCGCATGAAGCAGAGGCGAGTTGTCCACAAGTCCACAGCCGGGATTCTTACCACCATCCCAGAGGCTGTGGACCTTGTGGGCAACTCGCCCCCCGGCTTGACAATCAACACAGTCGCTCTCCCGACAAGCGGGAGAGGTTGAAAATCAACGCTGCGCTCTAATTTCCTGCCTCGCCCGCGGCTGCGGACGTGTCCGCAGTCGCACATCGGGAGAGGCCGCCGCGCGATTTGCGAAGCAAGTCGCGCGGCGGGTGAGGGTGCAGGTTCACTTCAACCAACCAACAAAAACTCCGACAGCGCGCGGTTGAACTCGTCGGGGCGTTCAAACTGCGGAAAGTGACCGCAGCCGTCGATTGCCGCCAGGCGCGAGTTGGCGATTGCTCCCGCGAACAGCTCGGCGCATTCCAGCGGCACAATCCGGTCCTCGCGGCCCCAGATAATCAAAGTTGGAATTCGAAGCCGTCCCAGCAGCAGCGGCAGCAACGGATCGTGCGCGTAGGGCTTCCAGCAATACCGCGTCGTCGCCTCGCGGTTGATCGTCTGCCGCTCCCGCTCCTGTGGTGATTTTCCCGGCGCGAACAGCGATTCGAAGTCGCGCACCTGCTTTGCATCATGGAAGGAAAGCGCGCGCGTGCCTTCGATGCCGTGCAGAAAGATGTCCGCGATTTCACCCCGCTGCGGTTTGATTCCCGCCGAATCGATCAGCACCAGCTTCTCAACCATCTCGGGACACGACACCGCCATCTCGGCCCCCAGCCATCCGCCGATGAAATGCCCGACCAGCGTGGCTTTGCCAATGTCCAGTTCCTGCAGAATCCACGGGTAAAAGCGCGCCAGGTCGATAAAGCTTTCCAGGCACGCGGGTCGCTCTGAACCGGCATAGCCGGGATGGGTGGGAACATAGACCGTAAAATGATCGGCGAGCCGCTGATGCATCGGCAGCCATCCCAGGTTGCCTTCGATACTGTGCAGCGCGATCAACGGACGTCCACGCCCGCCTTTGAGAACTTCGATTTTTGCTCCGCCCGCGGTGACAAAGAGTCGTTCATACTCGGCTGTCATTGCGATGCCTCATCGGTTCGCGATTGTTCGGGTGATGGATTGGGCTGAAGGCGTTACTAGGGTGTGGCTTCGAAGGGTCCGGGGAGGTCCAGTCCCTTGGCGATTTCGCGCACCGCCGGTATGACTTCCTCTTTCATGAGCTGGAGGCTGCGCATCGAATCCTTGTGGCCGATTGAACCGTCGTTGCTCCAGACTCCCAGGATGCCCGGCCGCAAAAGCTCCAGTCCCTCTTTTATCTTCCTGATGACGGTTTGTGGGCTGCCGACCACCACCCGGTTGGCCGCGGTCACCTGCTCCCAATTCGCCGCGTCCACGCCGCCATAGAGCGGGTCGTGCTTGAGGGGCTTTTTGTATAGCTCGATGACGTCGGGCGAAAGCTGGCCGCGCAGGTTGTATCCGGGAGGGGCCATGAAATCCACCGGCATCGGCACGCGTCCCACTCCGGCATTGCCGACCAGAAAGCCCTTGCCCACCTCCGACGCCTTCTCGTCCGTGTCCTGCACGTGGATGCGCCACAGGTACCCGAAATGCTGCGGACCGGCCTCGTATTCAAGCTGGCGGGCGATGTGGCCGTATATCGTCATCATCTGCACCGTCGATTCAACGTCGGTCTCCAAATAGATGTAGGGGTAGCGATGCTGTGCGGACCACACCAGCGTCTCGGGACTGCCCACGCCCGGTATCCAAACCGGAGGATGGGGCTTTTGCAGCGGAACCTGGAACGGATTCACCACCCGGAATTGGTAGTGCTTGCCTTCCCATCGAAACGGCCCCGGCGTCGTCCACGCCTTGATCACCAGGTCATGCGCTTCCTGAAATCGCTCGCGGTTGTGGATCGGATTGGTGTTGGTGGCCCAGCTTTCGACCCCGGTGCCGCGCACGAAGCCCGACACCAGCCGGCCGTGTGACATCATGTCGATCTCCGCCAACTCCTCCGCCAGACGCAGCGGGTTGTCGAAAATCGGCAGCGGGTTTCCCAGCAGCACGATTTTCGCCTTGCGGGTGATGCGCGCGAGGACCGCGGCCTCCAGGTTCATCGTCGCGCCCATGCAGGTGGGCGTGTTGTGATGCTCGTTGAGCATGATGCCGTCGAAGCCGGCTTCCTCGGCGTATTGATTCTCCGCGAACGCCTCATCGTAAACGCGCGCCCCGACCTGCGGATCGAAATGCGAATTGGAAAAGGTGAGGCGGACGGAACTGCGGAAGCTGCCTTTTACGTCGGCCTCCGTGTAGGCCACGTAGGGCCGTTCGGTGAAGCGCATTATGAACATGGAGCGTCACCTCCTTGTTGAGGACAATCATCGCTAGCCGCCAGGATTGCGGCGTCGGGCAATACCGCGGCGGCGCCGGATATTTTCAGTGCGCGAGCAATTCAACCATAAAGCGCACGGGCCGCGCCACGCAAACCAATCGCTGGGTCGCATAACATCCGAGCCGCGACCGTAAGGGAGCGTATCGATCGAAACGAGAACTAGAAACCGCTTCCTCACGGTCGCGGCTCGGATCAGGAGCTTTCTGTGCCGAGCTGCCGCGCTTCAGGGCAGATATTGGGCGCGGAATTGGGTTGGTATGACGCTGGAGCGCGCGACCACCAGTTGCTGGCCGCCCTGCGCGTTTTCGAATCGCAGCAGTCCGGCGATGAATTGCTGCGGATCGTGCATCGGGATCAGCCGTTCCTCGCTGAAAACGGGGCTGGTCATCTTGAGCGTCAGTTCCCTGGTCTGTCCCGGAGCAATCGGCCCGGCTGGTTCGACCTCGAGTTGTCCCACATAGTCGCGTGGTCCCGCCTTGGCCAGGTCGTCCGCTCCACCGTTGACGAAGGTCGCCATCGCCATGATGTATTGCTTGAGCGTGATCGGGCTGGAGGTGACGTTTTTGGCCGCGACCTTCATCAGCAGGGTATCCGTGCCGTCATCATAGGTTGCGCCCTCCGGCTCGACTTCGGCCATTTTCTCTCCTGAGGAAATAAACTTCGGCGCGAACCAATCGGTCTGCTGCGGCAGTCTGACCGGGTATTTCGCCGCGGCGTAGGTCCATCCGACCACCAGCATCGCAATAGTCAGTCCCGCCAGCACATTCATCCACATATGATCTCTGGGAGTGATGAGCCCGATATCGGGAGCATCATCGTTCACTCCAAGCTGCGCGGTAACCGCGAGATTGGTGACAGTGCGCTTGGACAAAGTCCAATAAAACATCCACACCGCGCCGATGAGGAATCCGGCCAATGACCACCACCACACAAAGCCGCTTTCATAGCTGTTCAGATCGATGGTGCGGCCGTTGAGCAGCGCAACGGGAAAAGTAAACTTCGCGGCGCCGGGCGCGACCGTCACCCACTCGCCCGGCCCGATCAGGGTTCCGGTGCCCTGGACCGCGATTCCGGGATGAACATGCCAGCGCCCAGGATTGCGCCCCAACAGGACCATCCTGAATTGGTAGATGCCGCCCTTCTCAACGAAAAACGAGCCCGGCGACGATTGCCCATTGATGGTCCGATCCTTCAAGGCGAACACCGGACCGGGAACCACCGGCGTGACATACGCGGTCTGCGGCGGATCCAGCGTGTACGGCCAGGTCTCCAGGATTCTTACCGTTCCCGTGACGGTGACTGGTTCTCCGACCGCGATCTGGGTCGGAGAGATTTTGACGTCGTAGAACGCGGCGGTCAGATCCTTCAGAAACGGCTCGTCGCCGGCCTCGCCGTGAGCATACAGCTTTGGGGCGCTGACCAGCGCCGCAAGAGCAATCGCGATGAGCGTCAATAACAACCTCTTAGCCATGGACCGTTCTCCCGCACAATCGATCAGGTTCACGATCTGCCCCGCCCCGCGACTTTGGTGAAACGCGGCGAGTCCGGCGCGTCGGATGATTTCGCCGCTAAGCGCCCTTTGCCGCGCCGATTTCCATTTCTGTCACGCTTGCCGGCGGGCGGCGCATCATCTTTGCTCTTCGAAGACGGCCACAGGATGACCAGCCAGTAACAGACGAATCCCAACGCAACCGAGGTGAACAGTGGCGGGCCGATTTCGTCCGGCCCGGCCATCCCGCCGTGCGCATGCGCGGTTGAAGCCGACGCCAACAACCCGATAGCCACGGCGACAGTGGTCCACACGATGAGCGATCGTGGGTCCGGTTTCTCGTTTCGCATGCGCATCGGTTTTACAGCGTCTTGATGTAGCGGCGGATCGGCCACACCGCGAGGTATCTGCCGATGAACTGGCCGATCCAGTATCCGATCACCGCCATCGTTCCGCCGAAGACCAGGGAGACGTACTGGGTTTCGCCCAGGAAGCTGCGCAGCGCGCCCCGCTCGATGTGGCGCAGGTATTCGGGCGTCTGGGAGCGGATATAGACGATGCCCTGCACGTCGGCGACGGTCAGAACGTGATTCATGAAATGCGCGGGTTGGAGGAAGGGCGCCAGCGGTATGTAGTTGAACGCCCATACCAGCAGCGCCCAGATTGGACCGCCGATCAAAGAGGTCAGTATGAAGCTGCGGGTCTTCATCAGCAGCCAATCCAGAATGATCGCGGCGCAGACGGTGGAGATCGGCCAGACGAAGTTAAGCGGATAGCTCTCAGCCACGTGCCATTGAAAATAACGGCCCACCCAGGCCGCCATGAAAAAGCATACCGCTGTATAAGTTGCGCCGGTAGGAAAGCGCCAGGCGACCCACTGGATATACTGCAACGCCGAGGGAATGATTATGGTGGCGAACGCGGTGACCACCGGCCACCATTGCGGATCCTTCCAGTCGGTCCAGAAGTCCCAGTCGCCGGCGAACAGTTGCTTGGTGATATCGGCGGCGCCGGCGACGACGAAGATCGCCGTGATCCAGAACACCAGGTCCCATTTGCGATCGATCCATTTGTATTGTTTGTTGAGCAGGGCGCGCAGTTCCAGGCGCCGCTGCCGTTCCGCCGCCGACATTGTTGCCGCCATAGCCGCTCCTCTCTCCGCGCCGGTTCGCTTGCGTGCGTTGTGGCTTAGGTTTAGTCCGCTGCGACGTGTTCGCGCGGTGGGCTCTGCGCGGTTGCTTCCTCTTCGGCCTTCTCAATCTCATACAGCCGCAGGATCGTCTCGCCCCAGACCGCGAACATCCCCCCGGCGAGCCATCCATAGACCACGAACGGCCAATGGAACGGTACGGCGAAGAATTCCTCGGAGATCCACAGGCTGTGGCCCCACTCGTTGAACGCAACCTCCATGCATTCCAGCACCGCGGCCGCGATCAGCAGAAAAAACGACCAGGGAAAGCCCTTGTCACTGCTGTACAGCGCGGGAATCCGCGCGTTGCCGTAAATGTAGGCGCCCAACGCCAGCACCACGGAGAGCGGAAAGAAGAAGTAGAACATCGGAATGTGCGTCGGAGTAAGCGCGGTGTCGCGCACCAGCGTCTGGTGCCAGGCGCCGTCCCAGTTCGGCCAGAAACTTGCCTCGATGTAGATCGAAAGGCTGGTCACGCCGATGATACTCCACAACACCGCTATCCGGCGGACCTCCTCGGCGCGGGAGAAGGGCTGCTCTTTTAGCTGCCGGCCGGTCCGGATTAGCCAGCCGTACCAGATGCCGGTGAAGATCCCGAGCACGATCAACTCGCCCCAGAAAAGCGTCCGGTAGTAAAGCGTGAACTCGCGGCTGGCCGAATTAAGTCCCGCGGTGAACGCGAATTTGTAATCCCAGAACCACAGGAAGATGTTCGCGCCCATCACCAGCGCGCAACCCCAGAACAGCGACTTCCACCCGACCAGCCAATCAGTTGGATTGCCGGCCCGCGCCGTGGTTAGCGCACCACTGTCGTAGCCTTCTTCCAGCTTTCGTACCGCCTGAGCCATGGGTACTGCTCCTTGACCTGGCCTCCGGAGCCGGGTCGCTAGCGTTCACAGGAATTTCTCCGAAACCCACTGGCAAACCCGCAACTATGTCAGGAAGCTCCGCCGCCGCTTCCCAGCGCTTCCTTTATCGCAATCCTCACCGAATGCAAATCCATCGCCATCCCCGCATACTCCCGCCTTGCCCGGAGGTCGGGACTGAGCAGGAAGACCTGCGTGATGTGATTGGGTGAACCGTCGGGCAGTGGTTCATTGTGCAGGCCAAACGCTTTTATGATCCGGTCAACCTCCCCGGCCTTGCCGGTGACGAACAGCCATCCGGCGAGGTCGGCCTCCCGGCTGCGGGCGAGTTCCAGCAGCTTGGGCGGTGTGTCGTGCTCAGGATCGTTGGACACTGAAAGCAGCACCACCTTGGAGCCCAGGTCAGGACCCAGCGCGTCGGCTACCTGGCCGAACTTGCTGACCAGCGTGTCGCACACGCCGGGGCATCCGATATGGATGAATTCGAGCAGCACCACTTTTCCCCGCAACGAGCCGAGTGACAACGCATGTCCGTGGTCGTCGATGACCGGAACATTGGGGAGAGTCGAGTTGCGTGGCGCCGCCTTGCGCGAGCATCCCGCGATCAACAGCGCACCAATGAGCGCCGCGCACGCCAGGCGCATCGGCGAGCGCGTCACAGAACGCACCGAACGCGGCTTTGCCGAGTAGATATAGTAGCGAATCACCGATATGACCGTTAACGCGATCACCGCCAGAACCATCAGCGACGGAACTATAAGAGCCCGATACCACGAACCGACCCGAATAGGAAACGACAGCACCTGCGCGTTGGCCACGCCGGCCCATTCAATCGCGACGCGCGCCACGTAGCGGCGGTCCGCGGTCAGCGTCATCTGGACATCCGCAACGCCCCGCCGGTAAACCTGCGGTGGCACCGACAAAATGGTTCGCGGCGGCTGTGATTCGCCGGTCGCGATCACTTCGAGTCCCAGCGGCGCTTTGCGCAATTCGTCGCCGAGCATGTCGACTACCAGCACGGTGTCGCCCTCGCGCGGCACCTCGTCGCAGTATTCCCCGTCGGGATCGAATTGCGGTTGGTACAAAGTGATATGGATCAGCGAGGCGCCGATCTTTCTCTCACAGGGATCGTTGGGCCCGCCGAACCGATGCGCCTGGGCGGTCGCGGGAATGATACCCGCGGCCCCGCACAGCGCGACGGCGATGGCAAAGGCTCCCACACGCCAAAATCGCATCGGAGTCTCCTTCGCCGTCGGCTCAGCCTGACATTGACAGAGCCTTAGGCCTGTCAATCCCTTCCTGTCGCAAAGATAAGAGAAAGGAGCAGGCGGCGGAAATCCCTTTTTCCGCCGCCTGCCAGAACCATAGCCGGGATTATCACTTCATAACGTCGGCCAGGCCGGAGGGCGATGCGTAGCGCCGCTGATCGCGGAAGTCGGCTGGCACCTCGTTGTCGATCTGCCACACGTCGCCGCCCACGATCGCCCAACTGGCGTGCTCGCCCTGAAAATCGATCATCCAGTTGATGCCGCGCACGTCGTGCAGATAGCCGCCGCCTGGGACCGGCTGGGGACCTTCGAGGAAGCCGATCGACTTCCAGTACTTCAGCTCCGCGTCGTACAAATCGCCCGCTACGAGGTTGTAAGTGGCCTTGTCCAGATACATCCGGCGCAGGCCGTAACAGTAGCCGCGGCGGAATTGCGGCAGCCGCTGCAGGTCCAGCACGTAAACGTCGCGCACCATCCATTTACCGGCCGAGGGCCTGGGAAACCACATCGGCGGCCAGTAGAAATTCTTGGCGTCGAACTGTTTTGCCGTCTCCTCGGGGGTGGGCAGAAAGACCAGGATCTTGCGGTCAGGCTGACGCGTGACCTGAAACAACCCCGGCGGCGACGGCACGCCGTTGACGACATCATCGCCCACGTAATCGCTGCCCGCAAAGGGGGCGCAACGCGACCCCGACGACAGCCGCAGCGCGCGCCGCAGCGAGGGTAAAAAGACATAGGATTCCGGCAGCTTCTGCGGGTCGTCGTACAGAAGTTCAAGCGGCGCCGTGTACTTGGTTTGCTCGGGCGACATGATCTCGTCGTAAAAGGCCAGGAAATAACCTGGCATTTCCGCCGAGTCGCGCGGAAAACCCGAGTCGCTGTTGTGCGCCAGCGTGGTCGCGACCTGGTAGGAGTAGCTGGGAGCACTGTTTAGAAAGCGGTCGGTTTCGAAACCCGAGCTGGCGTAATGATTAATCGCGGCGAAGTAATGATAATAAGCGTTGTAGAGCAGCTTGTACGGACCCTCGGTCCCGACGAGCTCAGTGCGCGGGAAAGGTGTTCCGGTCACGTAGCCTTTGATCGTGTAGCCGCCTGTATCCAGCTTCACCAGCTTGGTTTGATTGCCATACTTTTCGGTAGCGTCGTTCCATGACGGCGGGTTGGGATATTCCCGATTGGGCCCTACCTCCATCACCGCGTCAGCCGGCAATTTCCAGGGATGCTTACCGCTCCAGATCTCGAGCATCCCCTGGGACAGATAACTCTTATACTGCTGCCAGTTCTGTTGGGTGATCCTGGTCCCCACCGGCAGCGGCGGCTGCGCTTCAGGCGCCGCTTGCTCGGCCAATACGGGAACCGTGAGTAGGAACAAGCAAATGCCGAACAATCCACCGATGCCAGACCTGCCAAACCTGCCAAGCGCCCCAAACCCATTCGCTCGCATAGTTCAACCCTCCTGCTGGGGCCTTCCTCGCCACCCCGACTGGTGACGCATGCCCTGCACCCGGCATGCTATCTCCGGTAAGCGGGAAAACCTCTTTATCTGGAATTGACAATCCGCCTTATGCTTCCAAGCTTTACTGGAACCTCCCTCTTGACCGGTGCGGCCGTGCGAAATCTATCACAAGTCCGTTCAGGGTGATCATGTCGAGATGCGGTTTTTCACCGCAGAGGCTCTGAGCCCGATCCGGCGATCTGTCCGCCGCATTAGACTGGTAAGGATTTCATGCCGAGGGGCCAATTCGAAGATCTCGCCCGTACCGTCCTTGAGCCCGTGGGCAAACACGAAGGCGAGTCAAGCGTGCCGCAGAAAGCGTACAATGGGCAAGCGAGGGATTCCCGCATTTATGCCGATTCCGACGGCCAGCGTCGGGCCAAGTGTCGATCCTGAACCGCCCCATACGACCTGTCTATGCAACATCACGTAACGCGCGGGGCCGAAACCCGAGGGGATAGCCCGCGGGGCGCTAGTTTACGAGCAATTCCGGCCGCGCCCAAAATGGAGAACACAATGAAACTATACGAGTTTCCCCCCACTCGCTCGATACGCGTCCGTTGGACGCTTCAGGAACTCGGTGTCGAGTTCGAGTCCGTTACCGTCAACCTGCTTGCCGGCGAGCACCGCCAACCCGAATTCCTCAACATCAATCCTGCCGGAAAGGTACCTCTCGTCGACGGCAACCTGGTGCTCACGGAGTCCGTAGCGATCGTCCTCTACCTGGCTGAGAAATATTCCGACAAAGGCCTGGTCCCGACCGGCCTCGGGCAGCGAGCTGAACTCAACCGGTGGCTCCTGTTCACGGCGACCGAGCTCGAGCAGCCGCTGTGGCGTATCGCGCGGCAAACTTCGCTGTATCCGGAAGACGTGCGTTTGCCCGCCGACGTGGCGCTGGCCCGCGAGGATTTCGAACCGATGGCTCGCGTGCTGGAAGAGCACATGAACCGCCGCCAGTTTGTCGTCGGAGACTCAGTGACTGTCGGCGATTTCGTGCTTGCCTATACTCTGGACTGGGCCAACGAGGTCCGTTTGCTCGAGGGCTTCCCAAACCTGCAGAAGTATCTGGCGCGGATGTACGCGCGGCCTAATGCGCCGCTGCGAATTGCCGCAGCTTTCGACAGCATCAACATGGAGTTGAACCAGACACTGGGCGGCCGCCCTGGTTGACTTCAAGGGGTCGCGCCGCTTGCTTGAGGATTCGGCTTCCCCAACCGGTAAGCGACACAATAGGGCGGTGCCGCGCGACAGGCAGCGGCGTCAGCGGTATAGTGATGACGGGCCAATAGGTGGGACAATAGAAAGGTGGGGCGCTCAAAGGCTTTTGGAGCGCCCCACAGTTTGACTCGATATTCCGGTCGGAGAGCAATCCGGCTGGGGCCACCGAGCCCGTTATGACCGTCGAACACTGGATCGACCTCGGCTGCCATCCGATGACGCGCGCTGAGACGGTGCGCGCCATTGCGGTGCTCGTACGCCGATCGGCAAGCGCTGAAATCCAGATGACCTTCCGCCTTGAGGGCGACATTCGCCGGATCCGAGTCCCTTCGCCGGGTGAGCCGCGCTTTGCCACACAGCTCTGGCGTCACACTTGCTTCGAAGCCTTCATTGCGGTGGAGGGACAATCGGCCTACCACGAGTTCAACTTCTCTCCGTCGGGGGAGTGGGCTGTATATGCCTTCAGCGACTATCGCAACGGCGGTCCTGTCGCGGACGAAATGACAGATCCGCGCATTGCCGTGCGCTCTACCGGCAGTCGGCTTGAGCTTGACACTGTTGTCCGCCTCGATAGCCTGTCTGCCATCTATCCGCATGCTTCGCTGCGTGTCGGGATCTCGGCGGTCATCGAGGCGAGCGATGGGCTCTCGTACTGGGCGCTTCGTCATCGGGCCGACAAACCGGATTTTCATGACGCCGATGGATTCGCCCTGCTGCTTGAGCCGCCACGCCCGCAGTGGTAGCCTCGACCGCCGTGAAGCTCGGCATCGACCACGCGCAACCACGAGGTCTCAGCCGGCGGCGCGTTGAGCAGCTTCTATCGGAAACGAAGCACGACCTTTGCATCGGTAGCCGACTTGACGTTCTCTCCCGCCTCTTTCTTGGACATCCCTACAAACCAAATCCGCTGATTGGATCGGCCGACGCCGCCGAAGTGTTCACGGCTTTCCTCGATGGATTCGACTGTGTCACGTACATCGAAACAATTGTGGCGCTCGCCCGCGCCTCCGACGTTGACGATTTCACGCAATGGCTGCGAAAGATTCGGTACGAACAAGGCCGCATTCACTGGGAACGGCGGAATCACTACATGACGCTGTGGATTCGCAACAACATGCGCGACGGTATAATCAGGCCGGTTCCGATGCCGGCTGTCCCGATCATCAGCAGGGAACGCGTTCTGAATGTTGTACCCGGACTCGCGGCACAGCGGACTTGTGTGAAATGTGTTCCGAAGCCGGCAGTTCCACGGCTCCAACCGCATATGCAAAGCGGCGATCTGATTTTTTTTGCGTCCACGCGCGGGAATCTCGATGTGTTTCATGCGGGGATCATCGTGCGCGACGGCAACAGAGTCCTGATGCGTCACGCGTCGCGCAGCCACGGGTTTGTCGTGGAACAGGAATTGGGCGAGTTTCTCAAGGCAAATCGGATGGCCGGCGTCATTGTCGTGCGGCCGCAAGGGGTGACGCAAAGCAGTTCGGTTAATAGCCGGGCTGGCGCGAAGCGGCGGGGTCGAATGTGAAGATCGTCTATCCAGAGGACTACTCATCCTTGAGTATTCAGCGACTTCTCGACGATGCCGATTCCGCTGTCCTCTTCCTTGGCGATCCGCGTGTGAACATCGAACCCGGACCGCGGATGTTCGATCGAATGGCGCAGGTCATACACGAAACCGGCGGTGGCTGGGTTTATGCCGACGCAGTGGGCCATCCTCGTATCGACTATCAACTCGGCAGTCTCCGCGACGGGTTCGACTTTGGACCGGTAGTTGGTGTGTCGGTTCAGGCTGCGCGTCAGTCCGGAATCGACAGCACCTGGAAATGGGGAGGACTATACGACCTGCGGTTAAGGATTTCGGAAAGACACGCCATCGTCCGGATCCCCGAACCATTGTACAACGCGTCGATTATTGACACGCGGCCGGCGGATCAGAAGCAATTCGACTACGTCGATCCGCGCAATCGCGATTACCAAATCGAAATGGAGCGCATTGCGACGGCACATCTCAAACGGATCGGCGCGTGGTTGCAGCCGCAGTTCGAGACAGTTCCAGCCGTGGCGGAAACATTTCCGGTAAAAGCCAGCGTCGTCATCCCGGTTCGCAATCGCGAGCGGACAATTCTCGACGCCGTTCAAAGCGCCCTCGTCCAGAGCGCTGATTTCGAATTCAACGTGATCGTCGTCGATAACCATTCGACGGATCGGACGACAGAAATCCTGCGCGGTATCAGCGATTCGCGTTTCACACACATCGTTCCGCCACGCCGGGATCTGGGAATAGGCGGGTGTTGGAACGAGGCCATTTACTCCAAGGCCTGCGGACAATACGCCATCCAGCTTGATTCCGACGACCTGTACATCAATGACGGCGTCCTTCGCCGGATTGTTGCGGAACTTGAAGCCGGACCTTACGCGATGGTTGTGGGCTCCTATACGATGGTCGATTTTTCGTTGAAAGAGATTCCGCCTGGTCTAATTGATCATAGCGAGTGGAGCCGCGAGAACGGAAGAAACAATGCACTCCGCGTCAATGGTCTCGGCGCGCCGCGCGCATTCAATACATCGGTTCTGCGCCGTATCGGATTTCCCAATGTCAGCTATGGTGAGGATTACGCAGTAGCCTTGCGCATCAGCCGCGATTATGAGATCGGCCGGATCTACGAGTCCCTTTATCTTTGCCGCCGTTGGGAGGGCAATAGCGACAGCGCCCTGCCGCTCGAGGTTGCGAATCGATACGATCTCTACAAGGACTGGCTCCGAACTATCGAGATTCAGGCTCGAATGCGGAAATGATCCAAGCGATAGATGAACTGTTTCAACGGCAGGTGCGGACATGGCCGTTGTTCGCTAAAGGCGTTGAAGGCCTCGCGCGGGCGAAGACACGGCCGGTACGAATCGATTGGTTCGACATATTCATCCGTCACATTCCCCATCGTGTGGGTAGTACAACCGCGTCGGTCGACCGGGAGTCGGTTGCGAAGCGCCCCTGCTTCCTATGTGCGCGAAATCTGCCTTCGGAGGAAGAGGGTCTGCAGTTCGATGAGGACTTCACGATCTACTGCAATCCGTTTCCGATCGTGGATCATCACCTCACGATTGTTCACCGAGAACACGGCTTGCAGCGGATCGCTAACCGGTTTGGAAATATGCTGGACCTTGCGGCAGCCCTGCGTGGATATTTCGTCGTCTATAACGGTCCGGAATGCGGAGCATCCGCACCGGACCACATGCACTTTCAGGCAGGCTCGCGAGGATTGTTTCCGATCGAGAGAGACGCCGCGGGACTGACTGGCGTTACCGTGCCGAACTACAAAAGAAATGTGTTCTTGCTTCGTGGACGGGATCGGTCTGCTCTGATCCATCGAGTGGACCGTGCCATCGATCTGCTCGCGAAAACCGCTGGCAAGCGAGCGGAACCGATGGTCAACATAGCCGTCTTTCAGGAGAGAGGAGAGTGGGTTACGTATCTGTTTCCACGCCAAAAACATCGGCCAGAGGTCTTTCACACGCGTGAACTGACGGTGAGTCCGGCATCGATTGATTTGTGCGGAATATTTGTCGTGCCGCTGGCGCAGGATTTCGACAGAATCACGGGTGACGCCATCGCCGCAATTTTTCGAGAGGTGACTTTGCCTGACGGTCAGTTTCAGGAAGTTGCCGGGAAGCTGGAGGGTGAGCGTTGAACGTATCTGTAGGACTGATTGAAGGACGCTCCGCTGTTGAAGTCGAATTGACGGGCACCTTCACTGATACTTCCGGCAAGCGTTACACTCCCGGACGATACAGATTTACCTCTGAGGTTACGCTTACTCCGTCGGACCCGGCAACGTGCGCGTTCGCACTGGACGATGTCACGATTGGAATCGGATTTCATTGGGAACGCAAGGAGCGCCAGGTATTCCGTGGGGCTTTTCGGCTGGTGAAGCTGCAAGCCGGGCTGGCGGTGATTAATGATGTCTCGCTCGAAGAGTACGTCACGAGTGTGATTTCATCCGAGATGAGCGCGTCCTGTCCTCTCGAACTGCTCAAAGCTCACGCGGTAATTTCGCGCAGTTGGCTGTGGTTTCCGAAAGCAAATCCTTCTCCGATTGGGGGAGCGCAGAGTCAGGGTCTCGATTCTCACGAAATCCTTCGCTGGTACGGCCGCGAAGCGCATCCGGATTTCGATGTATGTGCCGACGATCACTGCCAGCGGTATCAGGGCATCACGAAGGCGTTCTCTCCGGCTGCGGCGCAAGCGGTTCGCGCGACGGCCGGCGAGTTTCTCCGTTACAACGGCGCTATCTGCGACGCACGGTTTTCCAAGTCCTGCGGCGGAATAACCGAACGCTATGCGAGCGCCTGGGAAGATCAAGATATTCCCTATCTGAGATCGGTCTACGACGGCCCGGCGAATGGCGGGCCGGGACGCCCGCCCTACGACAGTCCTGAGACATGGATATGCTCAAACCCGCCGGCTTACTGCAATACGCAGGATTCGGAGCTCCTATCTCGCGTTCTTCCAGGATTCGATCAGGAGACCCGCGATTTCTATCGCTGGCGGGTCGAGTACACGCCCGAAGAACTCGCTGACCTGATCAAATCCAGGCTTGCCGTGGATCTTGGTCCGATCCGCGACGTACAGGCGCTCGCCCGCGGACCTTCAGGCCGGATATATCGACTGAAGATAACCGGGGAGAGTGACTACATAATCATCGGTAAAGAACTGGAAATTCGCCGCGCTTTGTCGCACACTCATCTTTACAGCTCTGCATTCGTCGCAGACGAGGAGCCCGGCCACTTTGTCTTGAGAGGAGCCGGCTGGGGACACGGTGTCGGCCTATGCCAGATCGGCGCGGCAGTCATGGCAAACGAGGGCAAGCCCTACTCAGAAATCCTGCAGCATTACTATCGTGGGACCACCGTCAGCGTCTGATTTCCGCGCCGCGCACTCCCCCGGTCAGCCGAACCTCGGCTGTCATCGGGGACGACATTTCGGTAGAGACACCTGCTTGCAAAATATGCGCTCCCATCGCATATTTTGCGGATGTGGATTCCACGCAGCGTCGAGGCCAGGCTACTGCGCTCCGCCCGGACCCGCCCGGTGGTGGTGCTGACCGGGGCGCGGCAGACCGGCAAGACCTCGACCCTGCTGCGGCTCTTCCCCAACCATCAATTTGTCTCACTGGACCTCCCCAGCGAAGCCGAGCAGGCGGAAAAGGAACCAGAGGGCTTTCTGCGCCGGCATCTGCCGCCCGTGATCATCGACGAAGTGCAATACGCGCCGGGCTTGTTCCGCCACCTCAAGACGCGGGTGGACGCAGGCCGCGCACTCAATGGACGGTTTCTGCTCACCGGATCGCAGAAGTTCACTCTGATGAAGAGCGTTTCCGAATCGCTCGCCGGCCGCGCCGATATCGTCGAACTGGAGACCCTTTCGTTGGCCGAGATTCGCGCCGCAATCCCGCAAACAGCAGTCGAAACGGCTATCGTCCGCGGCGGGTTTCCGGAACTTCATGCCAACCCCGACATCGACCCGGTAGCGTTCTACAATTCCTACCTCGCCACTTATCTGGAGCGCGACGTTCGAACCCTGGCCGAAGTCGGCAGCCTGCGAGACTTCGAACGGTTTCTACGGGCGTGCGCGCTTCGTTCGGCAAATCTGTTGAACAAGGCCGACCTCGCGCGCGACGTGGGTATCGCTCCCTCAACCGCCAACCGCTGGCTCTCCGTGCTGGAGGGATCTGGACAGGCGGCGCTGCTCGAACCATGGTTCTCCAATCGTACCAAGTCTATCGTCAAGAGCCCGAAGCTCTACCTTGCCGATACTGGTCTCCTTTGTGCGCTCCTCAACATTCGTTCCGAAGAGGCTCTCCGGCAATCACCCGCGACGGGTCAGGTCTGGGAGACCTTCGTGTTTGCGCAACTGCGCGATCGCGAACGCCGCGCCGGACGCGTCGGCAGCCTGTTTTTTTGGCGCGATCGCACCCGCGAGGTGGATTTCGTCATCGATGCCGGCGGACGCTTGGAGCTCTTCGAAGCGAAATGGACGGAATTGCCGGCCGGTGGTGATGCTGTGAACCTTGATTTCGTGCGCAAGACGGTGGGCAGATCTCGAATTGCCAGCGGTAGCGTGGTGTCCCGGACGCCGAACAGTTTTCCGCTCGGTGATGGCTTTCGAGCGGTACCGGTGACCGAACTGGACTAGACTATATGCCGTTGGCTAAAGACGAAACATGTATTAAGGGCCCGGACTGTAACCTCTCCCACGTCCTCTCCCAAGATAAGAAGAGGGACAGAAAGAGCTTCTGCGCCAATGTGTTCGTGTGTCGAACCGCAAAATTATTCTCGCTTTGGGGTTAGCTACGGCGTATAAACATAACAGGGAGCCACTGTATGGCCAACTACATCGATGTCGGGCAAGCCAGAGCAATGAGCGGGCTGCGGATCGTGGCTTCGCCCGGCTCAATTGCGCCCTGGTCGGAAGCCATCAAACAGATCCTCACCCTCAAGCGCGTTCCTTACGTCCTGGTGGCGCAGAAACAGCCGGGACCCGACCTGGAACTCAAGCAATGGACCGCTCAGACCAGCGCACCAGTCGCCGTATGGAATGACGAGCGCCCGCGCAGCACTTGGCTGGAACAGCTATATTTGGCCGAGCGGCTCGCGCCGGACCCGCCGCTGATTCCGGCCGTGCGGCAGGATCGCGTCCAGATGATTGGCCTGATCAACGAGATCTGCGGCGAGACCGGCCTCGCGTGGTCCGGCCGGCTACGTTACCTGCATCAAGTACTGCGCGTCAGAGATTCCAGTGCCCAAAATGTCACGACCGACGCCCAGGAGGCTCGTGCCTTCGCTCAGCAACTGGGCGAAAAGTATGGTTACGATCCGAAGGCCGCTGAAGCCGCGCCGCGCAAGATAGTGGAAATCCTGCGCGGCCTTAGCGCGCGTTTGGAGCAGCAGCGCTCCACGGGCAGCAGGTTCTTCATTGGCAACGCCCTTACCGCGTTGGACATCTATTGGGCGGCCTTTTGCAACACGTTTAGTCCCCCGCCCCTGGAGTGGTGCCCAAACCTTCCACCTTCTCAGCGCCAAGGCATGTCGAAGCTGGCCCCGGCGATCAGTGACGCCTTGTCGCAATTGATGATCGAGCACCGCGACTATATTTACCAGACGTATCTGAAGCTGCCGATTGACTTTTGATTCCGGCATCGACGGCGGTCCTGATGCCGCTGCGATGGAGAGGGAAAGCCACGGTGGAATCGGAACCCGGGCCCGGGCCGAACAGCCAAGGCGACTTGGCACTGAGCGTCGCGGCAGCGGTGTTTAACCAGCGGCTTTTTCGAGGAGGGCCTGGGTCAATTCCGCATGCCGGCGCATCCCGATCCGGGTGTAAGTCTCGAGTGCTTCACTGATCAACGTCCGCGCCTTTTCCCGATCTCCTGAAGCTGCGCGATCCAGCAGCATCATTGCATGAAAACGCCGAATCTCGGCTTGTTCGAGGATGTAAGGAAAGGACTCGGCCTGCCGCAGCGCGATGCGGAAATGCTCTTCGGACGTTTCCCATTGACGCGCGGCTGCCGCGGCGATACCCGCGATTGTCTGGGTGAAGCGGAAGATCGGCCAAAGTGTCACCACTCCAGCGTCGACCAACTCTCGAGCAAAAATGTAGAGCTCTCCGGCTTGCGACTGCTGGCCGAGCATCACGAGACCCTCGATAACCAGCGCGAGCATCCACCATGAGCCGCCCCTGTTGTATTGGCCGCTAACAGGCAACCATTGGCGCATTTCGTCAAGGATTCTCAACGCTCCATCGCAGTCGCCCGCATAAGCCATCTGTACAAAAAGCGTTCCCTCGCCGAATCCCCGAACAAAGGGCCCTGATGTGAAACGGCACGCCGCCTGGGCATGCAATAGAGCATCTGCCCAGTTTCCGCTAAAGAAATCTCCCAGACCTAGCTGGATCTCGAAGAGAGCCTCCGAGAAGGACCACCGGATCTTTCGCTCTGACCCCGACACCTGACGCAGGACGGTTAGTAATTTGGCGAGGTCAGGCGCTTTACCAAATTCAGACCAGGCTCGAATGCTGACACAGAGTCCCACAAGGTGCGATTGGCCGGTTTTCCTGGCCAGGGGTTCCAATACATCCGCGATACTTGCCGCCTCCTCCGGGCGTCCGAGATACAGCAGAGTATGGTGCAGAACATCCAAATGTATGTTGCGCTGCCAGGGAGACGCTTGCGGTCCTCCCAGCTTCTCACTACGGAGACCGTCCGCGGCAGCCTCTTGCAACCGGAAGAAATGGAAATTAACCATCGACCGCATACCAAGCAACCGGGCCTCAAGCGTCGCATCGGACAGTTGCGATGCAATATTCAACGCTTCCCCCAGCGCTTCGTGCGCCAACCCATAACCTGCGGCGACTGTGAGGGCGTTCCCCAAGATAGCCAGAAGCCGGGCCCGGTCGGCGCTGACATCCTGAAGGTAGTTGAGCCCTCGGCGAGCCGTTTCGGCTGCTTCCTGAAAGCGGCTAGCCCAGAAAAAGCTGTCGGCCAACTCATTAAAGGCTTTACCGATCAATTCCCGATCGCCGAGATCGATGTAAATCTTGAGCGCGTCACCAAGAACTGTAAGTACCGCATTCCATTGGCCAAGACCTCGCTCGGCAACCGCAAGGCTGGCCAACAGGTCAGCTCTTGCTCGCAGGTCGGCGGCATCCAGATGCGACAGGGCGGACCGTAAACTGGACCGAGCTTCCTCATAAGCTGCGGCCTCAAGTGCGGCCCTTCCGGCCTGCGTCAGCCAAAGGACCACTTTGTGGCGCTCGGCGAACGATCCTGCCTTGAGCAGATGATCGGCGATTTCTCCAGCGGAACCGTTAAGGCCACCGGTATATAGCCGCTCAATGGCTTGGGCGACAATGCTGTGAATCCGCTGTCGACGGGGGAGCGAGATTCCGGCTAGCAGCGTCTGACGCACCAGTTCATGGACGAAGGTGAACGGAGTCTCGGGCCCTTGGGAGCTCGGGGACAACTATACCCATTTGCTGCGCCTTCTCGATAACGCCGAAAAGTTCGTCAACGTGGGTCTGGCTGACATCGCTCAGAAGTTGAAAGCTGAAACTGCGTCCGATCACGGCGGCGGCTTCCAGGACCCCTTTTTGATCGCTGTTTAGTCGCTCCAGCCGGTGGTTGGTTATCAAACGCACATTTTCCGGAACGTCGATCTCGTCGATCCTGATGTCGGTCTGGAAGTAACCGGCTGCATCTATAATTTTCCCTTCCTCCATAAGATGCCGAAACACTTCCTCGACGAAAAATGGATTTCCCTGGCTTTCCTCAAAGATAAGGCTCACCAGGCTTTCCGGAACCTGACGCCGGCTTAGCCCATGCAGCATTTGGGCGACGTCTTCCTTCGACAAGCCACCGAGCTTTAGCGGACGGACCCCGAGCCGAATCAACTCTTCAAGTGTTCTGACCAATACTGGAGCATCCTGGGAGAATCCGTTGCGGTAGGTTCCAATGATTGTCATGGGAAGCTGGGCGATTCGATTGGCCAGATGAATCAAGAGCGCCAGCGTCGACTCGTCAGCCCAATGCAGATCCTCAACGACAATCAGCAGCGGTCGGTTTTGAGCCAGGCGCCCCAGCATCTCCGCGAGACTCTGGAAAAGGTAACGGCGCATCTCCGCCGGTGGAAGTTCCATCGGCGGCGGAATGTTCGGGAAAATTCTCCGCAGACCTGGAGCCAGTTGGGCCAGTTCCGTGGCGTTATCGCCGATTTGACGGCGGTAGGCGTCCAAGCTCGCCGCCTGAGACAAACTACTTTCAATAATCTCGACGAACGGCAAATAAGGAACCGGCTCGTCCCTCTCGTAGCAGTGACCGACGAAACAGCGAAAGCCAACCTGCGACGCGGACTCTGCCATCTCCATCGCCAGGCGGCTCTTACCCACCCCAGGCCCGCCGCTGATCCTGACCAGCGATCCGTAGCCGGTCAGCGCACGATCGGTGATCATGCGAAGCGCTCTTCGTTCGATTTCCCGCCCCACAAAAGTGGTGCGTTCGGCGAGCGAGAACAGAGAAACAGACAGCCCTGGGGGCGCGGACTGCGAAAGATCGGGCTGCACCGCGGCGGGTTCGCCATGTGAGCTCGGCTGCTGGGGCTCGATAACGGTCGCGGCGAATTCCCACGCAATCGGAAAATCGGGGTCAGGCTGGTAAGAGCAGAAGGTGCCGGTTTTGATACAACGCGAGAAGATATCTCCCAGGGCGGCATCGCCTTGCGCGATCCTTGCCACCACCGCCTTGAGGGTCTTGGTGATGCTTTGCCGTGCGCGTTCAGAAGCTGACGCCGCCCGGCGATTACGTCCACTCAGCCCGATCGCGCGCGCCAGTTCCCTGTTCAGCGCATCAATCTCGTCCTCCAACTGTTGGCCGCGATCGACGTTTCCGAGCCCCTTGGCTTCCTCCAACTCTTCGCGCAACTCGGAAAGCCGGCGCCGATAGGAACTCTTGGCTTGATCGTCGAGCAGTTCGCCGGCGTCACCCAGGCTCCCGATATGGATTCCTGTCTGTTTGAGGTCCTCACCAACGCCTGTCAGGCGATCGGTATCGTCTTCGCCGCTGCGGCTGGCGATTCCGCCGACCAGATCAAGCACATGGAATTCAGCCCCGGCATTACGAAGCAGATAAGCGAGATAGGCCACTCCCTTGGAGTCCTTTAATTGGAAGGCCTTTCCCCCAAGACCTACGGTCCAATACTCGCCTTCCTGCCGGAAGATCCCGTTTTGCGCAGAAGGGATGCTCATCCCCGGGTCGCTGAGCGAGCCAGAACGAGTGCTCCGCTTCTTACGTGCCATGCGAATTTTCTCTCGCCATTTCGGCCCAGTTTTTGACGCTTTGTGCCAACCTAACACATCCGGCATTCCCGGTGCATCCGCTATATCCGCTGTAGTTTTGATTCATTTTTCCCGCCTGAGTTACGGTCCGCAATCGTAAAGCCGGCAAAGGATGAGATGCCATATTTTGACTCATATAACTGAAGAATGACATTCAGTTGAGATATCGACAGCGCAATCTGAATGTTCTTCCAGGCGTAGCGACACCGGATTGCCAAACTCTATAAGGGCGGTGGCGGGGCACCTTGCCATCTTACCTTCGAGTCGATCGGCTCGGGGTAAATCCGGCTGCGCACGTGTGCGCGAGCGAATAAGCCTCCAGCGGCCAGAGGCTCCAGCGGGTCGCGGCCAGCGCAGCGGCGGATTGAGGTTTGCCCTGAGCCATCGCTGCAGCTCCACCGAAACGCTTCCTGCTCAAGCGTAAATGAAAAGTCCATGTCGGTGCTGGACTATCGATCTATACTGGTCCAATAGTCACTTGGCCAGCTTCAATGTGCGCTCTCCGATAATATTACGCTGAATTTCGCTGGTGCCGCCGGCGATCGTGTATTGCCGTGAGCTGATCACCCGGTTCTGCCATCGCGGAGCGTCCTGCAGCGCCGGCATCGGTTGTGCGATCTGCGCATACGGCCCCAGCATTTCAGAAGCGAAGAACGCGATTCGCATCCCCAGTTCCGAACCGAACAGCTTCAGCATCGAGCCCTCGGGCCCCGGTGGCTGGCCCTTGAGCTGGCGCGTCAACGAACGCAGACGCGTGTACCTGGCAGCTTTGGATTCGATTGCAAGATGCGCGATACGCTGGCGCACCCAGTCCTGCTGCCACGCGGGCCGCCCGTCGATCTGATGGCGATGGGCCAGATCCACAAGTCCGCGGATTTGCGAATCGTAACCGCCGCCGGTGGCGCCGCGCTCGTATGACAGCGTGGTCATCGCCACCTTCCATCCCTGATTCTTGGACCCGACGAGGTTTTCTTTCGCTACCTGCACATCCTCGAAGAACACCTCGTTGAAATGAGAATGGCCGCTGGCGGTCACCAATGGGCGCACTTCCACGCCCTTGCTCTTCATATCGAGCAGGAGATAGCTGATCCCAAGATGCTTGGGGGCGTTCGCATCGGTGCGCGCCAGCAGGTAAATCCAGTCGGCATATTGAGCGGCCGAGGTCCAAATCTTCTGGCCGTTAAGCACGAAGTAATCGCCGCGGTCCTCGGCCCGGGCCTGGATGCCGGCCAGGTCGGAGCCGGCACCGGGTTCGGAGTAGGCCTGACACCATATGTCCTCGCCGGTCAGGATTCGCTTCAGAAAGCGCCGGCGCTGCTCGTCAGTACCGGCCTGCGCAATCGTGGGCCCGCACATGCTGATTCCCGAATATCCGGGCAGGATCGGCGCGCGCGAGCGGCCGTACTCTTCATTGAAGATGACCTGCTCGATCAGACTGGCGCCACGCCCGCCGAACTCCCTGGGCCAGCCGATCCCGACCCATCCGGCGGCGTACATTTTCGCCTGCCAGGCGCGCCGCTTCTCCAAGATTTCGCGATTGGGCGGGACCCAATTTGTCGACGGGGTCGTCGATGCACAACTCGGGCGGCAGATTATCCGCCAACCATCGCCGAACCTCCATCCGAAACGCTTCTTGCTCCGGCGTGTATGAAAAGTCCATCGCGTCTTCCTTTGACGAAGCCTCTGACGCGTTTTTTAATTGTTCCTGCACCGCTTACTCTGCAATGCTGGCGAATCAATCGTGTAATGGGGGGGCGGGAAGAAACCCGGATTCCATTATGCCGTAGATTTCGTGTTGTTCAGGTTTCAATCGCTATCATCATGCCAGGTTCGCCAGCAAGCGCAGCGCGACTACGGTCCGAGTTTCCTATAGCTCGTCGCGCAATGAGCTTTGGCGGCAGTTTCCTCTTTGTCCCGCTGGCGATGCCCGTCTCTCTTTTTTGAACAACACTGTTGTGTTAAAAGTCCACCCGAGAAACCGGCGGAGCCCGGCAATCACCTGCCCAGGGAGCGCTGGCGTGATCGGCCGGTCGGGTACTACACGCCGGCTAATGCTTGATCGCAAACTCCTTATGGCGGCGCGATTGCCGCATGGCATAAGGGGCGACCCCATTGTGGTCAACGTCAATGGCCAGGAGTTTCAGATGCCGAGCCGTACCACGGAAAATAAACCGCAGCTAGATCTCAGCGACGTCGACCATCGGGTCGGCCAGCCGGTGGGCGGCGGCCAACTGTTGGAGCCTTGCTCCACCACCGACATCCGCCGATGGGTCATGGCGATGGACTATCCCAACCCCATCCATTGGGACGAGGAGTTCGCCCGTAATTCCAAGTTCGGCGGCATCGTGGCGCCGCAATCGTTCGCCGCCGCAATGGACTATGGTCACGGCGTGCAGCCGGCGTGCGTCGGCCACATCCCGGGCTCACACCTTATTTTCGGCGGCGAGGAATGGTGGTTTTACGGTCATCGGGTGCGGCCGGGAGACCGGCTCTTTCAGCAACGCTGGTTTCACGACTATAAAGTGGTCGACACCAAGTTCGCCGGTCCCACCATGTTCTCGCGCGGCGACACCACGCACACCAACCAGAATGGTACGCTGGTGGCGCGTGAACGCTCGACCAGCATCCGCTACCTGGCGGCCGAGGCCGAGCGGCGCGGCATGTACCAGGCCCAGGTGCCGCCGATGCGCCGTTGGAGCCAGGAAGAGCTAACGCAGATCGAGAGGGTGCGGCATGACTGGCTGATGTCGAGCCGGCTGGGCATTTCGCCGCGCTTCGAGGAAGTCAGCATCGGCGACCGGTTGCCGCGCCGCGCGCTGGGACCGCACACCCTCGCATCTTTCGCCACCGAATACCGTGCCTTCCTCTTCAATCTTTGGGGCAGCTTTCACTGGGTGGCGCCGCCCGGCGTGAAGGACCCGTGGATCAACCAGGATCCGGGCTGGGTAGAAGGGTTCGGTTTTGACGAGGAAGGCGCCAAAATCGATCCGCGCAAGCGCGACGGTTTGTATCTGGGCCCCTCCCGCGGTCACGTTGACACTAATAAAGCGACCGAGATCGGCATGCCGCGAGCCTATGGCTACGGTGCGACAATGGGTGCCTGGACCCTCGATTACCTGGGCTTCTGGGCCGGCAATGACGGGTTGGTGCGGCACTCAAAGGCGCGGTTCCAGGGACCGCCGTTTGAGGGCGACGTCACCTACACCGATGGCGAAGTTATCGCCAAGGAGGCCGAATCCGCTTTCGGCGCACCGCTGGTCACGGTGAAGCTGCGCATGACCAACCAGGACGGTGGAGTGATCCTCGATGGTACTGCGGAGGTGGAACTGCCTCTTTAGGGTCGGCGCGAAATGAGGTTTGTCGCCGGAAGTCTCGCAGCAACAAATCGAGAACATGCACGGCCTTGTCGGAGGATCGGCGAAAACATATCTCTCCCGCGCACTTGGGACCTGGCCGATGGTTGCGATGACACGCTCAGGTGAAAGCTGGCCACTGGCCTTCAACTCTGGTCAGTGTTTTGTATCTCGGTTGCTGCCAAATACATGGTAAGCGACGCCGTCCCAGGCGTTGTGAATGCCGATGAAAAGCAACAGCAGCGCCGCCGCTCCAACGCCAAACAGGGCCGCGCGCGTGTGATAAGGAGCCTCGAATGCAGATAGCGCGAGCATTGCGTACGCCGCCAAAGGGAGAACAACATGAAATAACCAGTCCTCCAACTCTGGTTGGTATACGGTTTGGGCTCGCATGCGCAAGCTACGATCACCGCGTACGCTACTCCGACGAAGCCCATGAGGCCCCAAAGAGCTGCGGCGCCGATGATCGATTGCCACGGAACCCGTAGAAGTGCTGATAAAAGCAACGCGGCGCCGAAATGAATGACGGTCGGCGTCGCAAACGCTGCGCCTGCCTCTGCCGCACGTAGCGCGGGCCTCTCGGCAATTAGCGTCATAACGACGAACTGTAATCCGATCAAGGCGCCGGCAGCCGAGCCGACGATTACGTAGAAGCTGTCCCACGCGGCGAGCTCTGACATATCGTCATTTAATCTCTCGTGCGTGCTTGGTGCGAGCCGAACAGGCAGCTCGGTCCGCCTCGCTCCGCTCATAGACTTTACTGAGCCAGAACGAGCTTACAGCTCTTGGCGCGTCGGCCGGAAAAGGATCTCGTTCACGGTCCATCCCCGGCTGGCTGACGCCGCGGGTATCCTTCTCTGGACAAGTGGGACGGGTTGCTAGGACGCCAAAGTCGGACCGTTGCGCTGAATTCGCAGCAGAGATTCGCTTTCAGGCAAGGTCGCTTGGTAACGGTCGCCAGTCGAGGTGTAGGCGAGGGAGTCGCCCTTGCGCTCGCGGACCAAGGCGCTGCAGTCTACGTTACCGGACGGACGGTGACCGCCGACCTGTTTTTAAATGTCGCTTTATAAAGCTCTTTCTCTATTTTTGTGTGCGCCAAATCTGCTGCTAATGCTCACCTCCAAAACTGCTCAAGGAAGCCCGGCCGATCCAGGAGTTTAGTTCGCCCGAGGGCGGCGAGGATCCTGTCGCCACCGGGTTGTTCGCAGTCGCTCGCCAGTCACCCCATCCGCCGAATACATACTCCGTATCCGAGGCTATCCAGGAGACGTCATCCTCTGCCACCTGCCTGGGATCGGGCGGGGGTGATGGTGCGGAGTTGAGCAGCACCGGAGCGCTGAAGGTCTTTCCATTATTGCGCGAAATTACGACGAAGACGTTCTGTGTGCCGGGCACCAAAAATGACGCGGGATTATAAGGTGAGTAAGCATTGCGCCACAGAACAGCCAGAACTGTAGGACCGTTACTGCCTTGTTGATGGTTGGGCTCGTGTTTTGAAACCGCAGTGTATGAAATCCAGGGACGATTTGTTATATGCGTGACGGGTTCGTTTCCCAGTACCGTTGGGCTTGACCAACTGAGTCCCGAGTCATCGGTCGTAGCCACCTCTACTTCTTGTGGAACATTTTCCGACGCCGGAAGGCCTGCCAGACCGCCTGATACCAGATGCCCTGGCAGAAGCAGGACGGCGTACTGGCCTTTATGGTTAGTGTCGGCGGCAACGAAAACATTCGACCCCGCAGGCAAATTATCAAAAGCTACATGACGGCGCCAATGGGCTCCATCATCAAAGCTGGTTTCGAACACCGCGCAGGGGCAGGTCCGGCCGGGGGCGGCACCGGATATGTATGCGGCCGCGACGGTACCATGAGCAGCATCAATACCGCCTCCACCTGACTCGGGATATGTACCGCAAACTACATCGTGATTGGCGTCGGGCGGTGTCATCTCGTCACAGTCCAGCGCCTCTATCCGACTCCACGTTTGTGCCTTGTCATGCGAAGCGACAACGTAACGTTGCGGATGCGCTGTAGTCGATACGTATGCAACGCCGGTTGACTGGTCCACGGCTATCCACGGCCGATCGAAAGGATTTACACCGATTCCGATTCCTTGTCCTGGTGCGGTGGAGGGATTCATTCCCCGATTGATCATCCCCTGCAGTTCCAGATCGCTTAAAACACTACTGTTAGGGGCGAAGGTCAGACCGCCATCGGTGGACCGGGATACCTCAATCGCACCCTGGGGAACACTGAAGAAAAAGGGTGGACCCCCGCCGGGTACAACGTGGGCTACAACTCCTCCAGCATAGATTGCCCCGTCGGGCGCACTCGCTGCGATCGGATCCCCAATCCCTTGCGGACTGGTCTGAGTAAACCCGGTAGCACCTTTAAAGCCGAGGCTGATCAATAAAGGGTTCGGCCCCTCCGAAAAGCTCAGTGCTGCGCAAGGCGTTTGATCAAGCGCAGACGTCCAGGTCTTGCCGGCATCGAAGCTCGACTGGAAACTGCATGGAAAAGGACCAGTTATTGCTGTTTCGTTGGTGAAGGTGTTTGCGACACTGGTGTGGCCGAGCAGCAGATTCTGGGGATTGGGCTGATTGATGGCAATTTCGGGCTCCCCGCCTCTGACTGGCACGTTCATCACATTGACCTCCACGACGCTCGGTGGATCGGCATACGCGGGCAGGGCCGCAGCGGCTAGCAGGACCCCGGCCAGTGTCGCAATCGATGCCATCCGCGAACGACCCGCGAACATTTCGATGGTCAGGATGTTCATGTGCCCCTCCCATAAGAAACAATCTTGATTGAATGTTGATAGACCGGAATCCTTCCAGTGTCAAACGCCAGCTTGAGCAGCACCGCTCGCGGCGGCGGAAAGGCTTAAGTTTCGCGTAATCTGTGCTGGATTTGGCTGCTATAGGTCTTGCATAATGATTTCTGGTCGTCAGACCTTGACGCCGCCCGCAGAAGTTGGGCAGGCCTTGGAGTTCAATGGTTAGAACGGTTAGTACCGGTAGCGCGCAAGGCGCGGCCGTTTTCAAACGAAGGCGGGCGCGCAAGACTCAGGAACAGCGCAGCACGGCTACGCGCGACGCCCTGATCCGGGCCGCCATCGACCTGATCGCCGAGCGCGGCTATGCGGCAACCACCACCAACCTCGTTGCCGACCGTGCCGGCTTGTCGCGCGGCGCCTTGCAGCATCACTTCAAGTCGCGCGACGAGCTGATCGCCGCCGTGATGGAGCAGCTGCGTGGCGCGGTGAGTTTCCGCGTCGATCCCGGGACTCTCATCAACCGACCGCTGGAAGATCGCATTGACGCAATCGTCGAGCATTACCGTGCGATGTACCTAAGCCGCGAGTCCCGGGCCGCACTTAACCTGTGGATCGGCATCGACCAGGATTCCGCGCTGTTTGGCGAACTACGCAAGCAGACGCGTGGTGGCCAGGAAGGCACTGCGGAGGATTGGCAGGCGATTTTCCACAATTTGGAAATTGACCCGAGGACGCTACGGTCAATTCGGCGAATCGTCATGGGAAGCATTCGCGGTTATGAACAAAGGGAGCGAGTCGACACCGCCGGCGATTGGATCCGAGACTCGAAGGTGTTGAAGGAAATGTTTCTGTGCCAGTTAACGCGCAGTGGCAAACTTGCGCGAAGCTCGAAGCGCTCTGGCGCGCATAGGTGATCGTCAAGTCCGGCGAGCATACGGGTGCGGCCTATATCCATACCGTCAGGCTGACCTGGTGTGAGCATCCCGACCACGCCAAGCGCGGCACCGTAGCCGCGAGGCTCTCTATGTCATTTAAGGACCTCACGAAAAGTATCGCTCCTTATCTCGGATGCGGCCGCCGGCCGCGGAGACCTTTCGGACCGAGCCGAACAAGGGCTTTAGTGCGTCGTCCATGTCGCGCTAAAATCGGGAGGATTGATGGCCGGAGCCATGCGTGACGGGGAATCGGAACCGCGTCAGATGATTTTGCGCCAGCGGCAATAACCCAAAAACACGAGTCGGCAGACGCGAACATGATTGCTGAGAGTTTGCTCGCAGCATCACCCTGCAGGGGCGCTTCACGAAGCGCCCCTACAGAGACGCGCTGCTACCCGCTTTTGGCATAGGGCGGTTCGTGAACGGCCCGTCCACGGGCCAATCCGCAGGCGTGCCCAGGAAAAAAACGCCCGCTCAAACACCTCTGCGATTTTACCTGGTGGCGGGCGTGTTTAATCCGACGGCCGCTCAAGTCGGGTGGAAGGGTCAGAACCGCGGCTTGGGTACTGCCAATCCCGGAATCGGAGAACGGGTACGGTAGATGTTGGCGCACGGAGGCGGCGGTACGTTGATGGGATCCTCCGCCAAATACCGCTCATCGCCCGTCGTGATGTAGAGATCCTGCATTTCCCCGCCGCCAAACACGACACTGGCTACCAGGGTTAGGGGAACTTTGATCTGCCGATCCACTGTTCCGTCGTTGCGAAAACGCACTACTTCGCCGCCATAGGCCGCCGCAACCCAGACTCCACCTTCAACATCGACCGCCAATCCGTCGGGCATGCCATTGGGCATTCTGCCAAAGGGGCGTCGATCTTTCAGAGATCGATCGGGCGCGACATCGTATACCCAAACGGTGTCGCCGCCCGAGTCCGAGTGATAGAGGAGCTTGCGGTCGGGGCTGAGGCCAAGGCCATTGCTGAATACGATTCCATCCCACATTGGAATCATCTGGCCGGGCGGATCGATCCTGAAGAGTGTGCCAGGCGGCGTCACCTCCGGCCGCGGATGCATGAATGGGTTGAAGCCGAAAATCCCTGCATAGAGACTGCCCTGATAATCAGGGGTCATGTCGTTGAACTGGATGGGCTTGTCTTCCCAATGGGTTACGATTTCGCGCATGCGCCCGGTAGCTTCGTCCCAGGCCACGACGCCTCCCTCGCCGCAAAGCACCAGGCCGCCGCCTTCGTTAAACGCCATGCCTCCGATATGTTTGCGCGCCGGGATTACGGTCTCTATCCTGCCGTCGGGACTGCGCCGGTGAATGCCGCCCAGCACCATGTCCGAGAAATAGAGGCGGTCGTGGTCGTCAACTCGCGGGCATTCCACCAACCCGCGGGCAGATTCCAAAAGCTCAAGTTCCATCGGTTCCGCCAAGCCTCCTGGCCTGATGTGTTGTGCCCCTCAAAATCGGACCGTTATCGGGAACGCAGAACGATTCCCGGTGTAGCCCCCGTATATTCATTGTTCTGATGCACGGGCACACCGTTGACGATGACATGCGCCATACCTTCGGCGGGCGCAACGAGTCTTCGATGACCGCCGGGCAAATCGTTGCGATACACCCCTTTTTTGGGTGAATCGACCTTGTCGAAATCGAAGATGGCGATGTCCGCCGCGAAATTGGGCGCAATCCGGCCCCGGTCATGCAGATTCAGCAGTGCCGCAGGTTCAGAAGTGAGCCGCTTTACGGCGAACTCCAGGCTGAGGGCTTTTCTTTCACGCACCCATTTACCCAGCAGATAAGTGCAATAGCCGGCATCACATATCTGGTCGAGATGCGCGCCGCCGTCCGCCAGCCCAATCAGGGTCCGGGGATCGTTAAACAGTATTGGAAGCGTGTCCTCACTCGCGAACAGCGGGACGAGATATCGGGTCTGAAGGTCATCTTCGAGCGGTAGTTCGATGAGCGTATCGAATGGGTCCTGGTTACGTCTCTTCGCAACATCGGCCAGCGATTTGCCGGTCAGTGAGGGATCGGCGGCACATTCCACCACCTCGATCTCGTCCGGGTGGCCAAAGAAGGCGACCCGGTGGATCGGGTTCGCGCTGAGTTGCTCACGCAGGGTTTTGCGAAATTGTGGATCCTGGTACACCTTTTTCTGCTCTTCCACCGGGCGGTTGTAGATCTGCTTACCGCATTTCAGCGAAGAGAATAACAGCGGCTCGTGCAGGTTGAGTTCCACCATCAATGGCCGGCACGTGACCTGCGGAATCGCCCGGCGTTTGATCAGGTGGCCCACCCTTTCGAGCACGTCCAATCCCTTGTCCGGGCGATCCTCCCGAATTCGGACCGATGACCATGTGATGGGCTGCCCGCTGTGGTTTACGAGGAGCTCCAATAGTTGGTATTCGCTTTCGGTCATAGTCCCCGGGCTTTGCGTCAGTCTGATTTGGATTATTCCTTTACCCAGTTCCCTCAGGGCGTCGGCATACGCACCCAGTTCCTCGCGGCTTGCCAACCGACAAGCGATCGGCTTGCCCTCGTAACCGATATCGCCCTCGCAGATGGTGGTGGAAAATCCCATTGCGCCTGCCGCCACGGCTTCGCGCAGCAACGCCCTGATTTTCATCGTTTCTTCGGCGGTCGCTGCCCGCTCAAGTGCGTCCGGTCCCATCACGAAATGCCTGAATGGTGTCAGCGGAGCCAGGAAAGCCAGATTGATTGCGGTACCCCGCCGCTGCGCCGCGTCCATATATTGGGGAAACGTTTCCCAATCCCACGTCAGGGCCGCTTTCAACACCTCGATCGGAATCGCTTCCAGGTTAACCAAATCCCAGGCCGCTACATCCCGCGACTGCGGGTCCGGCTTGCATGGCGCGATCCCGACGCCGCAATTCCCCAGCAATACGGTGGTGACTCCGTTCCACGACGAACTGGTCACCTGAGGGTCCCAGCAAATCTGGGCGTCATAATGAGTGTGCGGGTCAACAAAGCCCGGACTCACAATCAAATTGGACGCGTCAATGACCCTATGAGCCTTACCGGCCAGCCCCTTCCCGACCTCGACGATCCGCCCCGCCGCGATCGCCACGTTGGCCTGGTAGGAAGGCGCCCCGGTGCCGTCAACTACGGTCCCGTTCTTGATCAAAAGGTCAAATGCCATGACCAATCTCCTCTGACAACATCGGGCTGCGATATTCCAACGCCGTTTTCGCGTAACCGGGCCCACGGCTCCTGTCATGCATTAGCGGCCTGCCAAGCCTTCCAGGGTTCGACCGAACCCACCGATTCGGGCTGGCCGTGCGTTGGCAATGGACGGGAACCGGGAGCCACTTCAAAGGGCGACGTCAGCTTCAATTCCCTGCCGAACTCGCGAAGTGCGGGCATAACTTCGGTGGCCAGCAGCTTCAAATTGCTCTCGCGTTGCGCTCGAGTGATCGGCCCATCGTTTTGCCACAGCAGGAGAATGCCGGGCCGCAAGGTTTCCAGCACGACACGCAATTTACGGATCACAGTATCTGGAGTACCGCAGATGATATTCAATGTCCTCACGCCCTCGGCGTGGGAATCCAGAATGACCTTGCGCGTGTTCTCGAGATTAAATTCCGGCTTGCCCTGCCAGACTTTGGAGCGATGATCGACCTGGGCGCTGGAAATCCCAGCCTCGGCGGATTTGCTATTCGCGCCCTGGAAGGGAGAACCGCCGGCCACATTGTCAGGATCCCCGAACTGTTCCGCCAGGCGCCGGACCGCGTTTTTCGAACTGTACCCGGGCGGAAAGAAGAACTCCGGCATTGAGAAAAGACTATAGCCTGATCCCGCGCCGCCAAACACCGAAAGCTTCGAGATCTCGTAAGCTTTCTCCTCGGTCTCCGCCACGTATACATTCTGCAGAAAACCGAAATTCTCAGGGCCGATTTGATAACCAGCCTGCGCGGCCCTGTCGCGGTACACGTTCCACAATTCCACGGTGGGTTCCAGAGCAGTGGCCAGTCCCAGATAGGGATACCGGTTTGCGGCAGCCCACATCGCGGTTTCGGGACTTAGTAGCCCCGGAACCCACATAGGTGGATGTGGCTTTTGCATCGGCAGCGGCCACGGGTCCACGAACCGATAATGAAAATGCTTGCCCTCGTAACGCCACGGACCCGGCCGGGTCCACGCCTTGACTATAAAATCATGAGCTTCTTCAAAATATTCGCGGTTGTAAGCCGGATTGGAATTGTGCGCGAATTGTTCGCAACCCGTGCCCCGCACCCATCCGGTAATCAGGCGCCCCCCGGAAATAACGTCGATCATGGCGAGCTCTTCGGCCAGCCGCAGCGGGTTACCGAGGGGCAGCGGATTACCCATCATGATAATCCTTACTTTTTTGGTAATGCGCGCGAGGACGGCTGCTTCCATGTCCATCACACCGCCCATCGTAAAGGGGGTGCCATGATGCTCGTTGAGTCCCACGCCGTCGAACCCGAGATCTTCAGCCAAGAGCTTTTCGTCGAAGTATTCATGGTAAAGCTGGTAGCCTTTAGCCGGATCAAAAAAACTGTTCGGCGTCCCGAAAAAGCCCTTCTCGATAACTCGATCCTGAGGCGCGTAGCGGTACGGACGTTCGGTGAAGTAAGCCAGATGCACTCTCATTCCTCCGTCAACTGCTGAACTCAAGAAACTTCGAACAGCGGAACTAGATTCCGTACAGGCGCGCACAGTTGTCCCAGAGGAATTTCCGCTTGGCGTTATCGGTCAGCGGCAATTTCATGAACAGTTCCACCGCATGCGGGAATCTGCTGTCGGGATGCGGATAGTCGGTGGAGAACACCACATTATCGTCTCCAAACCATTCCACAAAGTTTCCAACCGCATGTTCCTCAGGTTCAACCGCAACGAAACAGTTACTCTTGAAGAACTCCGATGGCTTCCTGGACAGCTTAATTTCGAACCTGCCGGTGTAATCCAGGTAATGGTCATCGAGCCGCCCAAACAGCCATGGAGCCCAGCTGCAATTTGCTTCCAGAAGCCCCACACGCAACTTTGGAAAGCGATCGAAGACACCACCGGAACACAAGCTTACTCCCGCCGACATCGGGCCCAGACAATGCGAAAAAGTGTGACGCATCATCAGCGACTCAGTCAGCCCGAGGCCGAAATCCGTCAGTTGATCCGGCACTCCGCCATGAAAGCCGACTGCCACGTCGAGACGCTCGCATTCCGCCCACAAGGAATCGTAATCGGGATGATGCCAGGGGCGTCCCTTGATCAGACCCGGCAGCAGAAAGATACCCTTGAAGCCGAGTTCTTTGACGCACCGCCGGGTTTCGGCAACCGCCGCATTCACGTCGTGTGGAGCAACCATTGCAACCCCGATCAGGCGCTTGGGGTCGGGCGAGCAGAAGCCGTACATCCAGTTGTTATATGCGCGGGCGATGGCAGTGGCGAAGGCGGGCTCGATTCCCCGTTCGCCCACGAATTCGACGCTGTCGATTCCGAGCACCGCCAGGCCTTTGGTCGGGTACTGAAAAGCAATGTCGATACCCTCTTTGTCCATGGCGTGCAGTTGCGATACCCCATCCCAATTCCGTTCGACGGCGTACCCATAGTCGGCCATCTGCGATTCCATGTGCTGAACCAGCGGGCCAAACCATTTCAGTCCAACGAGGGGGCTCGTCAATTGCTTTCCAGGCATTTCAACTCCGTGGAGCCGAGGGTGCACGATTTTCTCCGGGCCGGCGGGCGCGGCGTTTCGATATTCAGGCTCGATATAACGCTTCCAGAGATCGCCGGGCTCCATCACGTGCATATCGGAGTCCATTACCCTAAGTCCCTTGTGTGCCATGGCTGCTCCTTGCTTGTCTGCTGCACCGCCGACCAATATGACGCCGTCTCATCGACAGTCTTGAAGAAAATCGGCGTTCTTTGAACAAACGGGGCGAATGGCTGGCTCACCTGAAACACGGGTTCGTCGCTGGCCGCCTAGCAAACCTCCAGCGGCGCTCAACTCTTGTCCAGGATGGAGACCTGCCCGACTTAATGTCTAGTAAAGGCGCTCTTCTTCCCAGGACTTGTAATCGCTGAGCGCCCTGTCGAGGTCGGCAAACTGTGGCTCGTAGCAAAGGTCTCGGCGGGCCCGGGAGATATCGGAGGCAGGACGAACAGGTCCGGCATGTGGATCTTTTCCCGAGATACCCCGCCACTCACCTGGCCCCACCTCAATTGGAACCTGGGGAAACACTCGCCTCATCGCCGCGGCTATTTCGCCCATGGAATACAGCCGTCCGCCGCTGATGTTATACAGCCAGTTCGGCAGTGTGGCCGCGCGGTAAGCCAACACAAACCCTCTTACCTCGTCTTTTATGTAAGTGAGATCGATCCTGGTATCGGCGCCCTGCGCTACCGACACCGGTTCGCCGGCGATCGCTTTTTCGAACAATGCCTGAATCGGGATTCCCGCCGACCGGCCGCGTGGTAAGCCGGGTCCGTACACCCTGGCCGGACGGATAATCGCCGCGTCAACACCATGGTCGGCCCGGTACATGTACGTAAGTTCTTCGCACATAAGCTTGGTCGAGGCGTATGGAGCGATACCGTCGCGAGCGTTGACCGGCAGCGAGTATTCGGTCTCGGGAATCAGCCTGGATTGGTCTTTGCCGGTGGCCCCGGCGGCAGCAAAGGAACTGGTGCAAAGCACGCGGCGCAGTCCGAGGATTCGTCCCGCCTCCAGCACATTGAGCGTGCCCATGACGTTGACCTGCACGGTTTCAACGGGCCGCTCTTTCGCGCCCATCATAATCGCCGCGAGATGAATCACATCCTGGACCTTGTACTGCTTGATCGTGTTGAGCAGCAGCGGGAGGTCCACCACGCTTCCCAGCACGAACGGAAACTTGCCCAACAGCGGATATACGACCGAATGCGGCGGAGGCGGAGCCGTATCGTAGCCGATCACCTGCTCCCCTTCGCTCAGCAGCGTACGAACTATATTTGAGCCGATGTTGCCCGCGGCGCCGGTCACCAGAACAGACATACTATTTGCCTCTTTCTGTCAGACTGACCCGGTGGTGGTACTCGTTCCGAGTCAGGACTCTCTGTAAAACCGCCTGGGGTTATCTGAAAGAATCTTCCTGAGCACCGGCTTTGTAACCAGGTTTTCCATCTCAACGATCTGCGCAGCCATGTCCGGTTCGTGGTCAGGATGTGGATAGTCACTGGCGAACAAAATCCGGTCGCCGCCAATATAATCGATAAGTCCGCCCAGGTAAGGCTCCACTTCCATCGAGATATAACATTGGCGCCTGAAATACTCCGACGGCTTCATCCTGACGTTCGCCGCCACCGTCAGACCGTTGGTTTTGTACTCGATCTCATCCAGGCGCCAAAGCCAGAAAGGGAGCCATCCGCATCCCGCTTCGAGAAAAGCGAATTGCACAGTGGGATGGCGTTCCAGCACGCCGCTTTCCAGCAGGGCCAAAAACGCCAGCATCTGTTCCATCACATGATTCGTGTGGCAGGCGAACTGGCTCGTGAAACGTCCGTCGGTGACGCGTGGAAGGGCGCCGCCACCTTCGTGGATGCCGACGCTGATCCCAAGCCGCTCGGCCTCGCTCCAAAGCGGTTCATAGACTGGAGCGCCCAGGGTTCGCATCGTCTCATTTACGATCGGATTCGGTCGTACAAAGACTGCCTTGGCCCCCAGCGCCGCCACTCGTCTGAGCTCAGTTACGGCATCCCCTGGATCGTGAAGGCTCAGACCGGGAACCGGCTTCAGACGTTTGGGGTCATAGGTGCAGAAATCAAACAACCAGTCGTTGTAGATACGCACGAGCGCGGCGGCGACAGCGGGGTTCATGTTCCGGAAAGCCCAGAGCTGAAGGCCTTTGGTCGGATAGAGGTAGGAAACATCCAGTCCCATGCGGTCCATCGCCTGGACCTGCGACCTGGGACTCCATTTAGCTTCCAACTCGTTCTTATAGTTTTTCTCCTCCCGCCGCTTAAACTCCTGCTGGAGCGCATCGGTCATGGTCGGGGGAACCCTTTGGCCATTGTAGAACCAGTGGTGCTCCCTATTTCGCACAGGCGCGAGGGCTGCGAGCTCGGCCGGGAGGTGCTTTTCCCATAAGTCGCCCGGCTCCACCACATGACCGTCCGCATCGATGATTTGATAGCCCTTGATCATATGTGTTTCCCGCTACGGTGCTGTGCATGGTTACATCGCGGTGTAGCTGTCGTCCAGCGGGAGTTCGTACCCGCCGAATCGTTCGATTTTTGGATGGAGAATAGGACGGCGGCTCCTGGACGGATTTCAGGAATCAAGGACGAACTTTCTCGGTGTGATTCCCGTTATCTTGTGAAAGACTCGCGTGAAATGACTCTGATCGCTGAAACCCAATTGCAGGCTTATATCCACGATTGGGGACTTGCCTTCGCGAAGCAACCGCTTCGCCTCCTTGATCCGCGCCCGCAGTAGGTACTGATGGGGAGTCAATCCCGTGGTTTGTCTGAAAAGCCGGCCGAAAGTGTAAGGGCTCATCCGCACGTTTTCAGCCATTTCCTCCAGCCGCAGGTCCGCGGTCAGATTCGCCTCGATGTATTCGATTGTCTGGCGGAGCCGCTGCGCCGGCATGCCTCCTCTGATTTCGCATACTTTTGCCGGCCACACGCAATAATGCCGCGCCAAATAAGCCGTGAGTGACGCCCCCAGCAATTCCGCGTACAGACGCCCGGAAGGGCAACCAGCCGATATTTCCATCTGAAGCGCGGCCCCGAGGCTGAAAATCTGGGCGTCCCGCACTCCGGTCGTATCGCGCAGCTCCACGGTGGGTGGGGCGTCTTCCTGCAACACGCGCGTGAAGATCCGGGGACTTAGCTCAATAACGAATAACTCGAAGCTCTGTTCGCATCCACCGGCGGGCGTCGGGCTCCCCGCCGAAGCGAGATGGGCACCGCCTGGCCTGAGGAAGGCATTATGTTTGCGGCCGTTCTCATACCAGTACGCGGGAGTCGCGCCGGCCATATGGATGCACAGGTGGTGATTTAGATATGACTTACCCTCGTTGGCATAATCTGACAGCCGGTGCTGTTCACACAAGATACCGTCCCATTGCGATCGCGCGCTGCTCAGGTAGGGGGCGGTGGCAAAAGCCGTAAGAGATTGGCCGTTTTCCAACGCTCCAATCCGCCGCGCCTCCACGCCGACGCTGCTATTGCCTGACGTCCAGCGCGGGTCGAGCGGCACTTCCATTCCCGTGCTCGCTTCGGGACCTTTACGCTCGGGCATCTCCGTTCTCACTCCGAAACGGCTGAAGTAATAATTCTCGATCGCCCCACTTTCGGGCGACTGTTCCTACCCGAGCCCAGAACTCGGACGCCATTATTCACCCTACGATCAATCCTGTTCAAGGACTTCGGGCGCGCCCGGGAAGCTTCCGGATGAATCCGGAGTCGAGTTTGGCGCTGGCGCAGTAGCTCTGCGGCTATACCGCGGTGTAGCCGCCGTCAACTACGAGTTCGGCGCCGGTTACAAAGGAGGCTTCGTCGGAGGCCAGGAACAGGACCGCCCAGCCGACTTCTTCGGGTTGTGCCGCGCGCTTCATCGGGGTCATCTCTATCGATGGTTGCAGAACGCTCTGTGGAACCTCCTCGGTCATCGGGGTCCGGATCACGCCGGGATGGATCGAGTTGACCCTGATTTTCTCCTGCGCGTACTGGACCGCGGCCGATTTGGTCAACAGACGGACGGCCCCCTTGCTGCTGTGATACGCGGCCATTCCGGGCGAGCCGATTAGGCCATAGATCGAAGAGATGTTGACGATCGAGCCGCCGCCTCGCCGGCGCATCGCGGGCACCCCCGCTTTCATCCCGAGCCAGACACCCTTCTGATTGATGTTGATGACCGCGTCCCATTCTTCCTCGGTGGTATCATCGACCCCGCCCATCCGCGCGATACCGGCGTTGTTGACCAGGATGTCGAGGCCACCGAATTCGCGCTCGCATGTTTCCACCGCGGCGCGCCAGTCGGCCGCGCGCGTCACGTCCAGGTGCACCGCGGCGATCACCCGCGCGCCCGCCTTTTTGTTGATTCCGTCGGCCAGCGCTTTGGCCTGATCGTCGAGCACGTCGCCCACGACCACCTTGGCCCCTTCGCCAACGAACAGCCGCGCCTCAGCGGCACCCTGACCGCGTGCGCCGCCTGAAATCAACGCCACCTTGCCTTTGAGTCGGTCCATCGATCCTCTCTCTCCTGTCCCGCGCCCATCAATACCAGCGAGGGAAGCTCTCCCACTTTTTCTCACGTAAACAGATATCCTAAAGCCGCGCGCAGTTGTCAAAGCAGGGCGTGTAACTAACCAAGGGCTTTGATGCGTCATCCGTGTCGCGCTAGGATTGGGGCGAAATTGATATCCCGATCTATGCCGGCGCGGGGCCGTCTTGTCTGGACAAGTCAGGACGGTTGTGACGCGCGGACCGGATTCGCCGCAGAATCAGGGAGGTCCCGTGGGTTCGCTTTCAGGCAAGGTCGCAGTGGTAACCGGCGCCAGTCGAGGTATAGGGAAGGGAGTCGCCCTTGCCCTCGCGGACGAAGGCGCCGCGGTCTACGTTACCGGGCGGACGGTCACGCCCGGCTCGTCCCCGCTGCCCGGCACCGTCGGCGAGACCGCCGCAGAAGTCGACCGCCGCGGCGGCAAGGGCATCGCCGTCCAGGTCGACCATGGGAAGGATGATCAGGTCGCAGCGCTGTTCGAGCAGGTCAAGCGGGAGCAGGGCCGCCTCGACCTTCTGGTCAACAACGCCTTCGCACTGCCTGAAGACCTGACGGAACCGAAGCGCTTCTGGGAGAAGCCGCTCTCCAACTGGCAGATGGTCGACGTCGGCGTGCGTTCCAACTACGTGGCGGCGTGGCATGCGGCCCACATCATGGTCCCGCAGAGGTCGGGTCTTATCGTGGCCACCTCCGGTTACACCGGAATCACGTACACCTATGATGTTGTCTTTGGCACTTGCAAAGCCGCCGTCGATCGGATGGCGCGCGACATGGCGATCGAACTAAAGCCGCACCATGTGGCCTCGATTTCGCTGTGGTTGGGACTTACCTTCACCGAGCGGGCGCAGCGCGCGCTGAAAAGGCATCCTGAGATGTCATCCCAGACCGTCACGGACCCTGGCGTGGGCTCGTCCATTGATTTTCCCGGGCGGGTCATCGCCTCCCTTGCCAGGGATCCGGACATCATGAAGCGGTCCGGCGGCACCTGGATCGCCGCCGAGCTCGCGCATGACTATGGCATCACCGACATCGACGGGAAGGTCCCGCCATCCCTCCGCTCGCAGCGCGGCGCTCCGCTCTACGCACCGATTTAACAGGAGCATCCATTGCCACAACTGAGATTCGAGGATCGTGCAGCTGTCATCACCGGCGCGGGCAGAGGGCTGGGACACGCCTATGCCCTGCTCCTCGCGGCGCGGGGGGCAAGAGTCGTTGTCAATGACACCGGGAGCAGCCTCTCGGGCGAAGGCCTCGACGCCGGTCCCGCGGAGGAGGTGGCGCGGGAGATCAGATCCGCCGGAGGCGAAGCTGTCGCCACTACTGCGTCGGTATCCACGCCGGAAGGTGGAAGCGCGATCATTCAGGCGGCGATGGACCACTATGGCAGGATCGACATTCTCATCCATAACGCCGGCATCGTTCGCGCAGCGTCCTTGAAGGAGATGACGCAGGAAGACTTCGATGCGGTCCTGGATGTCCATCTACGGGGGGCGTTCCACGTGGTTCGACCTGCCTTCGTTCAGATGTGCAAGGCAGGTTACGGCCGTGTCGTGCTGACCTCGTCGATCGGCGGTTTGTATGGGAATCATCGCCAGGCAAATTACGGCATGGCCAAGGCGGGCGTAATCGGATTATCCAATGTGGTCGCGCTTGAGGGTGCCGCGGAGGGCGTGAAGTGCAACGTCATCGTTCCCGCAGCCGTGACCAGAATGGCCGAGGGATTGGACACCAAAGCCTACCCCCCAATGTCGCCGGAGATGGTAGCGCCCGTGGTGGCCTGGCTTGCCCATGAATCCTGTTCGATCTCAGGCGAGATGCTGATTTCCATAGCCGGCCGTGTTGCGGAGGCCTTTATCGCTGAATCGCGAGGTGTGTACAGGGGCACATGGTCGATCGAAGATGTGGCCGCACAGATGGATGCGATCCGAAATACGGCTGCACCGTTCATCGCCACGGGCGATGCCCATGTCGACCATATTCGCTACAGTTTCGAAATGGCCGCCAAGGGCCGCCGCTCTGAAATCAAATCACAATGAGTAGCGCAGCATCACCGATTATCGACCCTGAAGGCGGATCCCTCCTAGCGACGGCCGCTAACCGACCGGCGGGTGCCCGCTTTTCCCGCGGGCTGCCGTGGGCTCGAATGAAGCTGGCAGGTCGCGGAAAAAGTAAGCTGCTCAGCACAGGCTGGAGCCTGTGCCACCGATTCCATCTGCTACAGGGAGCCGTGCTCCACTTCGACCAGGTTATGCACCTTGTGATGGTCGATTTCCTTCAGGACATGAAACCGGCCGCGCACGCTGAGCGCCTCGCCTTCGGAAATTCGCGGATGGCCCCAGGCCAGCACGTTGAGGCAGTGCGCGCCGCAAATTTTGAAGGTGGTGTATTGTGGTCCGGCGGCGAGTGCGCGCACATGGCCGAAGACCGCGACATCGTGCTCGCTATATTGCCCCGGGCTGCGCAGGACGTCGTGAATCTTTACCGCCGTCTGTGCCACAGCCGACGCCGCGATCGCCAGCGCCATCATCATTACAATCGCGATTCTTGATCTCACTCGCACCATCTTTTAGGCCGCCTCGCGGTTGCGCACAGTCTAGGGATATCCGCCGAACCATCCAAGACAGCCCGCCCAGATCAGTCCCTACGCAGCACCGCGCCGCAGAAGGGTGCGCCGATTTTTAGCGCAAAAGGTGCTAGGATTCTTTTTAATGGCGGCATTAATTGCTAAAGGGAAGCACCGTAATGCCTGAGACTCGCACCGGTCCGCCGCTGAATGCTGAAGCTGCCGGGCACGCTGCGCAGGGCGCGGAGCAGAACCTAAGCGCGCTGCCGGAGGAAAGCGCAGCCGTCTCTGTGGAGCGCGAGGATGATACGATCCTGATTCGACTCAGTGGGAGCTGGTCGCTGGATGCGGGGCTGGCTTCCATCGCTGACCCGGAACGCGAACTGACGAATCGGGCCGCGCCCAGGCGCGTGATTTTCGACATGCGGGAGTTGGGCGCGTGGGACAACGCGCTGTGACCTTCGTGGCCAAAGCCATTGAGTTGTGCCGCGCCGATTACCTACCAATTCAGCAAGACACTGGAGGATATCTCGGGGGCTGCGCGTTCGACCCGCGACTTGACGGATTTCCTCCAGCGTAATCCCAGCGCCATCATACGCGGCAGAGCGGTGTCTCAGGACGGACGATGAAGCACTTGACCTACCTACTCAATCTGACCGGGCTTTGGACGGTTGCGTTCGCGCTTACCGGATGCACCTTGCTGGCGCCAATCCCCGACCAATCCAGGTTCTTTCTGCTCACGCCCATATCGCCAGGGGGGCCCGGCGCGCAGGTTAATCAGGGCAATACCTCTGCGCTCGTTCTGGGCCTGGGCCCAATCAAGTTGCCTGACTACCTCCAGCGCGACGAGATAGCGACGCGGGTGGAGCCGAACCGGTTACAGTTTTCGGAAAACGATCATTGGGCCGAACCCTTGAAGAACAACTTCATCCGCGTCCTTTCGCAAAATCTCTCAACCCTGCTCGGCACCCAGCAGATCATTAATTTCCCCTGGTACAGTTCCATCCGGATCGACTACCAGATTGCGATCACAGTGGACCGGTCTGACTGCGAAGCGCAGGGCAGTGGCCGGCTGGCGGCGCTCTGGAGCATCAATGATCCTACCAGCGGGCGGATTCTTGACCGCGGCAACGCCGACCTGAGCGCACAATGCGGCACCAGCGTCGACCAGGGGGTGGCCGGTTTAAGCCAGGCTCTTGGCGATTTCAGCCGTCAGATCGCGACGGCGGTATCGCAAGTCAGTGCCGCGCACCGTCCGCGGTAGGTACTGGAGGCGGGCAGCACGTGTGTCACTTGGCGTCTTCAGTCATCGGAGCCGGGCTGACCGTGGCGCCCGAGCGGGCTTCGTATGGCGCCAGATTCCTTTCGGCGACGGTCCGTACAGTGACTACCGGAGCGATTGACGCCTCCGCGATCGCGCACCCGGCGCCGTAGCCTTCCGGCACGCTGATCAACAATGGATTGAAGCGGTGCGAGCCTCCTGAAAGGCGTTGCCATCCGTCGGTTTCAATTCCTACTCCAGCCGCCAGGGGGGCGGACTGCGCACTACCCGGTTCAGCGTGATAATAGAGCCGGCGCTTGATCAGGGATAATTCGGGTGACGAAGCAAAGGTCTGGAGCATCAGGCGGCCGTCGCCGTGCAGCGCCATCCAGTCGGCGGATGTATTGTCGCCGACCGCGACCGCGGTGCCGTCGCCAATCTGCACCGGCTTCTCCAGGCCCGAGGCGAGCAGCGAATAGCCGCGCAGATCGACGAAGTCCATCGCGATGCGTCCTTCGATATCGCGGAACAGTTTGCGCAGCGGCAGGCGCATCGTGAACGGCGCCTGGGCGAAGTCGCGGTAGAAGAACTCCACCGTTGAGACCTCCGGCGAGTGGATTCCGATGAAAACGCGAATTCGATGGCCCACGCGGCGGATGACTCGAACCGGACCCACCCGATACGCCAGCAGCCGGCTGTCCACGTCGTGCTCTGCCAGATGGAATCGGAGCAGGTTCAGAACCGTGACCGTACCGCGCAGCTCAAATCCGCTGATCAGGTTCCGGGAGGGTTCGCCCTTGTGGTTTTGCACTCGGAAGTCATCGGGAAGCTGACGCTTGAAGCCCAACCGGTAATGGCCGGTTTCGATAACCTCATGCTCGGGATCGTAATCAACATAGCGAACCGGGCTAAGCCGGGGGTTCTTAACCACCGCTATGTAGGCGTAGCGCTCGGCTCCGCCCAGCAGGTCCGCCACCGCAACTTCCAATGCGTTGTCGGGCAACTCGGCGGCATTGGTTATGCGCTCGCCGAGGTCAAGCATCATCATCGACATCTCGTCATCGGGGCCGACCGCCTGCTCAAGGCCGCCAGTTGTCGGAACCGGGCCTTGCGGCAAGCCGAACATTCCTCCCACCAGCACCGAGTCGACCTGGAACGGGATGGGCTCGAGCTTCCCCTGGTGGACCGCCAGCACTTCGATGCGGCTGACGGGCGCATTGAGCAAGTGAGGCAACTGAATTCCTCTGAGCAGGAGTGGTTGCCATTGTCGCGGACTGGCCAATGCGATCGACGACGTGATGGCGAGCAGGGCGGCAAATGCCGCTATCGCGATAGCTAAGCGGTACAAACGGCGTGGCGCCGCGGCGTTGCGATCGAGCTGACGGGCGTATAAAGGGCGGCGGCTGGCGGTGAAAAGCATCTAAGTTGCGTCAAACGTCTTTATCGATAACACTTGGTAAAACATCAAAGGTCAACCGGCGCCGGCCGGTGATCAGTGAAATGGCCTGGGCTGACACGATTATTGCGGTTCTGACGAAATGGCGCAGCAACGCCCGCTCCGGTCCGAGTCGGGAGAGCGTTTCATACAAGATCAAAAACCGCTTCTGGCTGATTGGCATATTCCTCGTGGCCGCCGTACTGGCCGCCTCCCTCGCCCGTGCCGATGCGGGCTGCGACCAGGATTGCAAGAGCGAATACGTATCCGCGCTGGGCGAATGCCGCGCACAATACGATCACGGCGACCATAACCAGCAGGATCTCGAAGATTGCCTGGTCGATACCCGCGGCGAATACGACGACTGTATCGACGATTGCACCTCGCTTGGGGCGGGTGGAGTTGTAGCCTGCAAATCCTCGGGCAGGGCAGTGACCCCGGTCATCTTCATTCCCTCGCACGGCATCAGACGGCCGGATATCAGCCGCGCCCAGATGTCCTGGCCGGTGCTTTGGAACGTCCCATGGTTAACGCGGAGTGTAGGAAGAATCCAACCAGCGCACCGCTTACGTCCAGCCCCACGTCGTAGATCGAGGCCGAGCGCCCCGGCGTAAAAGCCTGAACGCTTTCGTCAAGAATCGCGAAGACGGCGCACAATCCCAGCGCGGTGAAGCGACGATGGCGCAGAGGACCCATTACGAGGATTAAATAGCCTACGGCCGGAATCAAAAAATGGCCCAGCTTGCGGCCCAGGTTGTGGAGGGTCGACATTTCACCGGGGGAGGCGTCAGGCGCAATCCAGCGAATCAGCTGCTCGGCAATCGCGAAAGTATTGCTGTGGGTCAGGAAAGTGATCGAAAAGGCCGCCAGCGCCGCCAGGAAGGCGACGGTCCACAGCAGCCGGATAATGCTGCCTTCCAGGGTCGAAACTGAGCCCGTTCCCATCCGCCGCATCAGTACCGCCTTGCTGAGTTGGCGGCGGAGCTTCAGGCCTCAAGCGGCAGCTTGTACAACTCGATCGCGTTGCGCCGCGCGATGCGCATCTGGTCGGCGAGGGAAACATCGCCGAAGTGCTCGGCCAGCACCTCCTGGGAATGGGGCCAGGTGCCGTCGAAATGCGGATAGTCCGAACCCCACATCAGGCTGGATAGGCCGATAATATCGCGGTTGCGCACCGCCGTGCGGTCACGCATGAAGGTGACGCCCACGTGCTCGTGAAAAATCTGGCTGGGAGCGCGGCCGGTGGTGATGCCGTTGAAGGCTCCCGCCCAGCCCTGGTCGCGATGCGCCCGGAAGTCCATCCGCTCCAGGATTCCCGCCACCCACGCCGCGTCGTTTTCCACCGATACCGCTTTGAGTTTGCGATGGCGATCAAACACCCCGGAGAAGATCATCGCGGCCAGCGAATACATGGTCGGAGTGAACGCCAGCGAGAAGTCCGCCAGCACGTTGCCGCTGCTGGAAAAATGCTTCTTGCTCGCCGCCACATGCAGGCTGATCGGCATATCGAGGTCTTCGGACGCCGACCAGATCGGATCGTACTTCGAATTGTCGTAGCCCTGGCCGGCGTCCTGGCTGATGCTGATCATCGCCGCCTTGAGTCCCAGCTTTTTGCATCGCGCCATCTCCGCGGTGGCGTTCTCGATGGGATCGGTCGGAATCATCGCGACGCCGAACAAGCGACCCGGCGCGCCGGCGCAGAATTCCGCCAGCCAATCGTTGAAGGCGCGGAAGCACGCATGCTGAAAATCCGGATCGGGAATCGAAAACATGCTGAGCCCGAAGCTGGTGTAGAGGATTTCGCCCTCGACCCCGTCGCGATCCATGTCGGCCAGCCGCGCCTGCGGGTCCCACGCCCCCTTGCGCACATTGGCGAAGCGGCCGATCATGCTGACCTCGTTGTCGGGCGCTTCGGTGCACACGGTCAATCCGATGGGATGTTTATAGGTCAGTCCGCCTTCGCATACGAGGTAATCGGAATCCGGCTCGCTGACGATACGCGGCGCGCGTTCGCGGTAGCGCTGATCCACGCGCTCAACCCACAGGTTGGGCGGTTCGACGACATGAGAGTCAGCGGATACCATTTTGAAAGCGGGCTTCTCCATCGCAATTATCTCCGGGTTTGGGCGAACTTTGTTGATCATCGTTCGGTTTGCGCGGAAGTGTCAAGCTGGAACCCGAACGGATGGCCTCTTTTTGGTACAGCGGGAATCCATTGAGGACTTGCGCAATCCAAAAGGCGGCGCTTAATTACTCAACCATAAGCAGGTCCGTAAATGTTGGCTAATTTCATCGGCGGCAAATGGCGTGAACCGCAGGGTTGCGAAAGCGTGGCGCTCTACAATCCTGCCAACGGCGAAGTGATCGGGCAGGTCCCGCTCAGTTCGGCCGCGGACGTCGCGCAAGCCGTGACGGCGGCGGCCCGCGCTTATCCCGGATGGGCCGCGACTCCGCTAATGGAACGCACCCGGCTGATGTTCAGCTACAAGGCCGAGCTGGAGCACCATTTCGAGGAATTGGCCGCGATCGTCACCCGTAATCACGGCAAGACCCTGGAGGAGGCCCGGGGCGAAGTGCGGCGTGGAATCGAGATGGTCGATTTCGCCTGCGCCGCGCCCACCTTGATGCAGGGCCGCACCCTGCGCTCCGTCAACACGGCGATCGATCAGGATTACTACCGCTACCCGTTGGGCGTGGTCGGCGGAATCGTGCCGTTCAATTTTCCGATCATGATTCCGCTATGGATGTTTCCGTTGGCGGTAGTGAGCGGTAACACGTTCCTGCTCAAGCCCTCTGAACGCACCGCGCTGGGCGCTATCCGCCTGGCGGAGTTGTTTGCGCAGGCGGGCTTTCCCGACGGCGTCCTCAACCTGGTCCATGGCGCCGCGGATACGGTCAACGCTTTGCTCGCGGCGCCTGAGTTGCGCGCGGTTTCATTCGTCGGCTCCGAGCCGGCGGCGCGCCATGTGTACACGGAAGCGGCCCGCCACGGTAAGCGCGTGCAGGCGGCCGGGGGCGCCAAGAATCATATCTTCGTGCTGCCCGACGCCGACCTCGATCTGGCGATTCCTGCGATCATGAATTCGGCCTTCGGCAACGCCGGCGAGCGATGCCTGGCGGGCAGCGTCGCGGTCGGCGTCGGCGAGGGCGCCGGGCAACTCACCCAGCGCCTCGAGCAGGCCGCTCGTAAGCTCAGGCTGGGGTCCGGCGACGATCCCGCGGTGGATATCGGTCCGCTGGTGGCCGACGACCATCGCCGGCGCGTGCTGGGCCATATCGAGCGGGCCGCGGAACAGGGCGCGCGCGTGGTGGTTGACGGACGCGCGGGCGAATACCTTAAACGGCCCGGGTTCTTTGTCGGGCCGACGATTTTGGACCAGGTGACGGACGCGATGGCGGCCGGACGCGATGAAATCTTCGGGCCGGTCCTGACCGTCGCGCAGGTCAGCGACGTGCGCCATGCGATCGACCTGGTCAATCGTCTGCCGCTGGGCAACATGGCCGCGGTCTTTACCGGGTCGGGGCGCGCCGCGCGTCAATTCCGCGAAGAAGTCGAATGCGGGATGATCGGAATCAACGTGGGCGTGGCGCAGCCGCTCGCCTTTTATCCGTTCACCGGATGGAAGAGCTCGTTTTACGGCGACTTGCATCTGCAGGGCAGCGACGGGATCGACTTTTATACCCGTAAGAAGGTAGTGGTGTCGCGCTGGTGACCCATTAAGAGAGAAAAGAGAAATGAGAAAAGAGAAACGAGAGGCGGCCAGAAGAATTGAGAATCGTCTCGATTCCCGGTCCCACTTTTCTGCTCTTGCGCTCTCTTTTCTCGTTTCTCTTTTCTCTCCGCTGCGGGACTTTGAGCGCATGATACGCTATTTGTGAGATCAAAATCGGCTGGAGTAAGAGGACTACTATGAGCTTGTCATTCAAACCAGTATCAGCGGATTCCCACGTGGTCGAGCCACCCGATCTATGGACCAAGCGGATCGACCGCAAATTCCTGGATCGCGCGCCGCGCATCGTGCACGACCCCGACCAGGACATGTTCTGGTGCCCCGGCGGACGCCAGGAAAAGCGCGGAATCGGCACCTCGTCTTCGGTGCTCAAGGAGGCCAAGGACGTCAAGATGGCCGAGCGCTGGGAGAACGTGCTGCCCGGCTCCTACGACCCGTTCGAGCGGCTCAAGGATCAGGACCGCGACGGGGTGGAGGCTGAAGTCCTTTATACGACCTTCGGCACCACCTTCTACCCGATGCAGGATCTGGACTTCCAGTTCGCCTGTATGCAGGCATTCAACGACTGGCTGGCCAATTTCTGCTCCAGCTCGCCCAAGCGCCTGTTTGGCGTCGCCATGATCCCCACCGAACCGCTCGATCGCGCGGTCAAGGAGATGGAGCGATGCCGCAAGATGGGCATGGTGTCGGCCCAGATCAGCGTGCAGCAGGAACTCGGCGAGGGCTACCACCATGCCAAGTGGGCCCCGCTGTGGGATGCGTCCTCCGGCCTCGACATGCCGGTCAGCCTGCACGTCGCGGGCGATAAGAAATGGTTCACGCTCACCAACAACATGCTGGTGGACTTCTCCCTGGCCTTCACGCCGGTGATGTATTCCATCTGCACCATGATCATGGGCGGGACCTTCGACCGCCATCCCAAGCTCAAGGCGCTGAGCGTGGAGAATGACGCGTCATGGCCGGCGCCGGCGCTGGAGCGGATGGACTACCATTATTTCCGCGACCAGGCCTGGGCGGGCGCGGGCGGTATCACCTCGGGGCGCACGCCCAGCCAGATTTTTCACGAGCAGGTGATATGCACCTTCATGCGTGACAAGACCGCGGTGCACTGCCGCGACATAATCGGCACCGCCAACATGATGTGGGGCTCGGACTTCCCGCATTACGACGGCACCTGGCCCAAATCGATCCCCAACCTGGAAGAGCATTTCCCGGGCGTACCGATCGAAGACCAGAAGCGAATCGCGCGCACCAACGTCATCGAACTCTATAAGCTGCCGATCGAACCGTAGGGAGATAGAAAAGAGAAACGAGAAAAGAGAAATGAGAGGGAAAAGGAGGGGAGAGACGAAGAGAAGAAGTAGTCTTTCTCATTTCTCTTTTCTCGTTTCTCTTTTCTCGCACTTCACAAAGGGGGTAATTGTGCATTATCGGGAGACCATCGCCTGGCAGAAGGCAGTTGAAATGGTCCGCGAGATGTATAGCTTGGTGCCAAACCTGCCGAGGGAGGAAACCTTCGGGATACGCTCGCAAATCACGCGAGCGGCAGTGTCGGTTGCGGCGAACCTGGCTGAGGGCTGGGCGAGGGAGTCGACAAAAGAAAAGTCACAGTTTTTGGCAATCGCGCACGGCTCGATAGCCGAGGTCGAAACCCTGTTCACCATTTGCGAACAAGTAGGCTGGTTCCCGCAAGCGCAAACCCTGAAGGTGCGCTCACTGCTTGACGAGTTGAGTCGGATGATGACCACAATGCGCCGCAACCGACGAGGCTGAGAAGACAGAAATGAGAAGAGAGAAAAGAGAAATGAGAAAAGAGAGTTAGAAAAGAACCCCGGAATCGATTTCTTCTCCTCTCTCATTTCTCTTTTCTCGTTTCTCTTTTCTTGCCGCCCAAGCATTCCTCCAGCAGGTCCAACGCCCTGGCGGCGAACACGCGCATGTTGGCGACGCGATCGCTGCTGCCGGTCTCCAGCGTGATCACTCGCTCGATCGGTCCGGCAATGGCGATGCAGCTATGGCCCGCCGCGTCGCCGTAGCGATTGCCGGTGGGTCCGGTGGCGCCGCTTTCCGCGATACTCCAGCTCGCACCGAATTGCTCGCGAACCGCGCGCGCCATCAGCGCCGCATAAGGCTCGCTCGCCCCGCGCATGCCCTTGACGGCCGCGTCCTCGATGTCAAGCAAGGCGCGACGCGCCTTGAGCGTATAGACCACGGCGCCGCCCAAAAAGTAGGCCGACGCCCCCGGCACGCTAAGCAAGGCGGCCGAAATAAGACCACCGGTTGACGACTCGGCGACCACAATCGTTTCGCCGCGGGCCTTCAGCAAGCCCGCCAGCTTTTCCGCACGCGGCAATAAATCCTGCATCGGCGTTTACCTCCGAGGAGAGAAAAGAGAAACGAGAAAAGAGAAACGAGAGAAGATCGAGCGGTAGAGAAAATGAGAAAAAATGACCCTTACTCTCTTTCTACTTCTTCCTCTCATTTCTCATTTCTCTTTTCTCGTTTCTCCTCTTCGTCCTATCAACTTTGCCATCACCTTCTCGGCGTCCTTGGGGTCCTTGACCATTGGGCCGGGCTGCTCGCGATGCTTCATGATCGGGTCGTCAGCGTTGAACTGACGGACCGTGGCGCAGAACTCGAGCAGCAGCCCGTTGGGGTCGTTGAAGTAAATCGAGCGGCACCATTCGTGATCGACCACCGGAGTTACGTCAACGCCCTTACGCGTCAGGTCGGCGCGCCGCGTCTCCAGCTCATCAAGCGAGTCGCACTTAAAGGCGAAATGATAGAATCCGGGCGGCAGGTTCTGCGCGCTATGGATGTCGGTGGCCCACTCCCTGGGAATGCCGGGAACGCTTTCAGGGCACATGAATGAAACCAGCGAACCGTCGCCAGTATCGAAAAAGGCATGCTTGATCCGGCCGCCCTGCGGCGGCTCGATAATATCGCACCAAGCCACCTTCCAGCCCAAAATGTTGGTATAAAAATCCAGCGTGCGATCCATATCAAGCGTCGCCAGCCCGATATGGTGCATACCCTTGCCTTTGATGTTCTGCTCCAAGGCGTTTCTCCTTGCGCATTCAGTTGAAGATTCCGTCGCGCGGACCGATTTGACTCTACACCAAACGCAGGAAGTTTACGCCCTCGTAGCGCCGTCCACCGTGCCGGCTCTCTTGGACGGCACCTGCTCTGCCCTTTTCGCCTCTCCTCCCGGCGAGAGACAGCCTGCCCTGAGACTCTTCTTGCCGAAGGGTCGCGCAGCCGCAGTCGCAGACAAGGCCGCGCTTGAGAGGGACCTTGTAAAAAAAATTCTTCCCGCCCGTTTTCATGGTGCGGTTGCGGGCGGTGCTCAGAACCACGCGGGATTTCGGCGACCATCCGCGGCATGCTAGGAGGCGCAGACGGTGATCGACTGGAGGAAATACCTGGTCTCCCGGCGTGAAGTCGCAAGCGGGCAGCTTTGCGCGAAGGGGACGCGTGCGCCTGAGCCGTGATTCTGGATTCGCTGGCCGAAGGGGCGAGCGGCGACGAGATAATTGCTCCCTATCCCTAGCTCAAGACCGCTCACATCCGCGCCGCAATTGCCTATGCGGCCGCTCTGGCCCGCGAAGAGCAACTGACCCCCTATCGGCGGATGCGCATAAAACTCGACGAGAACCTTCCGCCCCGAACTGGCTGACGATATCCGCCATCTCGGGTATTGGTGGACACCGTTGCGGATGAAGGACTAACGGGCGGGCCGATCCGCTAGTGCGGACGCGGCACGCCGCGGTCGACGATGTCTGTTCTCTTTGGATAAGCCTTGGTGACATCCGGCAATATCCTACCAAGGCTCACCATTCGACAACGTGAACTCGGATTGGGCGACTGAAACCTTTTAGAAAGACATCTCCCAGGTCTTTGAAGGGCAGGCCCTTTCCGAGGCACAACTCGGCAACCACGTTCGACACCAGAATTTGCTCGGGCTGCGCGTGGGAACACAGCCGCGCGGCCAGTTGCACCGTCGCTCCGAAGAGATCGTGCTCACGCTGGACGGGCTCCCCTGCCGCGACGCCGATCCGAACCTTGAGCGGATACTCTCTGCGCTCCTCCCGATGCTTCGCCAAGGCGCGCAGAATCCGGGCTGCGCAGCGAACCGCGGCCGCTGCCGACACGAAGGACGCCATGATACCGTCTCCGGTATGCTTGACCTCACGACCGTCCGCCTCGGCCAGTGCGTCCCGGACGATGGTGTCATGGAAGCCCAGCAGAGCCATGCCCGCATCGTCCCCCAAAGATTCGTTCGTCGAGCCAACAATATCCGTGAAGAGAATGGTCCGGATTGCGGAGTCGCGCTCGTTCGTGGCGCTCCCAGGCGCGAGGACCGCTCCCGACGGATCGATTTCCCCTGCGCCGAGGAGTGCTTCGACCAGCGCGGGCTCGACCTCGATGATTCTCTCTGCGGTCTGCCCGTGCGCATCACGATGCACTAACTGCGCCGCCTCCGGACTGGGCGCATCGACAAGACAGAAAGCCTTGCCTTGGCTCTCGTTGAACCAGTACTTGAGATACTGGACGTGGTACTTCCCCTGCACCTCGAGATCGGCCGCGTGCGCCTTCGCAATCTCTTCTACGGTTGCTCCCTGGAGGTTGTGGATGTCCATGTACAGCGGCATGTCAGCTCCCGAAAAAACTGGCGGCCCCAGCTAAATGGGCATTTTGCAGCCTACCACGCGCCGGTTGTTTGCCGGAAGCTCGGCCCGTACGGCTATAGTTCGCCCGGGCTCACCCTGCGAGATCGCGGCCCGCTACGCAGCAGCCGGCCTGATGTTCTGGTTCACGCGGAACAGGTTGCCCGGATCGTACATCTTCTTGACCTGAGCCAGGCGTCCGTAATTTTCCTGAAAACTGGCGGCGATCCGGTCATCGCCTTCATCGTCCATCAGAAAGTTCACATAGGCGCCACCGGACGAGTGAGGATGCAGTGCCGACCAATAATTCCGGACCCACTCCCGATAGCGGGGCATGGCGGTCGGGTCCGGGCTGACGGCCGCGATGATGTGCGTGAACCGGGCGCGGCGATACGCAAATGCCGTGTCCCGCGGGGCAACATCGTGCACCGCGCCGTCGACCGGGTAGATGTGGAGCGCCGAATTGATCGTGGGAATGTCCGGCCCGTGCCTGACGTGCTCCGCGATGATTTCGTCGGTCAGATGGTTGACGAAGTCGGCTTTCCAGTAATGGTGCAGACCAGGGGGAAGCAACGGGTCGAACATGGATTAGATCATCGGGTACGGGGCCGGACCCACATGGGCGAACGCCGGCGGACCGAATTCCAACAGCGGCCGGGCGACCGCTGCCCCGGCCGCCGGCTCGCCGCAATAGATACACACGACCCCGCACACGGTCTTGCCGTGCAGCTGTTCGGGAAAGGGAGGCCCCGGCGGGACGATCAGAAAGGCAAAGAACGCGCTGAACTCCCGCGGCGCTGTCTCCATGAAGTCCCGGAAGAGGCGCAAAGCCTCCGGGGCCCGATCGAGCGGGTAGAGCACCGGTCCGGCGAAGACCGTGCTGACGGGATGAAGGCGGAACTCCATCGACGTAACGACGCCGAAGTTACCGCCGCCGCCGCGCAGGGCCCAAAACAAATCAGGGTGTTCGGTAGTACTTGCAGTGATTAGGCGTCCGTTTGCCGTCACCACGTCCGCCGAGATCAAGTTGTCGCACGACAACCCGTAGCGCCGCGTCAGGTACCCGAAACCGCCGCCGAGCGTGAGACCGGAGACTCCCGTGGTCGAGATGACACCGCCCGGCGTGGCCAGTCCGAATACATGCGTGGCGTGGTCAACGTCGCCCCACGTGCAGCCGCCCTCGACGCGCGCGACACGGCGGGCCGGATCCACGCGGATGCCCTTCATGGCGGACAAGTCCGCGACCAGGCCGCCGTCGCACGTGCCGAAACCGGGTGCGCTGTGGCCGCCGGCGCGGATGGCCAGGGGCATGGCGTGATCCCGCGCGAAGCCGACACAGCCGATCACGTCGGCGACATCGGCGCACGCTACGATCAAGCCCGGCCTGCGGTCGATCATCGCGTTGTACACCTTGCGCGCCGACTCGTACCCGTCGTCGGACGGAGCGATTACCTTACCGCGAACGGTCGCTGCAAAGGCCCCGACGGCGCCCGCATCGGGTCCACCAACAGCCTGCTTTCCGTCAGCACGTTGCATGACAGGTGCCCTCGTATTCGAATGTCGTCCGCCCCACTTTATGCCAGTTCGGAAAGTAGCGTCCATCCCGCTCGAGTCCAATGAAAGCCGCAAGGGTTGGCGGTTGTCAGTACGAGGCCCCGCTCCGTTATTTCGTCACGCGCTCGGTATCGGCGCTCAGCGTCTGTGGTGCGCATGCCAAATGGCCCCCTACGCAACCGGTTACGTGCTATGGTCGACGATGCCTGTTTTCTTTGGATGAGGGCCTTGGTGACATCCGCCAATATCCGCCCAAGGCTTACCGCGGCATCGTGCTGTTTCGTTTTAGACGGGTAGGAAGAATCGCCGTGCGCCCGCAGGGAGTTCGCTCAAAGTCGACGTTCTCGATCTCGTCTTCTCGGATCTTTCGGGAATGCCAGCGGCGTTTTTCCGTCATCCTGAGCGAAGTCGAAGGATCTCGCGGCCGCGATTCTTTCCGCGGCGTGATTTGTCTGATTGGCTGCGCTCCTGCAAGGGCGGCCGCAAAATGCGGCCGCCGCCCGCGCGTCCGCTCCTCCCTATTCACCTCTCCCTATGAGCCGGGAGAGCGACTGTGTTGTTTGTCAAGCCGGGGGGCGAGTTGCCCACAAGGTCCACAGCCTCTGGGATGGTGGTAAGAATCCCGGCTGTGGACTTGTGGACAACTCGCCTCTGCTTCATGCGGGGGTTTGGCATGGG
>DASZGF010000057.1:0-29530 GCA_035939115.1 Binataceae bacterium (SeqCode)
GCGCCAACCCGGACCTCAAAGATCTTTATGAGCGGCTGCTGGCGCGCGGCAAAACCAAGAAAGTGGCCCTGGTGGCTGTCATGCGCAAGCTGATCGTTATGCTTAACGCAATGATCAAGACCGATACCTTGTGGAGGTCCCATGCCAAACCCCCGCATGAAGCAGAGGCGAGTTGTCCACAAGTCCACAGCCGGGATTCTTACCACCATCCCAGAGGCTGTGGACCTTGTGGGCAACTCGCCCCCCGGCTTGACAAACAACACAGTCGCTCTGCTCTGAGTCATCGGGGGTCGTTGCAGCGGCCGTCTGATTATCTTTTGGTTGCATCCCGCCGTTATCCTGCGCCGGGGCCTGATTTTTGTTGGACTTGGCTGCGTCATTATTCGATGCGGTTTTCGCGGGTTCGGGCTTGCTCTTGACCCGGGTCGACGCCGCCACCCGCTGGGGCAGGATGACCAGCGCGAAAGGTGCGGGCGTTCCCCCTCCCGCTGAGGACCCCTTCTCCAGGAGCGCGTAGTTTATCGGGCCAAGCAACTGACATAATCCATCGCGCAGCGAAACGTCCGAGAAAGTCGCGGAGACTTTTCTATTGGCGTCAACACTGCCGCGAATCTCAAGGCCCGTCCATTTGGCGATCTCGCGCAGTACCTGGGAGAGGGATGATTGGTCGGCCTTCACACTAAGTCGCCCTTCCTTCCATCCCACTTTGAAGCGCGCCGTAGCTGAATCAGTTCCCGCGGGCGGTTTAGCCCAAGCGGAGGACGCCATCGAAACCGCGAGAAGGATAACGGCGCCAATCAAGGACTTATGCAGCCAAAGCATCGGAGCCTCCTTAATCAATTCCGTCAATAGCCATTACGTCGCTATCTGCCATTACATAATCGCCGTGAAGGGCAGGATACGGCCTTTTCGATGAGGCTGTCGCGTGGCGGAAATCTCCGCCACGCGGCAGCCTCGGGCTCACGCTTAAAACCAGACATCCACGACGCCCGTCTGAGCGGCGCCAGCGGAGTTCAAGTTATGGACTCGAAAGCTATTGGGCTGCAAACCTCGATCTGAACCCTGTGGACAAAGTCGAGGAAGACGATGTGCGCTCCGGCACCCCCGGAAAAGCCCGAAGTGATGGCGGCCGCACTGGGAGACTCCAGGCCTGTCCACTCAAGGAAGGCGGCGTTGATGCGCAGCAGGCTGACCTGCCCCACGCCGCGAACACCGGAAGTGGTGTTAACGCCGATAACCTGATTCGGAATTCCGGCCGACGGAGTAACGCATCCGCTGACGGCTCCCGGAGCCAGGCTATAGGAGAAGGTAAGCTCCTGGGGAGCGGCAATAAAAATAAAAAAACCGGCGGCGTGAACCACGATCGCGCAGGTCAAGGTCGCTACCACCGCGGCCCCAAGCAAGGCCGCCAGGCGAGAGAGCTTTCGACGTGACATGGTTTTATCCTTTCAAAAACGTCCTCGAAGCTGTTGACATCGAGGCTAAGGAGGTTACCGAAATCCGGGCCGCTTCGAACCCTCCTGATAATAGAGGCGGCGGCGCGCGGCTGTTTCGACGCACATTGCGACGCGCGGGAATCGGGGCGGAAAAGGTCACTTTATGACTCATGCCGGCGCAGCAGGGCCGGGCCGTAGCAGACCGCCAAACCGAGCGCGCCGGCGACCGTCAGGATCGCGGAGAGCAGCTGCATCCGACGCTCTCGCGCAATGATCTCGGCCGGACGAATTTCTTTACCTTCGGAGAACGCGCCCGGAACAATCAATTTGTTGTGCTTGATCGTCAGCCCGGGGCTGACTGTCTGTACCAGCAACCCGACCCCGAACGTTGCCCACATAACTGCGGCGAGCCATCGGGTCCGAGACTTGCGCCGGTCCACGCCCGGATTTGATTCAGCTGCATGATGGTCTTGCATACGGTGTCCTCGTTATCCGCACCCAAGCCGCTAAAGAAGAGCGTGGAAGGCTTTAGAAAGCCTTAGAACAGGCTACAAAAGAGAGAACGCCGGAAGTCCTCGTCAACGCTCGATAGGAAGGATGAAATATAACGCACGGCAACCCTGCTGAGCGAACCACGCATGGAAGGCATCCGGGCTGAAAATCCATAGGAAACAATAGCCATACGTTTCCTCTCTTATTAAATCTCAGCCCTATTGAAGCTGAGGTTGCTTGAAAAGCAACGGGCATATCCCTACAAGAGATATCTTGGCATCACAAGGTAACTGTTTAGATCACTTCTACCCTAATTGTTAATACAAATTGTTTGTTGTAATAAAAGGTAATGAAGATTCATGAAAGTCGACTAATACCGCGTGGCGCGAGAAAATTCGAGAATCTTGTTCTCTGATCCGGTTGGATGGCTTTGCGAGTTCAAGCAGGAGGTTTTTGCGTCAGACTGTAATAGCGCCAGGCAGGGGCCTTCGTTGAAGATCAGCGGGGGGTGTTGGCGAACGTGGGTTGAAAGTGCCCATTGCAGACACTTTGCCACATTCGGCATGGACCGGCGCCGTCCTTACGAAATGTAGAGATTGCGGGCGATGGCGCGGCTGCGGGTCGCGCCACCGCCGGATGCGCGCAACAATCGTGGGCGTGGCGGTTTAATTAAGTCCGTACAACTCCGCCACGTTGTCGTGCACGATGAGGTTGAATTCCTCGTCAGTCAGTCCCTGGCGATGCTCCTTGAGCAACTCCTGCGACCACGGCCAGGTGGAGTCGCTGTGCGGAAAGTCGTTGGCCCACAGCAGCCGCTTGATGTTGCACATGTCCTTCATCTTGAACGCCACCCAGTCGTCCTGGAAAGTGGTATAGATGTTTTCGCGGTAATATTCGCTGGGCATCTTTGACAGTTCCTGGCCCGCCGGCAGCCAGTAGCGATGGCGCTTGTAGGCGTGGTCCATCCGGTACATGTAATGCGGCACCCAACCCGCGTCGGCCTCCACACAGACCACCTTGAGTTTGGGATGGCGCTCGAAGACGCCGCCAAAGATCATCGTGCCCATAATGTCCTGGCATCCACGGATTATCGCCAGGAAGCCGTTGATCTTGGGGCCGCGCTGCGGATTGGCGATGTTGTCGCTCTTGCTGGTCAGGATATGGAAGGAAAGCGGCATCTTCATTTCGACCGCCGCTTCGTAGAACTCGTCGTAGGCGCGATCGTCGTAATCCTTGTATCCGGGATTGCCCGGCATCATGACGCCGCGAAACCCCAACGACTTGGCCTTGCGCAGTTCCTCGATTCCTTCCTCCGGGGTGCGCATCGCCGTCTGGCCCTGACCAAGGAGGCGATCCGGATGGGCGCCGCAGAACTCGGCCAGCCACAGGTTATAGGCGTCGAAGCAGGCCTTTTTGTAGTCGATGTCGCGATGGTTGCACAGCACCATCCCGGTGGTGGGATAAATGACTTCAGCCACCACGCCGTCGCGATCCTGGTCCGCCATCCGGGCCTCGGGATCCCATCCGCCGCGATAGAGGTCCTCGAACTTGTGGCCTCCGCGGCCCAGTTCCTCAGCGGACTTCCCCGCCGCCGCCATCAGGCCCAGAGTGATCTTGAAGCCCTCCATCCCATGCGCGGTGAAATAGTCGCCCAGCTTTTCGTCGCGCAGCATCCGCGGCGCGATATCCTTGTACTTGCGGTCGATTCGATCAACGTAGGTGCCTGGCGGCTCCACGATATGGGAGTCCGCCGAAATTGCAGATTTGATCATGCATTCCTCCTGATTTTGACAAACCTTACGGTCAAAATAACAGGCTTGGCGAAAAAGCCATAGCCCGGCCCGCGCGGCTCATCCGAAGTAGCGCAGCGCAATCACCGCATTGCTCAAGACGAACGCGATCGGGACCGCGTAGCGGCTTATGCGCCGAATCCTAAGCCCCAGCTCGACGCGTTGGGTGCGGCCGGAGACGTGAACCGTCGTCATCTCGACGGCGGTAAAGAAAACGAACACCAGGCAGTCCAGGAAGAAGGCGTCGATGTACGTCAGGTAGGGTACCTTGGGCAGACTCAGTGAAATCGAAAAGGCGAACGCGATAACGGTCAGGATGGTGGTGATGGAGATCTGCACCTGACTGCTCAAATCCTGGGGGTCAATCCAGTAAACGCTCCACGACAGCGTCACCATCAGCAGCAGCGGCACGAAGATTTTCCATATGTAGTAATCGTACTTGCGCTTAACCCCGATCACGAAGCGCGCCTCCGGGATGGATCCGAACTTTGAGAATAAAACCTGCGCATCGTGGACCTTGATTCCCATCATTTGCCATTGCGCCAGCGATGAATACTCCGCCTCCTCCCCGCTTATCCAGGTACGCTCCTGGTCGCCGCGCAGCGTGACCACGAGCAACTGGCCAACGAACGGATGGATGATTACTGGCAGTGCCTGTCGGTCAAACGGGAACCTAAGCAAACGAAATCTCGTGCTCAACTCGGTACCGACACGCTCCACGTAGAGTACGGTGCCGCCCTGATTGACACGCAACGAGGCGTCGCCGCGCGTGTGGGCGCCGATTTCATTTATGAATTCCAGGCGCGGATGCCAGATCTGGTTGGGCATGAAGTTGTGGAAGCGCTCGGTGGGCCCGCGCGGATTGAAGGCCAGGCGCGGATCATGCCATTGCACGAACAGATAGAACATCAGGTTGAAGCGCTCCGAAACTTCGTCGATATCGGCCAGATTGATGACGTGAAGCCAGATTGATACATCGACTGGTTTGCCATCCTGGAGCGGCGGCCGCAGCATTTCGTTTTGCTCCCCTAGTGGCACAGGAGCCTCCGCGTTCGCTCGCGGTGCGCAGCAGATAAGCAGCAGGCAGATCGCAATCGTGACGCTGGTTAAGGAAGGTTTCAAAAGTATTCCCAACTTCAGGTTCAAGCTGAGGCTTATAGCAGAGCGGCCCCGCCGGTATCCACACATCGAAGCGCGGGCTTTTTTTCGTAGCGCCGGCCTCCGTGCCGGTTCTTTTTTCAGCCGCGATCTGATGGAGCGCAATCAGTCCCCGCCATGCTATATAAAGATAGTGTGAGTTCCGCGGTCTCCGCATTCCATCCAATTGTCCGCGCCTGGTTCGAGGACCGGTTTGGTCGGGCCTCGGCGATACAGGAGGCGGGATGGCCACTGATTGGCGGCGGCCATGACGCCCTGCTGTGCGCCCCCACCGGCAGCGGCAAAACCCTGGCCGCTTTTCTGTGGTCGATAAACCAGCTCGTGATTGAGGCCCAATCGGGATTCCTGCCCGACCAGGTGTCGGTCCTCTACGTCTCTCCGCTCAAGGCGCTGGCCAACGATATCCGGCTCAATCTTGAAGAACCGCTGGGCGGAGTGCGCGCCGCCGCAGCCGCGGCCGGGATGGCGCTGGCGCCAATTCGCGCTGGATTGCGCACGGGCGACACTCCCGCCGGCGAGCGCGGCGCGATGCTGCGCCGTCCGCCGCAGATCCTCGTCACCACGCCCGAGTCGCTGTTCATCCTGCTCACCAGCTCCCGCTTCCGTCAGAAGCTGGAATCGGTGCGCTGGGTAATCGTCGATGAATTGCACGCGATGGCGGGCAACAAGCGCGGCGCGCATCTGGCGATCACGCTGGAGCGGCTGGAGCGGATGGTAAAGGCGCACACTGGAACCCGGCCGGTGCGCATCGGCCTTTCGGCGACGCTCAACCCGATCGAGGAGTTGGGCCGCTTCCTTACCGGGGCCGAGGTCGATGAGCGTGGCAACCGTGTCGAGCGCTCATGCCAAATCGTGCGGGCCGGCGACGGTCCCCGTGAGTTGGACCTGCAGGTCCTGGCGCCCGGCCCGGAACTGGGGCCGCTGGCGACCCATCCGCATTGGGACGCGGTCTACGACAAGATTGCCGAACTGATCGGGGAGCATCGCACGACCCTGGTCTTCACGCTGAGCCGCCGGTGGGCGGAGCGGGTTGCGCTAGCCCTGCAAAAGCGGCTGGGCGAGCAGGCCGTGATGGCCCATCACGGCAGCATGGCGCGCACCGAGCGCCTGTTGGCCGAACAGCGCCTAAAACGCGGCGAGCTCCGCGCGATCGTGGCGACCGCCTCGTTGGAGCTTGGGATCGATGTCGGCGCCGTTGATCTGGTCTGTCAGATCGATACGCCGAAGTCCATTTCGGCGGCGATTCAGCGGGTCGGCCGTTCGGGACACGCCCTGGGCCAGACGCCCAAGGGCCGGTTTTTCGCGATGACGCTGGACGATCTGCTCGAATGCGCCGCGGCGGTGCGCGCGATCCGCAGCGCCCGCCTGGACCAGGTCGAGATTCCCACCGGCTGTCTGGATGTGGCCGCGCAGCAGATCGTCGCGATTGCGGCGGAAGATGGCGAGATCAGCGAGGCTGAAATCCTGTGCCTGCTGCGCGGCGCGCATAACTTCGCCGCGCTTGACTTAGCCCAACTGCGGCAGTTGCTCGACCAGATGGCGGCCGAGTTGCCCGAACGCATCCAGGGCGCTTATCCCAAGATCTTTTACGACCGCGCCGGCGCCAGGGTGCGGCCGCGGCGCGCCGCCCGTATCGCCGCAATCACCTCGGGCGGAACCATCCCCGAAGCCGGCAATTACGACGTCGTGATCGAGTCGCAGCAGCGTAAGATCGGCGACGTCGAGGAGGACTTCGCCCAGGAATCAGCTCGCGGCGACGTCTTCGCGCTCGGCTCGATGCCCTGGCAGATCCAGCGCATTTCGCGGGGGCGGCTGATGGTCGAACCCGCCCCCGGGATGGCGCCGACACTGCCGTTTTGGATGGCGGAGGCGGCCGGCAGAACGCCGGCGCTATCCGATGAAGTCAACGACCTGCGCCACGAGGTCGCGCGCCGCCTGTCCGACCCGGAACAGGCGCAGGAATTTTTGGTCAGCGAGTGTGCGATTGAACCTTCGGCTTCCGTGCAGGCGGTCAACTACGTCCGGCGCGGGCTTGATGCTTTGGGTGCGATTCCCGATGAACGCACTATCGTTGCCGAGCGCTTCTTCGATGGTTTGGGCGGCACCCAGATTGTGATCCATTCGCCCCTGGGCATCCGGCTCAACCGCGGCCTGGGACTCGCTTTGCGCAAGCGCCTGTGCCAGTCATTCGATTTTGAAATTCAGGCTTCGGCAACCGACGACGGCGTGCTGCTGGCGCTCAACTCGCGCCACAGTTTCCCGCTCGAAGAGGTCTTCACCTTTCTCAATTCGCGCACGTTGCGCGAAACGCTGGTGCAGGCTTTGCTCGCCGCGCCGATGTTCGAAGTGCGCTTTCGCCATGTGGCCACGCGCGCGCTCAGCGTGATGCGTAATTCCCAGGGGCGCAAGGTGCCGGCCTGGATCCAACGCTTGCGCGCGCAGGATCTGACGGTCGCGCTCTTTCCGCAGCAGCAGGCCTGTTTCGATAACAAGCCCGCTCACGTGGACCTCCCCGATCATTTCATCGTCCAGGAGACGATTCGCGAGTGCCTGGAGGAATCCACCGACATCAAGCGCCTGACCGCGTTGATGGCGGGGATCGAGCAGGGGCGGGTGCGAACCCTCGCGGTCGATTCGATTGCACCTTCGGTCTTCGCCCAGCGCCTGCTACTGGCCTGGGACTATTCGTTCCTCGACGACGGCGAGCGCGCCAACCGGCGCAGCCGTTCGGTGATGATGAATCGCGGGATGGCCGAGGACGTCCTTCGCACCGAAGACCTGTCGGAAATGCTGGCGCGCGAGGCCGTGTCGCGCGTCGCCGCGGAAGTATCCGGGACCGCGTCCGGACGCAGAGCGCGCGACGCTGATGAACTATACGAATTGATCAAGGCGCACGGCGCGCTTGACGAAAGCGAAATCGGTGAGCGTGTCATGGGCGACGCCGCGGCGCTGATCCGTGAGTTGACGCAAGGCGCGCGAATCGGGCCGATACGGCTGGCGCATCGGCGGACCCAATTGTGGATCGCCACCGATGACGCGGCACTTTTTCGCGCCGCCTATCCCGATGCTGCGTTGAGCGTTCCCGCCGCGGCCTTAAACGGCAATGAAATCGACCGCGACTCGGCGCGCGAGGAAATCGTGCGGCGCGCATTGCGCACTTCAGGTCCCGTTTTGCTCGGCGAACTTGCGCAGCGGCTGGGATTCGAAGGCACGGAAACCGGGCGCCATCTGGCGGCATTGGAGGCAAAGGGCGCGGTCTTTCGCGGGCGCTTTATCGGCGGCGTCGAAAGCTGGTGCGATCGCTATAACCTCGAACGAATCCATCGCCTGACCCTGGAGCAGGTGCGCGCCGAGGTCGAACCGTGCGAGGACCACGAGTATGTGAGTTTCCTGGCGCGCTGGCATCATGTTGGCGGAGTTGATCTGGCACCCGGAGTCGAAGGCGTTGCCGCAGTGCTTGACCAGCTAAGCGGTCTCGCGCTGGACACCGAACTTTGGGACAGCGCGATCCTTCCCGCCCGCCTCCCCGACTATCGGCCCGACCATCTCGACCTTCTATGCCTAAGCGGGCAGATGATGTGGGTGGCGGGACCGCGCCGCGCCGCCGACGCGGAGGTGCCTTCGCGCGTCGCCTTTGTGCCGCGCCAGCGGGCGTTCGTGGCGCCGATGAGCGCGCGCGATGAGGCGCCCGAAAATCCCAAGGAACAAATTATATTGAAGGTGCTGCGCGAAGGCGGAGCGTTGTATCTCGACCAGATTGCGCAACGTGCCGGGTTTTCCGATCGCGACGTTTTGCGCGCTCTGTGGAGTCTGGCGGCCGGCGGCTGGGCCACTAATGACAGCTTCGCGCCGCTGCGCCTGCTGTCCGGTACGCCGGATGCTGCTGCGGTGATGGCGGCACCCCCCGAGCGCAAGATGAGCCGTTACGATGCGGGATTGCGGGCGCGGCTTAAGTCCAGCCTCGGCGGCCGATGGGTCGCGATTGGCGGCATTCCCGACCCAAACAGCGCGACGCAACCTGGCGCCGAATCGGAGCGGGAGTTGGCGATGGCGCTGCTGCGCCGCCATGGGATTGTGACGCGCGAGGTCTTTGCCGCCGAGGAAGGCGTCACTTGGTCTGGCCTGTTATTCGCTTTGCGGCGGCTTGAATATGGCGGCACGATTCGGCGCGGCTACTTCGTGCGCTCGCTTTCCGGTGAGCAGTACGCCCTTAGCGAGGCAGTCGAGATGCTGCGCGCGATCAGAACCACGCCGCCCTCCCATCAGATTGCCGCGCTATGCGCCGTGGATCCGGCCAATCCCTTTGGGGCCGTGATGCCCGGATGCGGTATCGCGCGCGAGCCCGGCAATGTGATCGTAGTCGAGGATGGCCGTCCCATAATGGGCTTGGCGGGCCGCGATTTGATCTGTTTTGCAACAATGGACGCAGAGCGGTTCAGCGCCGCAGTGGCCGCAATCTTAAAACCAAGGCCCAAGCTCAGGATTGATACGGTGGACGGCGAGCCGGCGCTCAACTCGGCGCGGGTCGGCGAGTTGGCCGCGATGCGGTTCCATTCCGACGGCCGCAGCCTGGTTTACGACGGCCTCCCTGGTCCCCTTCCCGCGCGGGCGGCCGCGATGGCGGCGGTCAAAGCCGGTGCGCCGCGAGTCCGGGGATGAAAGCGCGATGCATCTTACGTGAAAGGCGATTTTGACCATGCCCAAGAATGAACCGGAGCCGGAGCAGCGAGCGCATCAGCAGACTAATGCCGCCACCGAGTTAGCGCGGCTACAGGCCCTTATCGATCGCAGCACCGCGACCGCCACGCCATCCGTGGCCGACTCAGTGGCTTACAGCGGACGGCAAATGTCCGCGGCTGAATTCGTCGAGTTCTGGCGCAGCGTGCGACTGGTCGCGATGGCCACGGTCAGCGCCGCGGGCCGGCCGCATATCGCGCCGGTTCATGCGCAACTGGGCGGCGCCAGATTCTGCTTCGGCCCCGGCCGCGACGCGGTCAGCGAAGAAAACTCCGACCTCACGACGCTGCGGATGGTGATATACGAAGACGCGGTGCGCAGCGCCGACCTCGTACACAATCCCAGCGTTGCGCTGACGACGTGGCGTGAAGATGGCGCAGCGGTAATCCTCTACGGACGCGCCAGGGAAGTTCCCGGCAGCCTCCGAGAGGCGCGCACAGGCCGCAGCGGCAAGCCCCGAAAGGTCGTCGAACTGGCTATCAAACTAACCCGCATCTACGCAATGCGCCCACCCGATCGCCTCCCATAGCGCCGGCCTCCGTGCCGGCTCTTTTTCTCCAGACCAAGTCTGGCGTGAGTGGCGCAAATCCGTGTACAAAAACACCGGCACCATGGTGTGCCCGGGAGGAACAGCCCATGCGCTTTGGATTAATGACAGATTTTCGCAATCCCCCGCAGTGGGCGCGGCCTTCGGCGGAGGTTTACGCCGACATCATCGACCACATGGTATGGGCGGAGTCGCTGGGCTTCGCCGACGCTTCTTTCCTTGAACATCACTTCACCGACGACGGCTATATTCCCTCGCCTTTGATTGCCGCCACTGCCGTCGCGGCGCGAACCAAAAAGATGCGCGTCGGGACCAATATCGCGATCCTGCCGCTCTACGATCCGGTCGGGCTGGCCGAAGATGGCGCGGTTCTCGATGTAATCTCCAACGGCCGCCTCGATTTGGGTGTCGGGCTGGGCTACCGGCCGGAGGAATACGCGGGATACGGGATCGACCTCAAAACCCGCGGTGCGCGCGCCAATGAAGCTCTGGAGATTATCCGCCGGCTATGGCAGGGCGAGAAGGTCACATTCCACGGCAAGCACTTTAATATCGATGGCGCCCAGGTTACCCCGCGTCCCGTGCAGGAACCCAATCCGCCGATCTGGGTGGGCGGCTTCAACCGCGCCGCGATCAGGCGCGCCGCCAAGTACGGCGATGGTTATACCGGACCCGCGAACAAAGAGACTGTCCAGATGTACCGTGAGGAACTCCAAAAGCTGGGCAAGGATCCCACCAAAGCGCGCATGACCGGCGGACTGCCGTGGCTGATCGTGTCCAACGACCCTGAGCGCGACTTCAACTTGTTCTCACCTGGCGTGATGTACTGGTACAACTCCTATGCCAAGTGGTTCGAAGGCACCGACACCAACGTATGGCCCCATCTCGACAGCGCCGAAGATCTCAAACGGCTCAAGTTGATGACGGTGGTCACTCCCGATGAAGCAGTGAAAATGATCAAGGCGCTAATCGCCGAAGTCCCAGTTGAGACCTTCGGTTTTGCCATCGCGCCGCCGGGAGTTCCGGTCAGCAAAGTGACGGAGAACATCGAGCTGTTCGCCAACAAGGTGATGCCGCACTTCAAGTAGCCCTGCATGGAATTCCAGCAGATAGGAAGCCTCTTCACTATACGTGACTAACTGAATTGGCTGCGCGGAAGACTCAAAAATGACAGCTGGAAAGCCTGTCCCACGCAGCCATCCGGAAAGGGTGTGTAAAGGTTTCCACTCTCGTTCATAAGCCGTTTGTATGCCTGTCATTCGAGCGCCCGAGGAATCTACACGGCGGGCGCTGGACAAACATTTCTTCGTGTCCTCATTTCGATCGGCGCCGCCGCTCGGTAGCCGTTTTTTTGGCGCGCCGATCCGCGCTATTCTGGCCTTAACGGACCTTCATCCGGCGCCTGGCGCACGGAGTCAAAATCCCAGGAATGAGAGCAGGAAAATGGCCAAGGACAGTTTCGGTGCGCGCACCACGCTTGCGGTTGACGGACAAAAGTACCAAATCCACAAACTCGAGGCCGTGGAGCGGCGCGGCTTCAACCTCTCCCGCATGCCCTACTCGATCAAGGTGATGCTTGAGAACGTCGTGCGGCGCGAAGACGGCATGGTCGTCAACACCGAACAGGTAGAGACGGTTGCGCGATGGAGTCCCAAGCCGCCCGAGCGCGAATTCTCCTTTATGCCCGCCCGCGTCCTGCTTCAGGATTTCACCGGGGTGCCAGTGGTGGCCGATCTGGCGGCGATGCGCGACGCAGTCAAACGGCTGGGCGGCAATGCGGCCAAGGTCAATCCACTCCAGCCCGCCGACCTCGTTATCGACCACTCGGTACAGGTCGACGTTTTCGGCAACACCGCCGCGTTTGCCAAAAACGCCGAGCTCGAATTCGAACGCAACCAAGAGCGCTACCTGTTTTTGCGCTGGGGCCAGCAGGCACTGAACAACTTCCGTGTGGTGCCGCCCGACACCGGCATCGTTCATCAAGTCAACCTTGAATACCTCGCCCCGGTAGTGTTCGCCTCGACGGCGGGAGAGGCCTATCCCGACACGGTTTTAGGTACCGACTCGCATACCACGATGATTAACGGGCTGGGCGTCGTCGGATGGGGCGTGGGCGGAATCGAAGCGGAGGCGGCGATGCTTGGGCGCTCGGTGCCGATGCTGATTCCGGAAGTGGTCGGGATGCGGCTTTACGGTGAGATGGCACCGGGCGCGACCGCGACCGACCTGGTACTGACCGTCACGCAGATGCTGCGGGCTAGGGGCGTGGTCGGCAAGTTCGTCGAGTATTATGGCCCGGGCCTCCCCACGCTGACGATTGCCGACCGCGCCACGCTGGGCAACATGTCGCCCGAGTACGGAGCCACCATCGGATTTTTTCCGGTGGATGCGCAGACGCTGGAATACCTGCGTCTGACCGGCCGCAGCGACCATCAGGTGAAGCTGGTCGAGGCGTACTGCAAGGAGCAGGGGCTGTTCCACATGGCAAATTCGCCGGAGCCGATTTTCAGCGACACCCTGGAACTGGACCTGTCCAAGGTCGAGCCCAGCCTCGCCGGACCGCGCCGGCCTCAGGACCGCGTGGCCCTGGGCAATGCTCAGCGCGACTATCGCGAGCAACTGGTCAAGGAGATCGTCGAGCACATCAAGGGCGTCGATCCCAAAACGATTGGGCGATGGGCCGCTGAAGGCGGGAATGCGGACAATGGCGCAGCCACCGAGCTTCCGCAGTCCGAGCTGGGACATCTGGTCCACACCGCGACAGTCCGGACCGAGTCCGGCAGCGTCGAGATCGGCCACGGCTCGGTGCTGATCGCCGCGATTACGAGCTGCACCAACACTTCCAATCCTTCCGTGATGCTGGGGGCGGGCATCCTGGCCAAAAAAGCAGCCGAGCGCGGGCTGCGCAGTAAACCGTGGGTCAAGACGAGTCTGGCGCCGGGATCGAAAGTCGTCACCCAGTATCTCAAACGCGCCGGCTTGACGCCGTACCTGGAGCAGCTTGGTTTTCATCTGGTGGGCTATGGATGCACCACCTGTATCGGCAACAGCGGTCCGATCGCCGAGGGACTGGCGGCGGCGGTCAAGCAGAACAATCTGGTGGCCGCGGCAGTGCTGAGCGGGAACCGCAATTTCGAGGGGCGCATCAATCCTGTTGTGCGCTTCAACTATCTGGCTTCGCCGCCGCTGGTGGTGGCCTACGCGCTGGCCGGCACTATCGACACCGATCTCGCGCAGGGCCAGATCGGTATCGGCAGCGACGGCCGTCCGGTGTTCCTCAAGGACCTCTGGCCGACGCCAGAGGAAGTCCGCAAGGCGATGGCGGATTCGATCGACTCGGCGATGTTCCGCGACGAGTACGCGCGGGTTTTTGACGGCGACGAGCGCTGGAGCGGATTGCAGGTGCCAAAGGGCGACCTGTTCAGTTGGCAGCGGGATTCCACCTACGTCAAGGAGCCGCCGTTCTTCGACGGTATCGGCGTCACGCCGGCGCCGCTGACCGAGATCACCAATGCGCGCGTGCTGGCGATGCTGGGCCACAGCGTGACGACCGACCACATCTCGCCGGCCGGGTCGATTCCGGCCGACGGCCCGGCGGGGCGTTATCTTATCGCCAACGGCGTGCCGCCCAAGGACTTCAACTCGTTTGGCGCGCGCCGCGGGAATCACGAAGTGATGGTGCGCGGCACCTTTGCCAACATCCGGCTGCGCAACCTGCTGGTGCCGGGAGTCGAAGGCGGCTACACGATACATCTGCCCGACGGCGCAAAGACCACCATCTTCGAGGCTGCGGAGCAATATCGCGCCGAAAAAGTCCCGCTGATCGTTATCGCCGGCAAGGAGTACGGCTCGGGTTCCTCGCGCGACTGGGCGGCCAAAGGCACCCAACTGCTGGGCGTACGAGCGGTGATCGCAGAGAGCTACGAGCGGATCCATCGCAGCAACCTGATCGGGATGGGTGTGCTCGCGCTGCAATTCAAGTCCGGGGAGAACCGCGAGACCCTGGGCCTGACCGGCCATGAGTTGTACTCGATTGGCGGTATCGCGGCGGGAATCAAGCCGGGGCAGAAGGTTAAAGTACGCGCCGAAGAAGGCGGCAAGTCGCGCGAGTTCGAAGTCGTGGCGCGGGTCGATACCCCCGAAGAGGTAGAGTACATCAAGCACGGCGGCATCCTGCCCTACGTGCTGCGCCAACTAATTTAGAAAAGAGAAACTAGAAAATAGAAAAGAGAGCAGACAAAAGAACCAGGAAGACCAGACGGTAAGGCCTCTGGCTCTCGTTTCTCTTTTCTCGTTTCTCTTTTCTAATTTCTACGGCGGCACGATTGGTAGTTGGCATTTGCGCGTTGCATAACGCGCCAGCACGTCCAGGACCGGGCGCGTGACCTCGCTCACCGCTTCGGCGCGATACCCCACCGATTCCGCCCCGCGGCCCAGCATCATGCCCAGCGTTGACAGCCGGAATATTGCCGCCAGACCCTGGCAGTAGCGCAGCCGAGCGAAGTCCAGCGGCATCATCGCATGGTACAGCGCCACGTAAAGGCCGTTGTAAAGGCGGCGCAGCGAGTTGCCCGCCAGGTTGTCGCGCAACCACGACGGATTCTCCATCGTATGGCACGAGAGGATAGCCGCCGTCGTCGCCACATCGAGATGCCGATCCCCGGTCTCCGCGCTGACCCAGTCGATGATACCGGTGATGCGCGCACCCTTAACCAGCGCGTTGAGCGGATGGTAATCCATGTGCAGCACGGAGATGACGCCTTCGCCGAAGGTTCCCAACGCACTCCGGGCCCATTGCAGGGCGGGGCCGAGCCACGGCAGCGGGCCCTGCTCAACGCGCGCGGCAATCGTCGCCAGCATCCGCTGCAGCAGCGGCTGGCTTGCCTCGTTGCCGTTGGGTCTGAAAGCCGGCGCCAGGGCCGTGATGCCGATACGGTCGGGGTTCAGGCGATGGAGCGTGGTGTGCAACCTGACGAAGGGAGGAAAGGCCAGAGTGAAAGTCTTCAGTGCATTGGGAAAGCTTTGCAGCCGCAGCAGCGGGCCGCCTTCAAGCCGCTCCATGATCAAAAAGGGAGCGCCCAGCGCGGCCGGGTCGGGCTGAAATGCGTAAGGAATCGGAACGGGAAATTCCGCCGCCCGCAGCAGTTGCATCACGCTGCTCTCGCGGCTGCCTTTGGGCGCTGCGTCAGGCCCGTGATAAAAACGCAGTACCAACGGACGGCCCCGCGGCAGTTCCATGCCGGTCGCGGCTCCATTAAGAGCGAACTCGAAAACCGTGGTCTCCCACCCGCTGGCCAACACGCGAAAGCGAGCGACTTCAACGCCGAGATAGTTGCTCAAGCGTTCCTGTACCTGCGTTGCTGCGGCCATTGCGGTCGGGCAGCTTAGAGCCGCCGGGGCTCGTGTTGCAATGGCCCTGACTGTGGCCATGCGCCAAAGGCCCGTTTTACGGGAAAAAAAGCGACAATCATTATTTCCTGCTGGCTCTTAATGCGCGACGGCGCTAAGCTTGATGGCAGTCCGAAAGGGGCAGTTTTGATGGGCGCCCTCCCGAATAAAAATAAGAAGAGTTCGGTAGTTGCAATCGACACAGCACGACGGCGACGGCGCCAGCCGGCCGGGCCCGAGAAGCCCCATCCTCCCTCCAGCAGCGTAATCGCACTGGCGGTCGCCCTGGTGATTGCCGCCACCGCCACAACCTTCGGTCTGTGGATCGTGGTCGAGTTCGTACAGCGCGGCAATTACACAGGCGCGGTGATGGCGCCGCTGTGGGTGATTGCGCCGGGATGCGCGCCGCTGGCCGTATTGATAGTTAGGCGACGGCGCGCGGCGCGTACGGCGGCGCGCGCCAACGTCACGCGCTTCACGGTCAATCATCGACAGGGAAGGCCGCAGCCCCGCAACCGCTTCTAAATTCAGCACCGGCTCTCTGGTTTTGCGCCGGTGGCCCGCAGGCGCGGGCAAGGCGCAAAAAATGGACGCCGGCGAGGCTCAGTGCGGGGTCGTCCCCTGGCTGTGGAACCGGTGAAATTCCCTTTGCATTAGCGACGAGATCAGCGGCCCGCGCGTATCGCTGACATTGATCGAGGCGTCCACGGAAAGCCCCAGGCGCAACTGCCGATTGGCGGGAATGGTGTCGTCCAACACGATCTTGACCGGGACGCGCTGCACCACCTTGACCCAGTTGCCGGTGGCATTCTCGGGCGGCAGCAGCGAAAAGGCTGCCCCGGTTCCCAGGCTGATCGAATCCACATGTCCCTTGAATGCGAAGTCGGGGTAGATGTCCGCAATAATTTCCGCCTTCTGCCCCACGCGCACATACGTTAGCTGCGTCTCCTTGAAATTCGCCGTCACGTACAGACTGTCCAGCGGCACGATCGTCATCAGCGGTTCACCCGCCTGCACGCGATGACCGATGTGCACGGACTTGCGCGTAATCACACCGCTTACCGGCGCCCGGAGATTGCTGTAACCCAGGTCCAGTTCCGCGGTCTTCAACTCGGACTCGGCCTGCTTGACGATCGCCTGGTCGTAGCGGTCGTGGTCAACGTTGTCGGCGCCGCCTAGCGCGGCGCGCGAACGAGCCACCTCCTGCTTGGCCAGCGCGAGGTTGGCCTCGGAGGCCCGATAGGCGGTCTCGGACTGATCGTAAAACTCCTGGGAGACCACGCCGACCGTACGCAGGGTCTTGGCGCGCTTATAGTCGGTTTGGGCCTGGCTGAGCTGGGCTTCGGCCAGATGCTGACCGGCTTCAGCTTCGGTCAACTGCGCGTATTCCTGATCCACCATGCTACGTGCCCGGTTGAGATTGGCGCGCGCCCGCTCCACCCGTACCGCGGAGTCGGCCGGGTCCAGGCTGACGAGCAAATCACCGGCTTTCACTATCCAGTTGTCCTGCACGTAAACCTGGCTGACGGTGCCGGTCACCCGCGAGGAGATCAGGTCCACGGTACCGTCGACGTAAGCGTCGTCGGTAGTGACGTGGGTGGTCATAAAGCGATAGTAATTTAGAGCAGGCCTTGCGGCGAATGCCAGGGCTATCAGCACCACCACTGCCACTATGAAGCGTCTACCAAAGAACCGACTCATCTAAGGAACCGACTCATCCAGACGTCCCAAGGCCATTTTGTCCCGCATCTTGTAACCAGAGTTCAATCATGTTCTAACCCTGCAATATGCAGCAATTTCCATGATGAGGCGATAGGAGGAGCGGGTAAGCGGCGCGGCGTAATGCGGCGCTTGCCGGCGGTCAGGCCCCGACCAATGCCGGCGCAAGGACCGCATCATGGACAGCTCGACTTCACCGTGAAATTGGAGCCGGCCCCGGTAGCAGCCAGCTTTCCGTTGATCACCAACTGGACCCTTAGCGGGCCAAAAAAGCCCAGTACCTCCACAAAGACGCCGTCCACGCTGTTCTTGGCGCCCCCGATAAGATAAAGCGTGGGAGCGGTCGTAATGTTTTCGTAAGCGTTGTTGTTCTGTTCAAGCAACGCCTCGTAGCTCTGATTTATCGGGCCATTGACCACAAAGCGGACATCGCAAGCCGCGGCGCCCTGGATGGTGGTCAGCGGCCCACCGACGTTTACCGAAATGGTGGAACCCGGAGTGCTGGTCGAGGCCAGTTGCGTGGTGGCAAACCCCGACAGCGCCTGGACGCTCAGCAGGGCCGGCGTTGGGCTCAGGTTGGTTGCCAGAATACGCACCGGCGGCACGTTATTGACGTAAATGACCTTCAACGGGACCGTCGCCCGAAAGGTGTAGGAGGCCACGGTGTCCGATATGGTGGCACTGAACACCGTTCCGTTTTGGCCCGTGAAGTTGATCGAACTCTGCGGTGGAATGTTCTGGCCGCCGGAGCATCCCGTAAACGGACTGTTGCCGTTTCCGCTCAGCCCGCCGCATCCCAAGGCGTTGCCACATCCCGATTGCGCCAGGGCGAAAACGCAGACTATCGCCAACGCCATGCCCGCCAGCCGCGGTTTACCTGTGCTGATGAATTTCACGGTTACAACGGGCTCGCGTTGGTGGCGCTGCAGTTTCCGGGACATTGGCCGGTTGGGTTTGCACACAGCGGGCAGGGGCCGGCAGTCGCGGTCGGAGCCGGAGTTGGGACCACGATGGAAGGCGACGGCCCGACCGGCACCGTGGTCGCCGCGGTCTCTTCAAAGCGCTGGACCGTGTAGGTGTTGGGCGGCGCGCAGAACGAGTACTGGTTGGGAAAGGCCGGAGTCGACGTCGCACCAGGCACGGGCACGGTGCTGCCGACGGTGGAATCCATCAATTGGACCCCGCTTTGAAACAACCGCACATGGGTGCCGCCGTCGGAACTGTTGGCCACGCCGGCGATAGTGCCGTGGCCCAGGCACGAGACAGTCAACGTCGGGGCCACACCGCCAGGAGCGACATTTGGCGCGACAGCCAATTGATGTCCGGAAAACTGGGTGCCTACGCCCAGATAGGCATCCTGAGCCGAGGCGATGAGGTCGACATTCGGATTTGGCGGCGCTGGCGGGACTTCCATACTAAACGGCGCGCTGCCGCTGAAGCCCACGGCGGCTTGCGTCAATCCCACCAGGTTGCCGGTGCCGGTCTGCTCCGCTATCACCGTCACCAGGACGTTGGTGCCGGCCGCTGGTGGCGGATCGACCATGATAGTTCCGGTGATCAGGTCGTTGTTCAAACTGAAGCTGCAATTATTCGGATTGGGACTGCCCGCACAGATCCCGGTCGTGCCGCTGAACGCAACCGGCAGTATCTGCGTTTCGGTGCCGGTCGTGATCGCCTGCACATAGTACGGGGTTCCGGCGGGCGGCGACGGCTCCGCCAGGATGTAGTTGCCGGCGCTGTTGGAGGTGGTGGTGTCGACGACGACACAGCCGACGCCGTTGCTCGTCATGCAGTTGACGCTGGATTTTTGGGCAAGCAGCAGGTTGACCGTCGCTCCCACCAACGCTCCTTTCGTCCGGGCGTCGATTACCGCGCCGACGATCGAGACGGGGCTCCCTGCTGAGGTCACGACAAGGTTCTGGGTGGTGACTGGACCGCCGCGTGTCAACGTCAGATCCGACGCGACGGCGAAGGTCGTGGTACCGGAGACGAAGAGATCATAGCTCGTGCCATTGACGGCCGCCGGGAGTTGAATCGAGTAGAAGCCGCTGGCCGGCAGCGGCGCCTGGGCCACAATGGAGTTGGTTCCGGTCAGTTCGGCGTTGATGGTATCGCCGCTCAGCGACGATAACCCGCTGACGGTACCCATGACGGTTGCCAGAAAGCCTGCCGTGTTCGGTACCACCGTAATCGAGGGATTAAGCGTGTAATTGCCGCCCGGCGCTGCGGGCGGTACCGGGTTGCCGGGATTTATGTCGATGATTAGCGGGGTCAGACCGCCGGAGGTTATTTGTATGCCAGCCGAAAACGTCGTCACCAGATTGGTGCTGCCAGTGAAAGACGCGTTGGCGGTGATGCATCCTTCCTGCGTTCCCGACGTGCACGACGGTATCACCATGCCCGGGAGGGCCGCGTCAAACACAACTTCGACCTGATGATAGGTCTGCGCCGTTATCTGGCCGATGTTGAAAACCACTGCGTCATTTTGGAAATCAAGCAGGTTAACCGACAATTCGCCCGGCCCGGATCCCGGCGGCGCAGTGACGGTCACCCAGTTGGGGTCCGCGTCGGAAACCGTGGTCGGGGACGGATTGAGCCGCACCGAGACGATGTTCACGGAGATCGCCTGGAATGCCTTGCTTGGGCTGTCCACGAAGCCGATTTCCAGCGAACCCATCGCCGGAACGGGCGTGGCGCCGCCCCCTCCGCCACCGCCGCAGCCAAACGGCCCGGCTAACATAGCGCCAATAACGAGTAATGGACCAATCAGAACCAAAGAGCTGTAAAGTGCAGGTAATCGTTTCACTCGCTGACCATACGTCCAGAAAATGGGTTCGTCCTTGGATAACTTACCGCACGCGTGAAGGCAAGCAGGTGAACGGAACCGCCTGATGACAACCTAACAGGTCGAACCCAGGCCAATGCAGAGCGGCTTTGTCACGGCGGCGCCATGCAGCAGGACTACAGATTACTTACCTGACCCTTGCCAGGATATTGACTAGGTGGTAGCGCCCCTTTCACAATTAAGGACAAGATGAATTCAAGCAGCCGCGCGGTTGTTATCTTAAGCTTGCTGGCCGCGATGGTGGCGATGGCCGCCAGGCCGGCCAGCGGCGCCTTGCAAATGTCGGTGGGCAACCCCAGCTTGGAGCATTTTGACTCAGACGGGGGCGTACAGATCGATTTCGGTCTCACCGACCAGAACGGCGCGCCAGTGGGCAACCTGCGCGTCGACAATGTCGAGGTATTTGAGGACGGCAAGCGCGCCAAGATCCTGGACTTCCGCGGCCAGGGACAGGGGCGTCCGGTCGACATCGTCTTCATCCTGGACGTGACTGAATCGATGCAGCCCTACATCGACGCGGTCAAGCAGAACGTGATCAGCTTCGCCGAGGACCTCGCCCGCAACAACCGCGACTACCGCCTGGGGGTGGTCACTTTTGAAGATTACGTGGTCTCGGCAGCGGCGGATTGCAATTGCCCCTACAGCAAAAAGATGACCTCCAACGTGCAGGAGTTCACCCAATGGGTGGGAACGCTGCATGCCGGCGGGGGCGGCGATATCCCTGAGGACCAGCTTGACGCGCTGGCCTACGCCTCAACCTTTCCCTTTCGTCCCGAAGCCCAGGGAATAGTAATCCTGGTCACCGACGCGCCCGACCATCATGCCGGCGACGGCTCCGCTCACTCGCAGCACGACCAGGGCTTCTGGGACCACCATCCCGATAAGGACAAGGACGTCACCGACCTGACCGCGAATAAGGTGTCGGCGATGTTCAAGAAAAATGGCCTGACGCTATACGCGGTGGTGCCGCCGCCCTTTATCGCGCCGGATTACGCGCTGCTGGTCGGCGACACCCACGGCCGTTCCTACAACATCGTCACCGAGGAGGGACGCTTCTCGGAGCTGGTGCGGGAGATCGGCCACTCGATCGCAACCGAGTATTCGCTGACCTATCGCACGCCCCGTCCGATCGAGGACGGCACCTCGCGCAAGGTTGAATTAAAAATCAATTACGACGGCCAGAGCGCCGACGCCGATACCGGGTACCAGGTCCGCGGCATCAGCGGGGCCGCGATCAACGTGCCCGAGGAAGGCGAGGCCGGGGCGACCGCGAACGAATCAGGCACCGGCCTTACCCAACTCTCCTTCAAATGGTGGAACGGCGCCATTCCTCTGATCGCGATTCTCGCCCTGCTGGCGCTCTCGCGCGCCGGATTGGGCCCACCCGCCGAGGAACTCAAGGCGATAATTGAGGGCTACAATCAACCGACGATCCGTACTCCGGTGTTCAGACCGCAGCCGCAGAGCGCGCCGCCCCGGCCCGCCGCCCCGCCGCCTCAACGCGCTGGCGTAGCGCCGGCTCCGTTGGCGGGAACCGGCCAGGCCAAGCTCATCACGGTCAACCCGGTCGCGCCACTGCCCGCGGAGTACAGCCTGCTCAAGGATGAAATCTCGCTGGGGCGCGGCACCGAGAACGACCTGGTGGTGCCTCATGCAAGCATTTCACGCGCCCACGCGCGCATTCAGCGCCGCAACGGCATGTATCAGCTCGTCGATCTGAACTCGACCAACGGCACATTTCTGAACGATCAGCCGGTCCATGGGGCGGTGGCGCTGGACCCTGGCAGCGAAGTACGCCTAGGCGAGGTGAGTTTCATTTTCCGGGCGTGAGAGGAGAAGAAGGAGTGAGGGTAGAGAAGTGAGGAGTGAGAGGCAGAAAGGGAATCGCAGCGTTGTTTCTCACTTCTCACTCCTCTTCCCTCACTCCTTGTGCCCGACGCGCTATCTTTAGCCGCCTTTTTTTGCTTGACTAGCTTCATCCATCTCGCTTGTTCGGGCTCTATTGCTTGGGGGTCCGCCGGGCGAGCACAACAAAGGCCAGATGAAAAAACTCACCGGTGCGCAAATCGTTATCGAAAGCCTGTTGGCCGAGGGGGTCGACACCATTTTCGGCTATCCGGGCGGCGCTATCCTGCCCACTTACGATGCCCTGCTGGACTCCAAAATCCGCCACGTTCTGGTCCGCCACGAGCAGGGCGCGACCCACATGGGGGAGGGATACGCGAGAGTTAGCGGGCGACCGGGAGTGGTCCTGGTAACCTCGGGACCCGGCGCCACCAATACCGTAACCGGTCTGGCCGACGCCTACATGGATTCAATTCCGCTGGTGGTAATCACCGGCCAGGTTCCAACCACGATGATCGGCAACGACGCTTTCCAAGAAGCCGACATGGTCGGGATCACGCGCCCCTGTACCAAGCACAACTACCTGATCAAGGACGTCAAGGACATCGCCCGCATCATCAAAGAGGCGTTTTTTATCGCCGCCAACGGCCGCCCCGGTCCGGTGCTGATCGATCTGCCCAAGGACGTGCAGCAGGCACAGCACACCTTCAAGTATCCCGACCATGTCGACATCCGCGGCTACAAGCCCACGATCAAGGGCAATCCGCGCCAGATCGAACGTGCAGTAGATGCGATCGAGCAGTCCGAAAAGCCGCTTTTCTACGTCGGCGGCGGGGTCCAATGGTCGGGCGCGTCGCCCGAATTGATCCAGTTGGTGCGCGGCCTGGGAATTCCGATCTGCGAGACGCTGATGGGCCTGGGCTCCTTTCCGGCGTCCGATCCGCAGTGCCTGGGGATGCTCGGGATGCACGGCTCGTACGCCACCAACACGGCGGTGTGCAACACCGACTGCCTGATTGCGGTGGGCGCGCGCTTTGACGACCGCGTCACCGGGCGCATCGCCGACTTCGCGCCCAAGGCCAAGACGATCATTCACATGGACATCGACCCGTCCTCGATTTCCAAGAACGTGAAGGTCGATGTCCCGATCGTGGGCGACATCAAGGCCATCCTGGCCGAGATGCTGGAGGTGGTCCGCACCCGCGAGAGCCTGGGCAAACGGCGCGCGGTGTGGGCGAAGTGGCATCAGGAGATCCTCCAGTGGCAGAAGGATAAGCCGCTGTACGAGCGCCGCAACGGCGAGGGCCATAACGGCATCACCGCCGTTTCAGTGATCGATGAGCTCCACAAGCTGACCCGGGGCGACTGCATCGTCGCCACCGACGTCGGACAGCATCAGATGTGGGTCGCGCAGCTCTTCCCGTTCGAGCGGCCCCGCTCGCTGCTTACCTCGGGCGGGCTGGGCACGATGGGCTACGGACTGCCGGCGGGAATCGGCGCCAAGTTCGCCGCCCCCGACCGCCAGGTCGTGGTGGTCTCGGGCGACGGCTCGATCCAGATGAACATCCAGGAGCTGGCCACCGCCGTGCAGTACAACGTTGATATCAAAGTGGTGATCATGAACAACCACTTCCTGGGGATGGTGCGTCAATGGCAGGAGAAGTTCTACCAGGAACGCTATTCCTATTCCGCGATGTCGGTTCCGGACTTCGTCCTGCTGGCCCAGGCCTATAACGCCAAAGGCTTCAGAATCGATAAGCCCGCGGAACTGGCCTCCACGATGAAGCAGGCGTTCGAGACTCCCGGCCCAGTACTAATCGACGTAGTGATCCCAAAGGAAGAAGCGGTCATGCCAATGATCCCGCCGGGCGGCTCGATGAACGAAATGCTGTTCGCCTGATAAATGGCAGCGCCAATCTGACGACAGTCCTCTGAACTGGGGGGGCCTCTGAATCTTAGGAAATGTCCTCTGAACTATGACTCGGCAGCACCGGGCTGATCACGGCTGTGGCGCATACACGTTCGGGGATGGTCCGGGACTGACCACTCTGGCTGCAACACATCACGCAGGTCGAGTGCTCGCCAACACCGAAGCCCCGCAACGGATACTGGTGATGAAGCAGAAGACGGCCGCGGAACACTTCCGCCGCGCACTCAAGCGCATCGCGGATTTCGGCTGGATTCGCATCACGTCTCCTGGATCACAAAACGAGGATGCTAGCGCCGACGGGTGGGTTGGTCAGCTTTCGGTCGTGCGAGTCTGGTAACAAAGTCGATGAAAGCCTTTGTCTTCGGCGGGAGATGTTTACGGGAGAGCAAAAAGCGGGAAGCGCTCATCGGGCCAATCAGGAAACAGGTCGATCAGGCGACCTTCGGCGAGCGGCCTCTCGATGCCGAGTTGCATCAGCTGGGCTATTCCATAGCCCGCGAGGCAAACAGTGTGCGCGGTGCCAACGTCATTGACCATTAGTTGTGCACCTGTGGTTATCTTCACTTGCTGTGAGCGACGATGGAACTGCTATGCGAAGGGCCGGCCAGTTTCCGGATCGCGAAACTCGATCGAATCCTGCCTACATCTTTTCTTCCCGACTTCAAAGTGTCGGTAGGCGACCGTGACCCGCTTTCCGATGGCGTCCTGGGCCCTGCAGCGCGTACGCTATGGACTGGACCAGCATAATGGAGGAACCCATGCCTGGACCCTTTGGAGCCAAATCCACCACCGACGAGGTGCTGGAGGGCGTCGATCTCAGCGGTAAGCGGATCCTGGTAACGGGCGCCTCTGCCGGGCTGGGCGTCGAGACCGCCCGCGCCCTGGCCGCCCATGGAGCCCACGTGGTCGGCGCGGTGCGCGATCTGGACAAGGGCCGGCGCGCCACCCAGGTCGTGCGGGACCAGGCCAGGGACGGCGACGGGCTGGAGCTGATCCATCTGGACCTCGCCTCCCTGGACAGCGTGCGGGCGTGCGCCGACACCATGGTCGCCGATGGCCGGTCGTTCGATCTGATCATCGCCAACGCCGGCGTGATGGCCTGCCCCAAGGGCGTGACCGCCGACGGCTTCGAGACCCACTTCGGCACCAACCACCTGGGCCACTTCGTGCTGGTCAACCGCCTGGCCTCGCTCTTGAAGCCGGGATCGCGTGTTGTCGTGCTATCCTCGGGGGCACACCGGTACTCCGACGTCGACCTGGACGACCCGAATTTCGAGCATACGCCGTATACGGAGTTTATCGCCTATGGGCGTTCGAAGACGGCCAATGTGTTGTTCGCCGTTGGTTTCGACCGTCGGCACAAGGACCGGGGCGTGCGCGCCACCGCGGTGCATCCAGGCGTCATCCGGACCGAGCTTGGCCGACACATGACCCCGGAACTCACCCAGACTATGGTCGAGACGATCGCGGCGGCCGGCGAAGCGGCCAGGATGAAGAGCATCGCCCAAGGCGCCGCCACCTCGGTCTGGAGCGGGATCGCCGCGTCGGCGGACGCCGTCGGCGGGCGCTATTGCGAGGACTGCCACCTCGCCGAGATCGCTCCGAACGATGCCAGCGTTCACGGCGGCGTACTCGCGTACGCCCTCAATCCGGCGCGCGCCGAGGCCCTGTGGGCCAAGAGCGAGGAGATGGTCGGCGAGCGGTTCTGACCGCGATGGAGCCGCCCCAACTTGCTCGGCACTGACACTGCATTTTGCGTCAACAGCTAGTGATCGATCTTCGCTCGTTACCGAGCGCGCGGCCTGTCCCAAAACAGTTATGTGCGCGCTGAAGGGTGGATAGGCCTTTAAATTTGGGAATTTCCTCTGAATAGTGGGACAGGCGTCGCCGCCTGTCGATGCTGCGCGAGACTCTTTTTCTCGCGCCACCTTTTATAACTTCACACCGCATAGCCAGATTCGGTGGCGAGAGCAAAAAATCTCACGCGACATCGCACATCCTCGACTAGTAAACAGCAAACGACTGCGCCCCGTCTAAAGCGGATGGTAGAGATTGACAGCAAGCGCATCAGGTCTGTAATGCTTGTGCAGATTAGCGAGTCGATACGGCAATTCCGAATAAATTAGTCAGAACTCTGGTCCACGGCTTTCTTCTGGTGCTTCGCGCAATTTTTGGCGAGGTGCGTTGGTCCCCGCCCCGCTGGGTCCGCTTCGGGGCGCACCAGACAAACCGATTGGCGGCGGCGCTCGCGCGAGCGCGCCAGCGCAATCCGCTTCGCTTCTGGACCATCTCTGCCGCAGTTGTGATTCTGATCGTCGGCGGATCGGCCGCGCTTAACTGGTACCGTCATCGCCCGCCGCCGCGATACCTGGAAGTCACCGTCACCTGGCCCAAGCCTACCGAGCTCAAACCTGGTGCGAAGCCGGATCTATTGAGCGTGTCGTTTTCCGGCTCGGCGGCCAGTTTGGGAATGGTCGGCAAGCAAGTGTCGTCGGGAATTACGGTCACTCCCGCGCTGGAGGGCGTGTGGAATGGGAGACCGACGCGTACCTGACGTTCACCCCGAAGCATGATTGGGAGGTGGGACGGGATTATAGCGTCACGCTGGCGCGCGACCTGTTCGGGCCGCAGGTCCTGCTCAGGAGCTACTCATTCCAATTCCGCTCACCGGCCTTCGAAGACTCGATCGGCGCTGCCCAATTCTACCAGGACCCGACCGACCCGAAGATAAACCAGGTCGTCGCGACGATTGTCTTCACCCATCCGGTGGACAAGTCGGATTTCGAAAACCACGTCGCGCTCGAAATGCGCGTGCAGCCGCCCAAGGGTTCCCAGGCCGGTCCGGCGAAGTCCTTTGGATTCAAGGTTAGTTACGACAAACCGGGCGGCAAGGCGTTCGTTCATATAGGCCGCAGCCGTCGCTTCACTGAACTTGACGCTCATCCGTGGTCTTTAGAGCGCTTCGAGCTTCGCGCAAGTTTGCCACCTGTGCGTTAGCTGGCACAGAAACATTTCCTTTAACACCTTCGAGTCTCCGATCCAATCGCCGGCGGTGTCGACTCGCTCGCGTTGTTCATAACCGCGAATGCTTCCCATGACGATTCGCCGGATTGACCGCAGCGTCATCGGGTCAATTTCCAAATCGTGAAAAATCGCCTGCCAATCCTCCGCAGTGCCCTTCTGGCCAGCGCGCGTCTGCTTGCGTAGTTCGCCGAACAGCGCGGAATCCTGATCGATGCCGATCCACAGGTTAAGTGCCGCCCGGGACTCGCGGCTTAGGTACATCGCACGGTAATGCTCGACGATTGCGTCAATGCGATCTTCCAGCGGTCGGTTGATGAGAGTCCCGGGATCGACGCGGAAACTCACCGCGCTACGGAGCTGCCCCATCACGGCGGCGATCAGCTCGTCGCGCGACTTGAAGTGATGCTGCAGAGCGCCGCGCGACAAGCCGGCGCGGTCGGCAACGAGGTTGGTGGTGGTAGCCGCATAGCCGCGCTCGGCGATCAGGTCGATGGCGGCCCGGATCAGGGCATCGCGCGTAGCCGTGCTGCGCTCCTCCTAAGTCTTGCGGCGCGCTCGCCTTCGCTTGAAAGCGGCGCCCCTTGCGCGTTGCCGGTACTAACCATTGTAACCATTGACTCCAAGGCCTGCCCAAACTTCTGCGAACCGCGTAAAGGTCTGGCGACCGTCGCGCCGCTCACCTGCAATCATTATGCAAGACCTATAGCAGCTAATCCAGTACAATTACGTGAAACTTAAGCCTTTCCGCCACGGCGAGCGGCCCGGTCAAGCTGGCGTTTGACATCAGTAAGGATTCCGGTCTACCAACATTCAATCAAGATTGTTTCTTGTGGGAGGGGCAAATGAACACCATCTGTTGCGAGGCGCGAAACGTGAAGCCTCACAGGAGCGAAACATTCGCAGGTCGTTCGCGGATGGTATTGATTGCGATGCTGGTCTGGGTTGCGCAGCTCGCTCTCGTGTCCATCGCCGGAGCGGCGGCGGACAGTCCCTCCGTTTCGGGTCCGATAACCGGACCCGGCACTCCGATTATTTCCGAGTTCCAGGATCTCGCCCAGGTTGGCTACCAGCAGGAGGAATTCTTTATTTCCGGCATGGCGCACTCTTACACGCCATCGGTACCACTGACACTGGCCCAGAACGGGGAGTGGTCGGTCGCGGCTGACCCGACGACGGCTGCGTATGAAACGCGGGTGCTTGTGGAACGCCCGATCAATTCTCACCGGTTCAATGGGACGGTGTGGGTGGAATGGCTTAATGTTTCAGGCGGGCTGGACGCCGGTCCCGACTGGACGCTTGCCCACAATGAGGCGGTTCGCGAGGGCGCCGTGTGGGTTGGCGTTTCGGCCCAATTTGTGGGCGTCAACGCGCTCAAGACACTCCCACCCCCATTGGGCAACCCGGCCCGGTATACTCTTCTCTCTCATCCGGGCGACAGCTACTCCTATGATATTTTCTCGCAGGCAGGCCAGGCAGTGCGGGACAGCGCGGCCACAGTGCTGGGCGGACTCTCGCCGCAAAGGCTTCTGGCGATCGGCGAATCGCAGTCAGCAGGCCGCCTGAGTACCTATATCGACGCCGTTCATCCGCTGGTCAACGTATATGACGGCTTCCTGGTGCACAGCCGCATTGGCCCGCCCGCCGACCTGCAGGATCCGCCTTTGGCCTTTATACCGGTGCCCAACCCTACGGTGATTCGCGCCGATCTGAGCGTTCCGGTTCTGGGCTTCCAGACCGAAACAGACGTTGCTTTCGACAATGCCATGGTGCGCCAACCGGATACCGACAAGTATCGATTATGGGAAGTCGCGGGTACCGCTCACTTCGATGACTATGGGGTGGTTATCGGCCTGAACGATATCGGCAATGGCCAGGGAGCAGTCCTGACCCTCGAGGCGATGCAGAACCCGCCCACCGTCGGCAGCCCTGGGGTCATCGAGTGCGCGAAACCTATCAACACCGGGCCGATGCATTGGGTGTTGGACGCCGCCGTCTTTTGGCTCAACGTCTGGGTGAAGGACGGTACCCCGCCGCCGATCGCGCCGCTTCTGCAGGTGGCAAGCTTCTCGCCGGTCGTGTACGTAATCGATGCCAACGGCAACACCCTCGGCGGCGTCCGGAGCCCACAAGTCGATGCGCCGGTCGCCACGCTGAGCGGCATTGGCAATTCCGCAGCCATCGGCAGTCCACCCCTCTCCGCCTTCTGCTCGATTTTCGGCTTGACCATTCCATTTACTCCGGCCCAGCTTACAGCTCTTTACAAGAGCCACGGCCAGTTCGTATCGCAGTGGGGTCAGGCCGCGCACGATGAGGTCAAAGCGGGGTTCCTGGTTCAGCCCGACGCGGTCGAGTTGCTTAAGGCCGCTGCAAAATCGCACATCGGCAACTAGGGCATGGGGTGAACGGTCCCCAATCGGCGCCGCGCTGGCGGGTGGCCGGAACTGTTGCCGGCCCGCCCGATCCACAGTAGATGGCTGGCGCCACATCGCGATTGCCGCAGCCAGTTTTCGGGCGGTCCATGTTTGATCACGATTTTGAAATCAGGTCCGAGCTGCACGTTCTCAGACCAGCGGGAATCTTCAAAGAGGACCGGCGGTTCGAATCTCCTCCGCTCCACCA
>DASZGF010000058.1:0-2397 GCA_035939115.1 Binataceae bacterium (SeqCode)
GGCGTGCTATGATGATACAATGCGGAGCAGGCGGGGATTGTTTGAAGTGCGCATGATCTTGTCCGAAAAGTCTGCAACCCCCGCCTTCGCGGGGGCAGGCTTTTTCGGGATCATGCGTGGTGGGATGACCGCGGCGGAGCTCTTGCGCCAGCTCCTCGATCTCGCAGCAGGCGCGTTCGGCATCGATGCGGGCTTCTCGGGCGCGGTGCAGCTCCAGCGCGATGTTCGCGAGGTCAACCATACCTTACCTTTTGCCCGAATTCGGCATCAAAAAAGTTTGAGTTCCCCGTTGGCCCTGAAGAATCAGGTAGATGGTCTTGGTTTGCGAATCAAAAACCACCACCAACGGGGTGCGCGATGTTGGCACAAGGGCTGCTCGATTTCCAGTATGAGGCCGATTCGTCGAGCCATGGATTGACGTCGCTGGGCGGTCTTCCCGTCTATCTCGACCTGATCAAGGCGAGCGGGCTCGGCGCGGCGATCCGGCGGCATGTCGGCGCGGCCGGCGAGCAGGGCTGGCTCGACATCCAGATGGTGCTGGCGGTGATTTTCCTCAACCTGTCGGGCGGCGATTGCGTTGACGACATCGAAAGGCTGGAGCGCGACAGCGGGTTTGCGGCGATCCTGCAGGCGATCGAGCAGGATATGCTGTCGCGCGCCGAACGGCGCTCGCTCAAAATCCGGTGGCGGCGCGAGCGCTCCCGCGCGATGCCCTCGCCGTCGGCGCTGTCGGGCTGGCTGGAGCGGTTCCACGATAAGGCGTCGCCCAAGGCGGCGGCGGGAACGGCGTTCATTCCCGCCCTGACGGCGGAACTGCGCGGCCTGTGGCAGGTGAACCAGGCGCTGCTGGAGTTCGTGCAGAGACACCAAGCCGCGGCGTCGGCGACGCTCGACATGGACGCGACGTTGATCCAAACGCACAAGCGCGACGCGCTGTTCTGCTACAAGAAGTTCAAGGCCTATCAGCCGCTGAACTGTTGGTGGGCGGAGCAGGGCGCGATGCTCTATTCGGAATTCCGCGACGGCAACGTGCCGGCCGGACACGAGCAATTGCGCGTGCTCAAGGAGAGCCTGCGCCAGCTGCCGGACAGCGTGAAGAAAGTCTCGTTGCGCTCGGATACGGCGGGCTATCAGGAAGACCTGCTGCGCTATTGCGGCGAGGGCAAAGACCCACGCTTTGGCGTCATCGATTTTGCGATCGGCACCGACGTGACCGTGGCTTTTCGTGCCGCCGTGCTGGCGATGCCGGAAGAGGCGTGGAAGCCGCTGATCCGCTGGGTGGACGACCAGCCGCAGCAAACCGATCAGGAATGGGCCGAGGTTTGCTACGTCCCGAACTGGGCCGGACACAGCCGCAAGCTGGCCGATTACCGCTTTCTGGCGATCCGCGAACCGTTGCGCCAGCTGGCGCTGGGCGACGAGGCGCAGCTGCCGTTTCCCACGCAGGCGTTTGGCCACAAGGGGGTTTACAAGCTGTTTGGCGTCGTCACCAACCGTAAGGGTGCGGGCGACGGCGTGATCTGGTGGCTGCGCGAGCGCTGCGGCAAGAGCGAAGAAGTTCATTCGGCGATGAAATCCGACCTGGCCGGCGGACAAATGCCCTCCGGGCTGTTCGGCGCCAACGCCGCCTGGTGGGCGCTGACGATCCTGGCGTTCAATCTCAACGCCGCGATGAAGCGCCTGGTGCTCGGCGAGAGCTGGGCGACGAAACGCATGAAGGCGTTGCGCTTCCATCTGATCGGCTTGCCCGGGCGCGTGGTCAGCCACGCCCGCAAACTGATCATTCGCCTGGGCGGCGGGGCCGCAGCGCTGACGACCCTCATCGACGCCCGCCGCGCCATCCGGGCGCTGGCGCAGGGACCGGCCGGATGAGCCAAAACCGCGCCTTCCCGAACCGAAAAGTCATGTCGGGCGCAGTCCCATGGGACGGCGGCGATGCCCCATGGCCGCGTCAGGCAAGCCCGACTCGCCCTGGTTGCACACGATCATGGCCGGACTCGCCATGCGTGCCGCGGAACGGAGGAAGGAGATAGGCAACCCGCACCTGTGACCTTCTAAGCCGTCCAAGACCACAAAATCGGTCATGCGTGAGCGCGCTTCGAGATTGTTCGGGAATTGTGGGTCAATCCATGGCTTGACGAATCGCCCTCATACTGGAAATCGAGCAGCCCCTGTGCCACCATCGCGCACCCCGTTGGTGATGGTTTTTGATTCGCAAACCAAGACTATCTGCCTGATTCTTCAGGACCAACGGGGAACTCAAACTTTTTTGATGCCGAATTCGGGTGAACGCGACCTGCCTAATGTCAGGTCCCTCCTCGATACGCTGGCAGCGCATTTCGGCGGCCGGGCGCGCAAGATGCCAGCTCCAGCGGCACGTACCACAGCCAACCTCTA
>DASZGF010000059.1:0-2772 GCA_035939115.1 Binataceae bacterium (SeqCode)
CACCCTTCAGTCGGCGAGGGCGGCTGAAGGCGGTTACTGGATAACTGAGTTGCCCAATGCGAGGGAGCGATTTTGGTTCAGACGAAAGATCACCTTTTTCTTGTCGATAGTTGAACCTGTGACTATTGAGATCAGAGACCTTTCGCGCAGGACACGATTTGTAAAGTGCGGCCCGCGAGGCAAATTGCACACCTGAATGGCAAGGGAAATTCTTGTGGCTATTACTCCGGTGTCGCCTTGTCACCGAGAGTTAAGTTAGTCTTCGGTGAAGAATCGTTTTTTCACGCTGGCAGCGGGTTTGGCTGAGCGACGAGGCGGGCCAGGACAAGGCGCAATAGAATGCTGAGCCATCTGATCAGGCGGCGGAAGTTGTAGCCGGCGGCGGCGAGGATGGCGTTGTTGGCGTCGCCTTGGCGGTGGGCGAGATAGTTGCGGTCCATTCGGTGATCCTCCTTGAGATGACCGATGACGGGCTCGACGGCGGCGCGGCGTCGCATCTCTCGTTTGATCTGTGGGGTCACCCGCCGCTTTTGCTTGGATGTGTAGATTTTGAACTTGTAATCGGGCGGCGCGTTGTGGCCGCGGTATCCGGCATCGACATGGAGCCGCTCGATGGTATTGCCGACGAGTTGCTCGATCGCCGGGATGACATCAGCCAGGGTATGGCCATCATAAGGATTGCCTGGCAGCGCTTGCGCGTGGACGACGAACTGGCCGCCCTTGCTGTGCTTGAGGGGGGTGGCAACACTGACCTTGACGCCGAACTCGTAAGGCTTGTGTGCCTTGCCTTTGCCGATGCACTCCACCTCGGGCGCATGCAGGCTGTAAATCTTGGGCCCGCGCTGCCCGCGCTCCTGAGCGCGGACGCGCCGCGCCAGGCTCAGGAGGTGAGCGAACGCTGCCTCGAGCCCGGGATCACCATCGATCTTGCGGGCAATGTCGCGGATGACGCGGCCGAGATAGGTCTTGAGCTTGCGCAAAGCCCGCTTGGCGCGCTTGAACTGCTTGGCATGGGCGTAACGCTGATGCTGGATCAGGGCGAACTTGCCGACCCGCGTGTAAGACTGCCGTAGCTCCACGCCACACTTTTTGGCCAGCTTCACCAGCTTCTCGCGGGCCCGGTTCAGCAGCTTGGCGTCGGTCGGGAAGGTGATGTTTTTCGGCTGCACCGTGGTGTCGACGATGACGCGCGCGAGATCGCCAGGCTTCATCGCACCAGTCTTGGTGGCCACCGCCAGGCTCTCCTGCAACAGCGCCTGCAGCCGCTCCTCGCCCATGCGATTGCGCCAGTGGGTCATTGAGGAGCGATCGAGCGGCAGCCGGTGTTGGAAGAACTCCTCCCCGCAGAAGTACTGGTAGTACGGGTTCTCGATCCAGAGTTCGCATACGACCTCGTCGCTGAGGTTGTAGGTGTGCTTGAGGATCGCAAGCCCCGCCATCAGCCGCGTCGGCAATGGCGGCTGGCCCGGGCCATCCTGGTAAACCGCGCCGAATTTCTCCTCCAGAAATCGCCAGTCGATCGTCCGCGCCAGCTTCACCAGCGCGTGCTCCATGTTGATGACCTGATCGAGCCGCGAACGAAACAGATCCTGCTCGCCGCTCTCCCGCCGCTCCCGTGGCCGCATCAAACCCTCCGCTCATCGCCCTGAGCACAGAGAATCATGGCTTCAGATTCGAGGGAATCCCCAACAGGAATTTGCAAGAAAATCGCCGCCGGAGCCCTAATTTCCGGCAAATCTAACGTCAGGCATTCCGGCGATTACTGTTGCCGATCAATCGCTTCGGATTACTTCACGGACGACTCCATCCGCGAACCGAACTAGTGGAGAGTCCCCTCACCCGCCCGACTTCGCTGCGCTTCGCCGGGCGACCTCTCCCCGCAGGCGGGGCGAGGTGAAGAAAACTCAAATCTTCTGATTGTACTCGCCGACCTCGGGATGGGTGCGCAGCACCTTGTCCACCATCTCGAACATGTCGCGCATGCGCTGCTCGGAGACTGGGCTTTCGACCACCACCACCAGTTCCGGCTTGTTGGATGACGCCCGCACCAGGCCCCAGCTGCCGTCTTCCACCGTGACGCGCACGCCGTTCACCGTGACGAGGTCGCGGATCTTTTGCCCCGCGACCTCTTCGCCGTTTTTCTGCAGCGCCTCGAAATGCTTCACGACGCTATCGACGATGCCGTATTTGACCTCGTCGGCGCAGTGCGGCGACATGGTCGGCGACGACCAGGTTTTCGGCAGCGCGTTTTTCAAATCAGCCATCGACTTGCCGGGCGCGCGATCGAGCATCTCGCAGATCGCGATCGCCGAGACCAGGCCGTCGTCATAGCCGCGGCCGAACGGCTTGTTGAAGAAGAAATGGCCGGACTTTTCAAACCCGGCGAGCGCGCCGAGCTCGTTGGTGCGGCGCTTCATGTAGGAATGGCCGGTTTTCCAGTAGGTCGCCCTCGCGCCCTGCTTTTGCAGCACCGGATCGGTGATGAACAATCCCGTCGATTTCACGTCGACCACAAACAGCGCGCCTGTGTGGATCGCCGACATGTCGCGCGCCAGCATCACCCCGACCTTGTCGGCAAAGATCTCCTCGCCAGTATTGTCGACCACGCCGCAGCGGTCGCCGTCGCCGTCGAAGCCCAAGCCGACGTCGGCCTTGCTCGCAAGCACGGCGTCGCGGATGGCGTGCAGCATCTTAAGATCTTCAGGGTTCGGGTTGTATTTCGGGAAGGTGTAGTCGAGCTCGGTGTCGAGCGGGACCACCTCGCAGCCGATC
>DASZGF010000060.1:0-1590 GCA_035939115.1 Binataceae bacterium (SeqCode)
AGGCCGTATGTCCCTTCCCACACGGAGGCGACTCACCCTCGATGCGGGTTGCGAGGGTTGCCCGGATAGGCCGGGCAGAGCCTCACGCAAGGAGGGCGAGTCATGAACGATCATAGCGAAGCTTACGTGGCATTCGATACCTCAAAGTTGCGCAATGCGGTTGCGCTTGCCGAAGCTGGACGGTCGGGCGAGGTGCGGTTCCTGGGCGAGTTCGACAACACGCCGGCGGCGACGGCCAAGCTGGTAAAGAAGCTTTGCGGAAAGTATGGCCGGCTGACGTTCTGCTACGAGGCGGGGCCGACCGGATATGGTCTCTACCGGCAGATCAACAGCGTTGGGCACGAATGCCTCGTGGCGGCGCCCTCGCTCATTCTGAAGAAGCCTGGCGAGCGGGTGAAGACCAACCGGCGCGATGCGGTCAGTCTGGTCAAGCAGCTGCGCAGTGGCGATCTGACGGCGGTCTGGGTTCCCGACCCGCGTCACGAGGCGATGCGTGATCTGACGCGGGCGCGGGAAGCGGCGGTGGAGGATCTGCGTCGCAAGCGCCAGCAGGTATTGGCGTTTTTGTTGCGGCAAGGCCGGCACTATCCGGGCGAGAGGGCGTGGACCAAGACGCACAGGAACTGGCTGCTGAGCCAGAAGCTTGAGTACGCGGAGCATCGGATCGCCTTTGAGGAGATGCTGCTGGCGATGCGCCAGGCGCAGGAGCGCATCGAGCGACTGGAGCAGGCGATCCGGGCGGCGGTCCCCGATTGGTCGTTGGCCGAGGTGGTGACGGCCCTGATGGCGCTGCGGGGCATCGATTTCATTTCGGCCACCGCCTTCCTGGCGGAGATCGGCGATCTATCGCGGTTTCGAACGCCGCGCGAGCTGATGGCGTATCTCGGCCTGGTGCCATCGGAGGCTTCGACCGGGGATACGGTCAAGCGCGGCCCCATCACCAAGGCGGGCAACCGCCGGGCGCGCCGCATTCTGGTGGAGTGTTCCTGGAGCTATCAGCATCCGCCGAGGGTGGGAAAGGAAAAGCAGGAAAAGGTCGCGGCAGCGCCACCGGCCGTTCGTGAGATCGCCTGGAAGGCGCAGTGCCGCCTGACCGCGCGCTACCGGGCGCTGACCCGCAAAGGCAAGCTCAAGACCGTCGCGATCACGGCGGTCGCACGCGAGCTCTCCGCCTTCATCTGGGCGATCAATCGCCAGATCGCTGTCACCCAACCCGTGGCACGGCCGCAGGGCATCCGATGAAAGAACGATGTGGAAGCTCAGCAAACATCTCTAGCGAGGGAGCCTGCGGCCGGCGGTAATCCGGCAACTCACAAATAATCGTGCAACGGCGGGGGCGAAGCCACGGCAGGGGAACTCCAGGTTTTTGCTAGTGGCCGATCGCAAGATCGACGCCCGATCACAGGCACAGGACAGCCCCAGACGAACATCCGGACATGCGGTTCAATCCGCGCATCAGAGAATGATCACCGACGTCTCAAGGCTTCGCCCCCACCTTTGCACGATCATAACCTCGATAGCTTCCAACACAAATCGTGGGGGAAGGCCGCGGAGCCGTGCATCCCGCTCTTGACACGGGACATCAGAGCA
>DASZGF010000061.1:0-2020 GCA_035939115.1 Binataceae bacterium (SeqCode)
GAGAAGCCTGCCGTAATAAGAAACGCCACGAGATGAACAAACGAGCCATTCAATCCGATGCTAGCCGCCATCAGAATGAAGGCCAGAAGCCAGAATGGTAGGGTGCGCAAGGCCGGTCCCAACTCAAGTCCGGGCAGACTCCTGACCTCTTCGGCGATGCTGGTGTCACCGGACCGGAACACGGAGCTGGCGTCATCGGCGCCGTGGCCAGCGACGGCCGGAATACTCCTCGTTTAGCCGCTGCGCCATCCCTGCACGGGAACGAACAGGATTTTACCGCGCTTGCCCCTGACCCCGGAAATGCACCACTCCCTGCTGGCTCTACATGTCCCGGATCCGCAACCCGCACAGCTCCTCGCGGCGCATGTCGTGGTAGAGCAGGGTGGCCAGGATGGCCCGATCGCGCATTGGGGCCGCGTGTTCGGCATCGCAAGTTTGATCACTCCGCTTCTGCTGGGGGTGATTCTTTGGAGCCATCGCGTCGGGACGAGTTCCAGAAGGTCCTCGCGTTGTCGGCGACTTCGTGCTGCCCTGGCTCACGCCCTTCTGCATATCGGTTGGTATCTTCGCATTGGCGCTGTTTGCGTACCTTGCCGCAGTATACGCGACGCTCGAGACGGAAGATCCAGAGCTTCAAAACGATTTCCGCATTCGTGCAATCGCCGCTGGGGTTGCGGTCGGCTTAATGGCGGCGGTGGTCCTGCTGCTCTCGATTAATGGGGCGCCTCGGATATGGCGCGGCCTTACCGGGCGGCCGTGGACGTGGCCGTTGATCTGGGCAACTAGCGCGCTCGGTATCATCGCACTGCATTCCCTATGGACACGGCGCTACCAACTTGCGCGATTTTGCGCCCCTGGCGAGGTCACCCTCATTCTTTGGGGTTGGGCCTTTGCGCAATTTCCGTACCTCGTGGAACCCAGCCTCAGCATTTACAACGCGTCCGCGCCACCGATAACGCTACGGCTGATGGCGCTCGCGCTCGCCGCCGGATCGGTGCTCCTGCTGCCGTCCTACTGGTATCTGCTGGCTGTGTTCAAGGGCCAAGGCCGAAGACGATTCGCGTATTCGTACCAGCAGACGAAAGTCCCGAACGGGCTCGCCCGCGCGGCTCAGGAACAGGCCAGAGCACTTCAGTAACTGGGCTTCGGACGTGAGGCTGCGGGATCGTGGTGTCTGCATCTTAGTGGGCATGATCGAGCCACCCGCAGCACGGGAATCGGGCCCAGGAGGCCAATCACCGTTTGATGCCATTGAACCTTGTGGCCATAGCCGGCGCACCTGCCGGAAAAATGCAGATGGGAATCATCGCGAGATCGGTGTCCCGGATCAAAGGGTTTTACTGCCGCGCCGCAATTTGTACAGTTCGACGCCATCGCGCCGGGGACCCCTCGCCCCAACGAGAAGAAGAGATCCGCCCCGAATCAACGTCACTCCCGCGATGAATTCGGCAGATCGGGAAAGGCGGGAACGGGAAGAGCAACCGACCCCGCCTTTATTGCCGTGCCGCGGGCAAAGGGAAGGGGACCTGCGGCCAGCTTACATTTCACTTAACTCCGCCCGCCGGTGAGTATCAACAGGCTGTGGATAAGGTCGGGGCCGAGGAGCGGAACCTGAACCGGCGATCATCACCCCGCGATCGGCCCCGCCCCTAGCCAGCCACCGCTGAGCCCTGGCCGGCAGCTGGATCATCTTGGCTACTCCGCCCGCCGGCAGTTTTCAACTCTCTCGTCGCTCCAATTCGTCCCCGGCATGATCGCCGCCCGCAGATTTCAGCACGGAGCCAGCGCCGCAACCAGCATATGCGCCGGCCGCAAATCAGACAGACCGAACCGACCTGGCTATAACCCTTTCCGATATATCTCGTCACAATTGTTGCCACTAATGGACGCGTCAGGCGCGCGCCGTTTCCCTGGGGTGCCTGGAATCGACCCCCGGCCCGAGGAGCGCGTAGTTCTTGGGCTGAGAGTCGAGCTGTTAGATCCGGAAATAGACGGATTCGCGGCGAGGATCACCATGAAC
>DASZGF010000062.1:0-10206 GCA_035939115.1 Binataceae bacterium (SeqCode)
ACGCAAGACTCGCTTCCGGCGGCTGGCCAACCTTACCGGGCGGGACTGGTTACCCGTCGGGTCCAAACGAAAGGTTTCAGGTCATCCCATCCTCCTTTCCCAGGCTTTGCCTGGCGCACCCATTTCAAAGCATCGAAATCACCGGCCTCCGTGCCGGCGTTCTTTTACGTACGGAGCCAGGCAATCCGCACCCCCACGGCCTGCCGATCAGACGCGCTAAGCGTCTCGCGCCTCATCGACAGGCGAGCGACACCTATCCCCCTATTTTAGAACCAGGCGTTCCTATCTTTAACCAACTGTGTTTTTGGGTTAATCCTTGGTGGTTTTTTCGCAGCGAACCCCTGCTTGTCATCCCGAGCGAGTCGAGCGTCAGCGAGACGACAAGGGATCAACGCGAAGCGATTTGCCTGAAACGGCTAAGGAAAAATGAATCGCTTTCGCGTTGGTCCCGGTGCGCCTTCCGATGACGATCCGCCCGAGCAGCGACAACCGTTGTCCGAAGCGCCTGATACGTTTGCCCCATGAAGAAGGCAAAGCGCAAACGCAAAGCCGAGCAGCGGCGGATCGCCCAGAACATCGGCCGTCTGCATGCCGTCAAGTGCGAATGGTGCAATCTAAAAATGGCCTGTAGCTGTTACTTCGACGAATGCCGCGACAAAGAAAAGAAGCCCCACCCGCTGGTGATGTGCCCGCGCTGCCAGGTGACGGAATTCATCAACATGATGTTCGGAGCGAAGATCCACAAAGATGCGCGCCCCACCTCACCTGCTCGATGAAGGCGAGCAGTGCCTTAACGGACTCCCCGACCAAGTCAGGATGGACTCCGCCCAAATGCTTCCAGAACACTGCCAACCCAATCTGCCCGTTTTTTGCCCTGGGGGTGCTTAGCAACGACCACCTGAATCTCCTGTGAAGGCAGAGCGAAGACGCCCTTTGCCTCTACTAACCCAGAATCATACCGATAGCGTTCAGCATAAGCGGAGATGGTGGGCAGGAAACCCTCAAGCCAGTCCCGCCCGGTCAAAAAGACGATCCGTTTTGGTCTGTAGGTCTCGATCTCAACCGTGAGAAGATGAGCACATGCCTCATGTTGAAGCGAGCATAACCTAGATGAAGGATTACCTCCCCCAGCCGGTCCGATCTTGTAGAGATTTGACCACACGAGGTGGGAAGGCCACGAGTCTTGCTCAACATCTGCAATTCCGAGCCGCGAGACCAGCTCTCTAATCGCGCCCCAGAACGCCGAGCGCGCCGTGCTGTATGGGTCATTATCCCAATCGTTTTCCTTCCACACCCTTGATGCTTTTTGGAGGCCCCATTGGTCTGTGACCCAACGCATCGGGCACAGTTGTCCGCTTGGGGACGGGTCGACGGACTTGTGCAGGACACAATCGATAAATTGTTGTTTCTGTAGTTCCGGGAGTGGCCATTTCCCAGCCCAGCCGCCGTTGGTGGCTCGGCCAACAACCATGAGTTCGCGTCCCGGCAAATAATTGCGGCCGACTAGCGCCAAGAATCCTGTGACTGCCTCAGAGAGCGGCAGGCCATCGTCGTTTGCCACAGCTTCCGCAATACGGCGTAGGAGGTCGATTTCGGAGCCGCGCCGCTGCTTTTCTTCTAAGAACTCTATTTCATCCATGAGGGATTTTCCGTCTTTAGCCTCTTCTATAGCACCGGCAAGATGCCCGGAAATGTAAACACTGTCCAGAGCCTCCCAAAGTAAACAATTTTCATTTCGCGAATCCGATTCGCCATAGATCCTGGACCACGCGTCCTTTAAGTAACTTGTAGAGCTCCGCGATTGTCTTTGGGGCTTTCGGCGCTGCAGCGGCTCGGCGTTGGTCGTGCGCGGTCAGCCATGTTTTTGCTTCGCTGGCGGTCAGCGGCAGGAACTCGATTTGCGATGCGCATCGGCCTGGACGCGTTACGGCGGGGTGCAGGGCGCCTAGTTCTTCGTTGGTGGTGATTAGCAGGAGCACGCGGGAGCCTTGGCCGAGTAGGCCGTCGACTGCGTTTAGTAGGCGGGACAGGCCTTGGCCGCCGCGCTCTTTGGCGTCGATGCTTAGTAGTTCGCCGGTGTCTTCCAGAACCAGGAGCCGCCAGCGGGCTGCCGGGTCTTCGGCGTCGGATTCGTTGCCGTCGATTACCATTCGCGCCAGGTAGTCCGCTCGCGGATCGAAGATGTATTCGAACTGGCACCATTTCCGCCATTCCCAGGCTAGCGCGCGGATTGCGAAGGTCTTGCCTGTGCCGGGCTTGCCGTGCCATAGCAGCAAACGGCCGGCGGCGGCTGGTTTGAAGGCGGAGACGAGAGCGCCGATCGCCTCCGACGTGCGGGCGCTGTAGTTGTCTTCGATCTCCTGCCAAGTTGGGACGTTAAGTTCCTTCTCCTCGCGCTCCGGGCCTTTCTCGCCCATAAACCAGAAGCCGAATTTCGCGCTGGGCCGGGCCGGCTCATGGGCGCTCGAAGCTGGGTCGAAGGCCGCTTCGTGCTCCTGCATTGCCGCGTCGACGCTTTGCGCATCGGCGCCGGCTACTAACAAGCTGACCCGGCGAAACTTTACGCATGCGAAGAGCTGAATCAGGATGCCATCGCGCCTCAGCGCGAGACGCAGGTCGCATTCGTCGCGCATGTGGGCGAGCACCTCGTCCTGTGGGCGCATGTATTCCGGCGCTATCGCGGCTTCAAAGGCGTGGTCGGACTGCCAATTCGCCTGCCTGACGTAACGAAGGCCTTGAGACGCCACTGCCGTGCGGAAGACATTTTGGAACACGTCGTCAACGTCGGTGGTGGGGAATGTTTGGACAATCAGCGGACTGCGGGAACCCTTTCGAGTACTGGTTTCATTCATCTTGGAGATTGAAGCATAAGCAGGTGACAACGGTTGTCCACCATGGGAAAATCGCCGGGCTGTTCCGGGCTTGCCAGCGTGCGGCTTCGAGTATGACCGATTTCAGAAGTTGGACCCTCTGCAAAACCGCACAGGAAACCGGGTGAGAGGCGGGGTTAGAACGCCGCTCAGAGTCGGGTGCGTCATAGGGGCCGACGCGCTTGATTCTTTGCTTGCGCATCTGACCGCCTCGGCCTGATCTGGTGGCGGCCGGGGGGTAACCTAAATCAGTGGGACAGGCGTCTCTGCCTGTCGATGACGCGCGAGATTTTTTTGCTCGCGCTACCGAATACTTGACCGGGGGTTCGAGGGTACCTCATGAGCATGGCCGTCTGTGCTGGGAGAATTTATAAAGGTGGCGCAAGAAAAGCGCTCGCGCGTCATCGACAGGCGGAGACGCCTGTCCCACTATTTTTTAAGTCTTCAGCGGATGGAAAGCCTTCGGCAGGTTCAGGATAGGCTCTTCGCCTCCGCTCACGGATGACCTAAAAAGAGACGGAGGACGCTCGCTTACACTCGCGGCTCTGATGGCAAGGCGGCGGCGGGGTGATACGCTGTTAGGCAGGATGCAACCGCTGTTGGAAGTTAAGGACCTGCGGACTTCTTTTTTTACTGAGCAGGGCGAGTTGCGCGTGGTTGACCGGGTTAGCCTTTCGGTGGCGCCGGGGCGGTTGATGGGGCTGGTGGGGGAGTCGGGTTCGGGTAAGACTGTTACGGCGCTTTCCATCATGCGATTGCTGCCTGAGCGGGCTCGCGTCGTGGGCGGGCAGATCATGTTTGAGGGACACGACCTTTGTACGCTGCGCGAAGATGAGATGCGCCATATGCGCGGGGCGAAAATCGCCATGATCTTCCAGGAGCCGATGACCTCGCTTAACCCCGTGTTTACTATCGGCAGCCAGATTGCCGAAGCCGTGCGGCTGCATCAGAAAACTTCGCGCGCCGAGGCGCGCAGTCGGGCGATCGACATGTTGCGCGTGGTCAAAATTGCCGACCCCGAGCGGCGTATCGACGATTATCCCCATCAGCTTTCCGGCGGGATGCGCCAGCGGGTGATGATCGCGATGGCGCTGTCGTGCCGGCCCAAACTGCTCATCGCGGACGAGCCGACGACCGCGCTCGACGTCACTATCCAGTCGCAAATCCTCGACCTGATCCGCGAGTTGCAGCAACAGTTCAACCTCGCCGTGCTGCTGGTCACCCATGACCTGGGGGTCGTGGCCGAGTATGCCGACGACGTCACCATCCTGTATTCTTCGCGCGTGATGGAACAGGCCGGAGCCGCCGAGCTTTTCGCCCATCCGCTCAATCCCTATACCCGGGGCCTGCTGCAATCGATCCCAGGGATCGGCGGCCACAAGCATCGGCGGCTGCAGGCGATTCCCGGCACGATTCCCAATCCCGCGGACCCGCCGCCCGGATGCCGCTTCAACCCCCGCTGCACGATGGCGATCGATGACTGCACCCGTATCGACCCGCCCCTGGAGGCCAAACGCCCCGACCATTATGTCGCCTGCATCCGTGTCTGAAAGCTCGCCTGGCGCGGCGCGCCTGGCCGCATCCGATGCAGCTGCGGGGCAGCCATTGGTGCGCACGTGCGACCTGTACAAGGAGTTTCCCGTGGGCGGCCAGGGATTGCTGGCGCGCAGAAAGCTCGCCGTCAAGGCGGTGGACGGGGTCAACCTCAGCATCGAGCCCGGCGAAACGATGGGCCTGGTGGGAGAATCGGGGTCGGGCAAATCGACCCTGGGGCGGCTGATCCTGCGGCTGATCGAACCGACCAGCGGACAAGTCATATTCGAGGGCCGCGATCTTTCGGCGCTTGGACGCCGCGAAATGCGCCATTTGCGCCGCCAGATGCAGATCGTTTTCCAGGACCCTTACGCCTCGCTCAATCCGCGCATGCGCGTGGGCGCAATCGTCGGCGAGGGGATCGAAATCCACAAGCTCGCAAAAGGGCGGGAGAAACAGGAGCGGCTGGTCGAACTGCTCCGGATGGTCGGGCTGGAAGCGGACGCGCTCACCCGCTATCCGCATGAATTCTCCGGCGGCCAACGCCAGCGAATCGGGATCGCCCGCGCGCTGGCGGTCAATCCGCGCTTCCTGGTGCTGGACGAGCCGGTCTCCGCGCTCGATGTATCGATCCAGGCCCAAATCATCAATCTGCTCCAGGATCTCCAGGAGCAGCTCAAGCTTACCTATCTGTTTATCGCGCACGACCTGCGGGTGGTGGAACACATCAGCCAACGCGTCGCGATTATGTACCTGGGCAAAATTGTCGAATTGGGCACCAGCGATCAGATTTATACCAATCCGCGCCATCCTTACACCCGCGCACTGCTGTCCGCTGTGCCTTCGATCGATCCGACCGGCAAGCCTGAACGAATCCGGCTGCCGGGAGAAATGCCCAGCCCGGTCGATCCTCCGCCCGGATGCAGCTTCCATCCGCGCTGTCCTTATGCCAAGGATGTCTGCCGAACGGTGATTCCGAAGCTGGAGGCCGGCGCGGGCGGGCATGCAGTCGCATGCCACGTCTTTCCGGCGCCCTGAAGCAGGGCTAAGCTGACGCGCAGGAGACGAGTCCAAAGTCGCAGGTACATCATCCATGAGCCGAGACTTCGATCCGCCCTTGCCTACCGCGCAGGTTCCCCGAGCGCCGATGCAGGCGTGGGTGGACGAACGCACCCGTGTGGCGGTGGGCCGCAATACCAACATCGCGGGCAAGCTTATTTTTCAGGAGCCGGTCCGAATCGAGGGCAAATTCCGCGGCGAGGTCAGCTCGGTGGAGCTGCTGGTAGTGACCGCGGAGGGCAAAATCGAGGGTAAGATCCGCGCACCGCGCCTGCTCATCCTGGGCGAGGTGCACGGCGACGTGATCGGCGTGGACCAGGTCGTGCTGGGCCCCGCAGCCCGAGTGGAGGGCCGCATCCACACCAGTTCGCTGACCATCTGCGAGGGAGCCCGGTTCGACGGCGAAATCCGGATGCAAGCTGACGGCGGCGCCGCGGCAACGACCGGCTCCCAGCGCATCGCGCCGAATTAATACATCACCCTACCCTCTCCCTGGTCAGGGAGAAGCAGTTAAGTGGTTTGAGCAATCAGGCTTTTGCGTTTGACCCGGCCTACGCGGCGCTGGCGATTGCGCGGGCTAAAGATGTATCGTCAAGCGCGACGGTTTTCGGCCGCCACCCAACGGCCGGACATAACCCAACTAATCCACGGGGAGAATCATATGAAAGCTGCAATTTTTCAAGGCGCCCAAAAACCCCTTACCATCGAGCAGATTGATATCGACGAACCGCAGGAGCATGAAGTGCTGTTGCGGATGGTGGCCACCGGCGTATGCCACAGCGACTTGCATTTCACCGAGGGTCTATGGCCTCATCCGGCGCCCGCCGTGCTGGGGCACGAAGGAGCCGGGATTGTGGATAAGGTCGGCAAAGCGGTCACTTACGTCAAGCCGGGCGACCACGTGATTTCCTGCGTCTCGGTCTTCTGCGGGCATTGCGATCAATGCCTGTCAGGCCATCCCAACCTGTGCGTCAACAATGGCACCGGGATGCGTGGCAAGAATGAAAAGCCGCGCCTGTCCCAGAATGGAAAGCCGATCCATACGCTGGCCACGCTGGGCACCTTCGCCGAGAAGATGCTGGTGCATGAAAACGCGCTGGTGAAGATCACCGAGCAGATCGGGCTGGACCGCGCGGCGCTGATCGGCTGCGGCGTCACCACGGGCGTAGGCGCGGTGCTGAATACGGCCAAAATCGAGCCGGGCTCCGATGTGGTGGTGTTCGGCTGCGGCGGTGTCGGCATTTCCGCCATCCAGGGTGCGCGCATCGCGGGGGCGGGCCGGATCTTCGCCGTGGACCAGTTCGAGAACAAACTTGCGATGGCGCGCAAGTTCGGCGCGACCCACACTATCGACGCGTCGCAGAGCGATCCGGTCAAGGAGATCAAATCGCTGACGGGAGGGCGCGGCGCCGATTATTCGTTCGAAGCGGTGGGACTCAAGAAGCTGGCCGAACAATGCTTCGAATGCATCCGCCCGGGCGGCACCGCGACGATCATCGGGATGATTCCGTTCGGCCAGAAGGTCGAGCTTGACGGCGCAATGTTCTTATCCGAGCGCAAGATCCAGGGCACGCTGATGGGCTCCAACCGCTTCCGGATCGATATGCCCCGCTATATCAACTTCTACCTGGACGGGCGGCTCAACCTCGACGACATGATCAGCCGCCGGGGCAAAATCGAGGACATCAACGAGGCCTTCCGCGCAATGAAGGCCGGCGAGGTCGCCCGCAGCGTGTTAATGTTCGAGTGAGAAGAGTGAGGGGAGAGGAGTGAGAAGTGAGAGAAGAGAAAGGAAAATAGAAAGCACCGGAATACAAGAGACATGATCTTGGCTCTGCACTCTCACTCCTCACTTCTCTCCCCTCACTCCTCTCTTTAAGAGGTGTCGCATGTCAGCAAAAGTTCAGGTGGTTTTTTACAGCATGTATGGCCATGTGTATAAGCTTGCGGAAGCGGTAGCGGCCGGCGCTCGCGAGCTGTCGGGCGGCGAGGTCACGCTCTGTCAGGTTCCCGAATTGGTTCCCGAAGATGTTCTGAAGCGCAGCGGCGCGCTGGAAGCGCGCGCGCGATTCGGGCACATACCGCTTGCCAGCGTTGATCGTCTCCCCGATGCCGACGCGATTATCTTCGGCACGCCCACGCGCTTTGGCAACATGTGCGCGCAGATGCGTAATTTCCTGGATCAGACCGGAGGATTGTGGGCGCGCAATGCGTTGGTGGATAAAGTCGGCAGCGTGTTCGCCAGCACCGGTACCCAGCATGGCGGCCAGGAAACGACTATCACCAGCTTCCACACTACCCTGCTGCATCTGGGCATGGTGATCATCGGACTACCTTACTCAGAGGCGCGCCTGAGGAACATGGATGAGATTAGCGGCGGCGGACCGTATGGAGCGACGAGTCTGGCCGGCGCCGACGGCCGCAGCCGTCCGGTCAGCGAGAACGAGTTGGCAATGGCGCGTTCCCAGGGACGTCACGTCGCGGAAATCGCGGCTCGGCTCGCGCGAAAGTAATACCGATTTGCGAGTCACTCAGATTTTCCGGCGCGAGGGCAATCAATGGCGCCTGGTACATCGCCACGCCGACCCGCTGGTCACGAAGAAGACGCCGTAACCGCCATCTTCGTAGCAACATGTGCGGCCCCAATTTTAATGCCTTCGCGCGGTTGATGCCCTCTGCCTGAGCTGGAACGGTTGATAAGGTTTGAAGGCGCGGCTGGGATCGGTGCGGTGAACAACAGTGGGACAGGCGTCCCTGCCTGTCGATGATGCCGCGAGATCTTTTGCTCGCGCCACCTTTAAAAATTCCCAAGGCTCCGGCGGTAATAATCATTGGGGACTCGTGGACCTCCAACGGAAAGAGTCAGCCATGTATTCGGTAGCGCAAGGAAAAAATCTTGCGCATCATCGACAGGCAGGGACGCCTGTCCGCCTATTTTTAGCGGCCTCGCCGACCTAGGCGCCCATTGGATTAGGCCAGGCAATCACCCGCGGTTGATGTGCAGGTTCAAATACTCGTCCACGCGAACAGCGTAACCCGGCGGGCAGACGGTGGTGGAGTCCGGTTCTTCCACGATTGCCGGGCCGGTGAGCACGTCGCCGGGACTCAACCTCGCGCGATCATAGACCCTGGCGTCGGCGAAACCGCCGGCTTCGGCGAAGTAGGCCTTGCGCGTGCCCTTTAGCGCGCGGCGCGAGTTGCCGTCGCCCGGCGCTGCCCGGTTCAGTTCCGGTTTTGGCACGATTCCCGTTGCTCGCACACGGAAATTGACGAACTGGCATGGATCGTTGGGCAGCACTCCATGGCGAATCAGTCCGGCCTTGGCCGTGGTGCCGCCCATGTCGAAGGATATGACATTGGGCTGATTGCACAGTTTGCCCAAATGGGCGGCCGCAATAACTCCCGCGGCGGGACCCGACTCGACGCTATAGACCGGTTTGCGCGCCACCGCCGCCGCCGACATCACGCCGTCGCTGGACTGCATGATCTCGAAGGACCCCGTCAGGCCCATCTTGCGCAAGTCGGCGTCCAGCGTCTCCACGTAGCTGGAAATGGTCGGACCGACGTAGGCCGACATCACCGTGGTTGAGGCCCGCTCGTACTCGCGAAACTCGGGCCAGATTTCGGATGAAAGCGCCACATAGGCACGAGGCAAATGCTTGCGCACCAGTTCGGCCATCGCGCGCTCATGCGCGGGATTCGCGTAGGAATGGAAAAAGCAAATCGCCACCGCTTGCGGATCCTCGCGGGCCAACCGCGCCAGCCCTTCCACTGCCGCCTGCTCATCCAGCGCCACCACTACCTCGCCCAGGCGATTGATCCGCTCCCTGATCTCCAGCGTCAGGCGGCGCGACACCAGCGGAGGCGATTTTTCCAGCAACACGTTGTAGCGGTCCGCTCCGACCACGCGCTCCTTGCCGATTACAAACAGGTCGCCGAAACCCCTGGTGGTGACGTAGGCCACCCTGGAACCCTTGCGCTCCAGGATCAGGTTGGTGGCCAGCGTGGTCGCGTGCACCACGCGCCGCACGTCGGCGGGCGTTGCCTGCGCCTGGTCCATCGCCTCGCGCATCGCGGCGATCACGCCTTGGGCCGGACTATCGGGAGTCGTCAGGGTCTTGGCCGTGTACAGGCGATGGCTCGCGGCCTCGGCCAGGACCACGTCGGTGAAGGTTCCACCGATATCGACTCCAATGAAATAGCTTGCCTTCGCCATCAAAACCTCCGTCACCCGCCCTCGCGGTCAAACCCTGAAGGCCCTATGGCTTTAAACGAAACGCAGGTCACAGTCCGTGACTTAGGACCTTGTATCTTTAAACCAGAGCCGCAAGATAGAAAAGGGCGCGGTAGACCGCAACGACCGAGGTCTCACAAAGCCGGGGGAGAGCAAGGGTCGCCGCGCCCGGATAACCAAGCGTCCGCAGCCCGAACAGTCGACAGGGCCGTGTCGCAGAAGCGAGCCCGCATCGGATTACAAGGCGGGGCAGGACGCGGGCAAAAATGGAGGAGGAGCGGGGCGATGGCGGAGGAAGTGTATGTCGGAATTGATGTAAGCAAGGCGGAGTTGGTAATGGCGGTTCGTCCCAGCGGTGAACGTGCCCAGCTGGCCAACAATGCAAGCGGGATCAAACAGCTGGTGGCACGGCTGCGTGAACTTCAGCCACGGTTGGTGGTGGTGGAAGCAACCGGTGGGCTGCAGCGCCAGGTGGTGGCAGCGCTGTGGGCGGCGCAGATAGCGGTGGCA